>JBFJQB010000044.1:0-18025 GCA_041616855.1 Cognaticolwellia sp. | reverse complement strand
CTGCGTTCATCCCCGGTGCGTCACCACCACTCGTTAAAATACCAATGCGTTGCGTTGTCATACTTTTCTTACTCAATGGTTGTTAAAGACATTAATATTAAGCCTACTTCCAAATTATAAATAAGCTATCTTTAGGTATAGTTGCTTTACCCTTAACTTATCTCAAATTTAATAAGTTTAGTTTACTGTAGAGCAATCATCGCTAAATCATTAACAATTACATTCAAAATGCAGTAGGTTAGATGGTTGTTAGTGAAAGTAGCTAATGTAAGGAATGAGAAATGTTATTAAATTTAGCCATAGTAGGATAAATTTCAGAAAAGCAGATATTGAACTTAGGTTATCAAATGAACATATTCATCATAAGTACTAAACATACAATACTTGGCTTATTGCTTGCGGTGTTTGTTTCTGGCTGCAGCTTTCGTTTTGTCTATAACCACTTAGATTGGTGGACGCATTGGTATCTTGATGATTATGTCACACTAAACGAGCAGCAACAGCAACGTTTTGATAGAGAATTTGAGCAGTTACATTTATGGCATAGAAAAACACAATTACCGCTTTACGTGCAGCAACTTAAAAAACTAAAAGAGGCAATAAATACTCAGATTGATGAAGATAAGGTGCTTGGCAATTTAGCGCAATTTGTTAATCACTGGCAAAACTTCCTCATTGCTGTTGAGCCTAAACTGCAGCCGCTAACCTTTAGTTTAACTTTTACGCAAAAACAGCAGTTACTCCATGCATTACGAGAACGTCATCAAGAAAACCTTGATGACTATGAAGCGTTAAACGATGTAGATTGGTTTGAAAAGCGTGCTAACGAGCAAATAGCACAATTAAAAAGCTGGTTTGGTAAGCTAACAGCAACACAAAAATTACAGGTAAGGCTAATCAGCAAAGGCTTTCAGCGTTCATTTGAACCTAGGATGGAGTATCGTGAAACTTGGATGGTTCAATTTACTGAATTATTAAATCAAGATTTACCAGAGCATCAATTTAAATATGAGTTTTATCGATTATTTGTCAACGGTCGCAGTTTGCGCACGGATAACATTAACGCCATTACTGATAATAATCAGCAAGTATTTGCCAACATATTTGTTTATATGGTGGCAACAGCAACGGATAAACAGCGTCAGCGCATCAATAAAAAAATCGATAAAGTTATTGGTGATTTAGCATACTTAGTTGAAGATACTTAGCTAAAAGGCTAAGCGTTTTTATTAACTTCATAAATAAAAAAGGTAGCGATTACGCTACCTTTTCAACTTTGCACTGATTATTTTTAAACAATATTAGGCGAAGTGTTTTTTCGCTAAAGTTAATATTTTCAATGTGTTGGTTGCCCCAACCGTTTCCATTAAATCACCGTGAGTTAATATTACTTTATCACCGATTTGCAAATCTGATCCTTTAGAGACAATGGTTAAAACATCTTGCGCCATTTTGTCATCATTGTCACAACCGGTTGAGTCATAAGCAACAGGGTAAACACCACGATATATGGCTGTTTTAGTTAATGTTTTACTATGACGTGATAATGAATATATCGGTAAACCAGACGATATTCTCGACATGATTTTACTGGTATGCCCAGACTCCGTTAAGGCAATGATTGCTTTAACGCCATCTAAATGATTCGCGGCATACATAGCAGACATCGCAATCGTTTCAGAGACCTCGGAAAAGGTCATTTCTACACGATGTTTTGACGTAGTTATCGAACTTTCTTTTTCGGCGCCTATACAAACAGCAGCCATTGCCTTGACGGTTTCTACCGGATATTTTCCTGCAGCTGTTTCAGCAGAAAGCATCACCGCATCGGTTCCATCAAGTACAGCATTAGCAACATCCATGACTTCAGCACGAGTCGGCATGGGTTGCTCAATCATGGTTTCCATCATTTGTGTGGCAGTAATGACTACGCGGTTTAACTGACGGCTACGGGCAATTATATGCTTTTGCTTGCCTACTAA
This sequence comes from Cognaticolwellia sp., assembly GCA_041616855.1. Taxonomy (GTDB): domain Bacteria; phylum Pseudomonadota; class Gammaproteobacteria; order Enterobacterales; family Alteromonadaceae; genus Cognaticolwellia. The sequence goes on along the minus strand of JBFJQB010000044.1, from coordinate 16,043 downwards.
CGCCGCGTCACCGATTTCAACACCTAAGTCACCTCGTGCAACCATAACAACATCAGAGGCGAGAATAATGCCATCGAGCACTTTGTCGTCATTGACGGCTTCTGCACGTTCAATTTTAGAGACTAAACGGGCATCACAGCCGGCTTCTTGTGCTAATAAGCGCGCCTCGCGCATGTCGGCAGCGTCACGAGGGAAAGATACAGCAAGAAAGTCGACATTAATCTTGGCAGCCAATTTAATATCTTCTTTATCTTTTTCGGTCAGAGCCGGAGCAGTAAGGCCGCCACCTTGACGGTTGATACCTTTGTTGTTGGATAATGGCCCACCTACGGTGACTTCAGTAAATACCGATTGTCCTTTGGTTTCTAGTACGCGTAATTGTACGCGGCCATCGTCAAGTAATAAAATATCGCCAGGGTTTACATCCTGAGGTAGTTTTTTATAATCAATGCCGACCTTCTCTTGGCAACCTTCGCCTTTGGCTAAATTAGCATCTAATTCAAATTTATCGCCTACTGCTAGGCGAATAGGGCCGTTTTTAAATGTAGAGACACGAATTTTTGGCCCTTGTAGATCACCTAAAATACCTACATAAATGCCTAATTCTTTTGCTATTTCACGCACGGTATTTGCACGGTCGATATGATCTTGCCCGATGCCGTGAGAGAAATTCAACCTAACAACATTTACCCCTGCAGCTAGTACTTGCTTTAATACTTCTCTATCATCTGTTGCCGGACCTAGGGTCGCGACAATTTTGGTTCTTCTAGGCATGGTATTCCTTAAATTTATTCTATTTTATCTAGTATATAGCTAGTATGTTTAACAACCACTGGAAACGAAATCAGTAGCATTTAATTAATCTTTACGTTCGAAGCGTGAACTACGTAAGCTGTCTTTAACTTTCTTTAAATTGTCTCTAAACTTAGTGCCACGACGCAGGGTGAATCCGGTCGCTAAGCAATCAATTAAGGTGAGTTGGGCAATACGTGAGGCCATCGGCATATATAAGTCGGTATCTTCGGCGACATCGACAGAGAGCACGATATTGCATTCTTTTGCTAATGGCGTTCCAGCGGTAGTTATCCCGATCACAGTAGCATCATTCTCTCGTGCTAAACTCGCCACATCAACCAAAGATTTAGTCCTACCTGTATGTGAAATCACCACGACCACATCACCTTGTCGACTATTTATAGCACTCATTCTTTGCATTAATATGTCATCAAAATAAACCACAGGGACATTAAAGCGAAAAAACTTATTTTGTGCATCATGTGCAACTACAGCGGAAGCCCCAAGTCCAAAAAAAGATATTTTGTTCGCTTGGGTAAGAAGATCAACTGAACGATTGATGGTTGAGGTGTCTAAACTTTTACGCGCTAACTCGAGGTTAGCCATGGTCGACTCGAAAATTTTTGAAGTATATTCTTCAGCTGAATCATTTTCATCAACATGACGATTTACGTAAGGTGTTCCATTAGCTAAACTTTGTGCTAGATGCAGTTTAAAGTCAGGGTAACCTTTCGTGTCAAGACGGCGACAAAAACGGTTTACAGTTGGTTCACTTATATTGGCTTGTTTTGCCAGTGCAGCGATACTAGCATGAATAACGGTACCAGGTGATGATAATATAACTTCTGCCACCTTACGTTCAGATTTGCTAAAAGTATCTAACTCGTTGGCGATCTTTTCTAATATATTCATTACTTTTATGCCTTCACGTGTTACTTAATCGACCATGTGCAGATCAAATTAAGGGTAACTGTAATTTATTTTCTATCTTAACAACAGAAATTGTGAAAATTTATTTCACATTTTAGGCTAATATAAAACAAAAGCGCTAAATGTTGCAAACCTTTAATCCATTTTTGTCATAAATTAGCCATACAGTCTACATTCTTAAGTTAAAAGTAAAAAATGTAGTAATATTACAGAAAGAGCTTTACTGAAGATGCTATAGCGGATAAATTAGCTCTTAATGTAGTTTAGTTACAATGAAACGAATATAAAAAATAATTGAGAACAGATGCTATGAAAAACATAGGTTGCCCTTTAGCAAGCGAAATTGTTATTTTTGGAGCGCTAGGCGATTTAGCTCGCCGCAAGCTTTTACCTTCTTTATACCAATTAGAGTTAGCTGGCTTATTAAGTGATGACACTCGTATAATTGCTGTTGCTCGAAATGAAATTACCCTTGAGCAATTCAAGCAGTTAATTGATGAAAGCTTGAATGAGTTTATATCAGAAGCATTAGATTCATCGACAGTAAGCAAATTTTTAGCGAAATTGGTTTATCAACAACTCGACTTTAAAGATATTAAAGCATACGGCAAATTGGCAAAAACTTTGTCGTCTGTTCAGGCGCCACGCGTTTATTACTACTCTACACCGCCATCCATATATGGTGATATGAGTGAGGGTTTAAAAACAGCCAAATTGATCAAGGATGACGATAGAGTCGTCATGGAAAAGCCTATCGGTCATTGTTTAGAATCGTCGAAAGTTATTAATGATCAAGTATCCCGTTACTTCACAGAAAAGCAAATTTACCGTATTGATCACTACTTAGGTAAAGAAACCGTATTAAACTTATTAGTGTTGCGCTTTGCCAATACGCTTTTTACCAATAATTGGGATCGCAATTGTATTGACCATGTACAAATTACGGTTGCCGAAAGTGTTGGCATAGAAGGCCGTTGGGGCTTTTATGATGAAGCAGGTCAAATGCGAGATATGGTGCAAAACCATTTATTACAAGTGCTTTCATTATTGGCAATGGAGCCGCCAGCTGAACTCACTGCTGATAGCGTGCGAGATGAAAAATTAAAAGTCATCAAGGCATTAAAGCCAATTACTAAACAAAACGTTAAAGATAAAACTGTACGTGGTCAGTATGCTGATGGTTATTTAAACGGTGTGGCCGTGCCGGGTTATTTAAATGAAGAAGGCGCAAAAACCAATAGTTCAACGGAAACTTTTGTTGCGATTAAAGCTGAAATCGATAACTGGCGTTGGGCAGGCGTACCATTTTATTTGCGTACGGGTAAACGCATGCCACAAAAGCACAGTGAGATTGTTGTGCACTTCAAGCAGCAGGCGCATAATATTTTCAGCGAAAGTTATGCTGATTTACCGTCGAATAAATTGACCATTCGTCTGCAACCAGATGAAGGTGTTGAACTTGATATGATGAATAAAATTCCGGGTATTGCTTCTCAAATGCAAATTCAGGAAAACAAACTCGATTTAAGTTTTTCACAAGCGTACGATAATCAACGTGTTGTTGATGCCTATGAGCGATTGTTGCTAGAAGTAATTAAAGGCGATCAATCGTTGTTCGTGCGACGTGATGAAGTAGAAGCAGCGTGGCAATGGGCAGATAGTATTATCGAAGCATGGCAATCAACTAACGAAGCGCCTAAACCATACCCAGCTGGCTCTTGGGGGCCTGTTTCCTCAATTGCTTTGATCGCACGCGATGACCGACAGTGGATAGAATAATGTATCAAATTAATGAATTTAACCAACGTGAACTGTTAGATGAAGCGCTTGCTAATAAAGTCGCGGCGTTATTAACGGCTGCTGTTGACGCTAAAGGTAAAGCGAGTATCGCAGTATCTGGTGGCTCAACACCGAAAGGTTTTTTTAAAGCCTTATCAATGAAAAAACTGCCTTGGCAAGCGATTACCATCACTTTGGCAGACGAACGCTGGGTTGATAACGACTCAAGTGACAGTAATACGCAGTTAGTACAAGAAAACTTGTTACAAAATGAAGCGGTAAAAGCTACATTTTTCCTTTTAAAGCAAGGGGAGATATTAAGCGAAGCAACATTAGCTGAGTTGACTGCTGCGGCTGAGCAGCAAATATTACCACTAGATGTTTTAATTCTCGGTATGGGTGAAGATGGCCATACGGCTTCTCTATTTCCTTGTAGCGATGAAATTACGCAGTGCCTTGCCAGTGATAGCCCCGCGCTATTAAAAGTGTTGCCCAAAACGGCACCACATCAGCGAATCACGTTTAGTTTTTCGGCACTGGCGAACAGTAAAAATACCTTTTTACACATCAGTGGTGTCAGTAAAAAACAAGTATTGGCTAAAGCTATTGCGGGACAAGAAAGTCGAGAAATGCCCATCAGGGCATTTTTACATGCGCCAAACGTTAATACACAAGTATATTGGGCAGAATAATTATGAATAAAAACATTTTACAGATCACACAACGCATTATAGATAGAAGTAAAGATACGCGTGCGGCATATCTTAAAAAAATCGACGGTGAAAAATCGACAACCGTGCATCGCGCAAGTTTATCTTGTGGCAACTTAGCCCACGGGTTCGCGGCTTGTGGCAAGGATGACAAGGCAACATTACGTGGCGTTAATCATTCAGATGTCGCCATTATATCAGCATACAATGATATGCTTTCTGCCCATCAACCTTATCAAACCTATCCTGACATTATTAAAGCGGCCATTAAAGAAACAGGTGGTGTAGCACAATTTGCCGGCGGTGTTCCAGCCATGTGTGACGGCGTTACCCAAGGGCAACCGGGTATGGACTTAAGCCTAATGAGCCGTGATGTAATTGCGATGTCGAGTGCTGTTGCACTTTCGCATAATATGTTTGACGGTGCTTTGATGTTAGGCATTTGCGATAAAATTGTCCCAGGCTTAATGATAGCCAGCATGACCTTTGGTCATTTACCAACGGTTTTTGTGCCGGCGGGGCCAATGCCATCAGGTATCCCAAATAAAGAAAAAGCCCGAGTTCGCCAACAGTTTGCTAAAGGCGAAATAGGCAAAGAAGAATTATTAGAAGCAGAGTCAGCATCTTATCATAGCGCAGGTACTTGTACTTTCTTTGGTACAGCTAACTCTAACCAATTAGTGGTCGAAGTGATGGGCTTGCACTTACCTGGTGCGTCTTTTGTCGCGCCTAATACGGAATTACGTGAAGAATTAACCAAAGCCGCTGCCCGACAGGTAACCCGTTTGACCCAGCAATCAGGCAACTATATGCCAGTGGGCAAAATGATCGATGAACGTTCAATTGTCAATGCTATTGTTGCTTTATTAGCAACCGGTGGTTCGACGAACTTAACCATTCATATCATCGCCTTTGCCAAGGCGGCCGGTATCATTATTAACTTCCAAGATTTTAATGATCTATCTGATGCAGTGCCATTATTAACCCGTATTTATCCTAATGGTCATGCTGATATTAACCACTTTCAACAAGCTGGTGGTATGGCATTGTTATTCAAAGAGCTTATTGATGCTGGCTTGGTACATGAAGATGTTGAGACCATTTGTGGTCGCGGCTTAACCCGTTATACCCAACAACCCGTGCTTGAAAATGGTCAACTAAAATGGGTTGATGGTGCAACAACTTCTGGCGATACCGAAGTCATTAGCACAGCTGCAAAACCGTTTAAAAGTGATGGTGGCTTAAAGGTAATGAAAGGCAATTTAGGTATTTCGGTGTTGAAAACCTCATCATTGCGAGAAGGCAGTTTTGTCATCAAAGCACCTGCGGTGGTTTTTGAAGATCAACATGAATTAGATAGTGCCTTTCAAGCCGGCGAATTGGATAAAGATTTTATAGCTGTCGTGCGTTTTCAAGGCCCGAAAGCCCGTGGTATGCCAGAGCTTCATAAATTAACACCACCATTAGGGGTTTTACAAGACAAAGGCTTTAAAGTTGCGTTAGTCACTGATGGTCGCATGTCGGGCGCATCTGGCAAAGTGCCAGCTGCTATTCATTTATGCCCTGAAGCGTTAGACGGCGGCTTAATTGCTAAAATTCAAACCGGTGATATGTTATTGCTTAATGGTGAAACTGGCGAGTTATCCTTGTTAGTTGATGATAGCGAATTAGCACAACGTGAAAATGCGATATTTAATGTCAATGGTCATCATCAGGGTATGGGACGTGAACTTTTTGGTTTTATGCGCCGTAACTTAAGCTCTGCTGAAACTGGTGCCTGTTCGCTTTTTGATGACAACATGCAAGGCGGAGTGTAACTATGCTCAATAATGAAGTTAACATTATTGCTGATATTGGTGGCACAAATATGCGCGTTGCACAAACCGACGAGCAGGGCAATATTTCTAATATCGAGATCTATGCCTGTGCAGATTATGCCGGTTTAGCTGAAGTGCTGCTCGATTTTATCTCACGCCATCAATTGCTGAATAAGCAAATTAATGCCTGTTTAGCAATTGCTTGCCCAGTAGATAAAGATTTAATTGTCATGACCAACTTACCTTGGCAGTTCTCTCAACAAGCACTAAAAGCAGAGTTGCAATTACATCAGTTAGTGTTGATCAATGACTTTACCGCCATTGCACATGCTATTCCGCAGTTAGGCTCAGATCAAAAAGTACAGATTGGTATTGGTGAAGTTATTGCTAACAAGCCAATCTCTATTTGTGGGCCCGGTACAGGCTTAGGTGTGGCGAATATTGTGGCATTAAATGATGGTTGGCTGAGTTTAAGCGGTGAAGGCGGGCATGTAGACTTTGCCCCGGTCGATCAACAAGAAATTGCTATTTTAAATTTTTTGATGACAAAATATGCTCGTGTTTCATATGAACAATTACTCTCTGGCTTAGGCCTAGAACAAATATATCAAGCGTTAAGTTTTATAAAAAATGGCAGCGCGTATCAGCTATCAGCGAAAGAAATTACTGCAAAAGGTTTAGCTAATCAATGTGATATTTGCGCTGAAACCATCGCACAGTTTTGCCGTGTATTAGGCAGCTTTGCCGGTAACCTAGCCCTAACCCTTGGCAGTTTTGGTGGAGTTTACATTGCAGGTGGCATTGTGCCTCGTTTTATCGAGTATTTTAAAACCAGTGAATTTAGAGCAAGGTTTGAAGCAAAAGGGCGAATGTCAGGATTTAACCAACCCATCCCAACATTTGTTGTGACTGAAAAGCAGCCTGGCTTGCTGGGCGCATCTGCTTATCTTAAACAATTGATGTCAGAACAAAATCAAGTCAGTAATATAAAAAAAACAGCTAACACTACTAGGTATTAAGAGGAATTATGACGTTATCAAATAATTGGCAAATACAGCCAAAAGATCTATTTGCGATGGGCCCGATAGTTCCCGTGTTGGTGATAAAAGATGTTAAAGATGCATTACCAATTGCCGAAGCATTGTTAGCTGCAGACGTGAAAGTCCTCGAGGTGACGTTACGTACACCTGCGGCGTTGGACGTGATCAGCACCATAGCGAAACATTTACCTGAAGCGATTATCGGTGCTGGCACAGTAACAAATCGCGATCTATTGCAAAAGTCTTACGATGCGGGAGCGCAATTTGCTATCAGTCCAGGTTTAACAAAAGATCTACTACAAGCGGGTAAAGCAGCTAACTTGGCGTTAATCCCCGGTATTTCTTCAATATCGGAATTAATGGATGGTATTGATTGTGGTTATGATCATCTTAAATTTTTTCCTGCTGAAGCCTCAGGTGGCGTAAAAGCTCTACAGTCAATCGCTGGGCCATTTCCAGACATTAAGTTTTGCCCAACAGGTGGCATTAATTTAAATAACATTCGAGATTACTTAGCCTTGCCAAATGTTTCATGTTGCGGTGGCTCTTGGTTTGTCTCTGACGAGATTATTAAGCAAGGTAATTGGCAAGAAATTACTCGCTTAGCTAAGCAAGTATTAGAGCACGTAAAGTAAAGCTAAACTTGAGCTATTGCATTTACAAATGTGTTATTAAGAACCAGGCATTGCCTGGTTTTTTATGATTTAAATGTTCTAAAAGCTTAAAATAAACTGAATGGGTCACGCATTACGTTTGTGTAAAATCAGGATGAATTTGGGAAAGTGTCAGGCTGGCTAGATATTTGTTGTTTTATTTCATAAAAAGAAGAGGTTTGGAGGGAAGTGGTATAATAGCTTGTATAATAAACAAAAAAGCCAGAATAAATTCTGACTTTTGTAAAAAATCAACACACAAGGAACTTTTATTGTGTTGAAATATAGCTCGCTAAGTCTAAAATTTTATTTGAATAACCGATCTCATTGTCATACCAAGACACCACTTTTACAAATGTATCTGTTAATGCGATACCGGCTTCAGCATCAAATACTGAGGTGCATCTTTCACCGATAAAGTCATTTGATACTACAGCATCTTCGGTGTAGCCTAAAATACCTTGCAACGAGCCTTGCGACGCAGTTTTCATTGCCGCGCATATCTCTTGATAACTCGCGGGTTTTTCTAAATTAACGGTGAGATCAACTACTGATACATTCGGTGTAGGTACACGAAAAGCCATACCGGTTAATTTGCCATTTAAAGCAGGAATAACTTTACCAACCGCTTTTGCAGCGCCAGTTGATGAAGGTATAATATTTTGCCCAGCACCACGACCACCGCGCCAATCTTTAACGGATGGGCTATCGACTGTTTTTTGGGTCGCTGTGGTAGCATGGACGGTAGTCATTAAACCGTCTTTTATACCCCAGTTGTCATTAAGCACTTTAGCGATAGGCGCTAAACAATTGGTTGTGCATGAGGCATTAGAGACAATATCTTGCCCAGCGTACTCAGTATGGTTCACACCCATAACAAACATTGGCGTATCGTCTTTTGAAGGTGCAGAAAGTACAACTTTCTTAGCGCCCGCAGCAATGTGTTTACGAGCTAACTCGTCAGTTAGAAACAAACCAGTTGACTCCACAACAACGTCAACCTCGGCTTCATGCCACTTAAGGTCTAAGGGGTTGCGCTCTGCAGTAACCCGAACATGTTTACCGTTAACCATTAAGTGACCATTAACAACATCAACAGTGCCGTTAAAACGGCCATGAGTAGAGTCATATTTGAGCATATAAGCGATATAATCAACATCAATCAAATCGTTAATAGCAACAACTTCCACATCTGCTCTGGCAAATGCCTCTCTAAACACGAATCGACCGATCCGACCAAATCCGTTGATTCCTACTCTAATCGTCATAATCATACCTTAAAAAAAATAATGTAGTAAAATTACATCATTTTTAAAAAAATACAAGTTATAAATCGATAGTAAATGATAATTGTTGATTTAATGCTTGTTTTATTGCGTATTGTTACTAAAATATCGACTATTATACTTGGCGTTTAATAAAGCCTAGCAGTTTTGGCTGTTTAATATCGTAATTTTTTGCTCAGTCTAATGGCAATCTACTTCATTTTTTTTAATTTTTTTTGGACCTTTTATGATACAGAACAACGGTGTATGTGATATTGGCTTTATCGGCTTAGGCGTTATGGGAAAGAACTTAGTGCTAAATTTAGCTGATAATGGATTTAGTATTGCAGCGTTTGATCTCGATATTGGCAAAGTTGAAGACGCCATTATCCAAGATAAAGCCGAAACTGGCTTATCAACAGCACGTGTTGTGGGTTGTTCTTCTTATACGGAATTACTTTCTTGTTTGAAACCACCTCATCTTATTGTGCTTTCAGTGCCTGCTGGTGCGCCAGTTGATCAAGTATGTGAAAATTTAATCGGTGCAGGTATTCAACCCGATGACATTGTTATTGATACCGGTAATAGCTTATGGGTTGATACTGTCGCTCGTGAGAAAAAATATAAAAGTAACTTCATTTTGTTTTCTTCTGCGGTTTCCGGTGGCGAAGTTGGCGCGCGCTTTGGACCAGCACTTATGCCGAGTGGCTCTCCCTATGCTTGGACTCGAATCAAGCCAATATGGCAAGCCATTGCTGCTAAGGTCGATGCGAAAACAGGCAAGCCGATCGAGCGAACTAAGCCAGGTGAAATTGTCAGTGAGGGCGAACCTTGTGCCGCTTATATAGGTCCAGCCGGAGCAGGGCATTACGTAAAAATGGTACATAACGGCATTGAATACGCAGATATGCAAATCATCTGTGAAGCCTATCAAATGCTACGTGATGGTTTGGGCTTATCCAGTGATGAAATTGCAGATATTTTTGCAGAATGGAATCGTGGACCGTTAGAAAGTTACTTAATGGAAATATCGGTTGAAGTATTGCGTCATCGTGTCTCAGAAGACAAAACACCACTTGTCGATCTAATTTTAGATAAAGCAGGCCAAAAAGGCACCGGTCTTTGGACCGCGGTTTCAAGCTTAGAGCTCGGCACTCCAGCACCTACTATTGCTCAAGCTGTTTATGCTCGTTCTATTTCATCATTTAAAGATTTACGGGTTAAAGCTTCAGATATATTGGCAGGCCCACAAGCTATTACGCTTAATAGCGAAGAAAGGCAGGGGTTTATTGAACAGTTGCATGATGCTATTTATAGCGCAAAAATTTGTGCTTATGCTCAAGGCTTTCAATTAATGAAGTTGGCTGAAAAAGAACATCATTGGCAGCTAAATTTTTCAAGTATTGCAAAGATTTGGCGTGCTGGCTGTATTATCCGTGCGGCATTTTTACAATCAATTACCCAAGCGTTTGAACGTAATCCAGACCTTGACAACTTATTGCTGGACGATTTCTTTGCAGAGCAATTAAGTAAGCATCAGTTAAACTGGCGAAAATCAGTGTCAAATTCTGCATTAATGGGAATACCAACCGGCGCAATTTCATCTGCATTGTCATACTATGACTCTATACGATGTGCTGTGTTGCCTGCTAACTTACTGCAAGCTCAGCGTGACTTCTTTGGGGCACATACTTTTGAGCGTGTTGATAAACCAGCAGGTAAAAAGTATCACGTTAATTGGTCGAGTCAATCTCGTGAAATGCAGGAAATTAGTTAACATAACTTAAGAACGTTACCTAAGTATCGTTAGCTTGGGTAACGTTTTAATACATTCGGTTTAACTTCTACAACAGCCTACTCAGGTCTGTGGTGATTTAAATTTACCTTCGACAATATTGTTTAAAGTTGTTTTCGCTACTCTATCTAAAAATTGTCCATTTAAATTATGTGTTTTGAGATAGCTTATTAAGCCTTTGTCGTTGATGTTCTTATCTTCAGGGTCATATAGATGTAATATCTTTGACCAGATGTAAGCTTGTTTATGCTCTTTTTTATCGGCAAATACACTAGCAATCGACTTAAATATCTCAGTATCTATCGTTGCATTACTAGGGTATAACTCTAGTGCATGGTAGAGCAATTTTAAGGTTTTATTAGGATCTCTTTTGCTGTAGTAACTGGCTAAATTCACTTGTCGATTGGGCTTTTCTAGCACTTCATTGCCTTCTAAAGCGATAAACTTATTAAGCGCGCGCTCATTTAAATAACGTGACCAATGAAAGTATAGTAGGTCAGGGTGCTCAGAGCTTTCTGTCGCTTTAGATATTTCTTTAATTCTTTCTTGGGCTTTAATAACATTGTTAACTCGTATGGTTTTCTTAACTTTTAGTTTGATGTGTTCTATCTGAGAAGCATGTTCCATGCATTGCGCGTAGTCTTCATAGGCGATTAATTGCTGATACTGATTGCCGTCACTCGCTGTAAGTTTATGATTTAAATTAGCAAAGCCAACCGCAATACGTTCACGTTTACACCAGGTGTCTTGTTGAAATTCTTGACAAATTTCAGTATGTTGCTCACATAACTCAGCAAAACTGGGCCCTTTATCACAGCCCATTAAAGTAAAAAAAGGTATAGTGAATACTATTTTATAAAATTTCATCGTTTTCTTTATTTATCCCTGAAAAACGTTTGTAACTGGTGGCGAAATATTTCATGTTGGATTACAATATGCGCCGCATTTAGTAGTTAGTATGTTAATTTTTGCTAATTACATCTTTAAATTAATAATAACCCATCATTCAATTGACTGAAATAAAAGGTTTACGCAATGACTTCTCATCTTGAGGAACAATATCAAACTAGCTGGCAAGAACGTCAAACTTTCGCTGAAAACATGCAGCCGATCATCGGACAGTTATTTAGAAATAACGGTATCGAAATTTCTATATATGGTCGCCCACTAGTTAATGCTTCAGCTATCGACATTATTAAAGCGCATAAATCAGTAGCTTTACACGAAGAAAATAAATTGCGTTTACGTGAAAGCTTCCCATTCTTACAGGCGTTAGCCAAAATGTCATTAGCGCCTGCGCGTATCGACGTAGGTAAATTAGCTTACCGTTACTTGTTTAAGGGTGAAGCAAATGGTTTGTCAATTGAGCAGTTCTTAGAAAAAGAATTAGTCACCATTGTTAAAAATACTGACGTGCAAGAAACTAAAGATGTTGTACTTTATGGCTTTGGTCGTATTGGTCGTTTATTAGCGCGTTTGTTAATTGAACGTGCCGGCCCTAATGCTAAATTAAACCTACGCGCCATTGTTATTCGTCCAGGCAAAGAAGATGATTTAGAAAAGCGAGCTAGCCTACTTCGTCGTGATTCTGTTCATGGTGCTTTTAACGGTAGTATCACTATCGATAAAGAAAATAATGTTATCAAAGCCAACGGCGCTTTTATCAAAGTTATCTATGCAAAATCGCCAGCAGACATAGATTACACAGCATACGGCATCAATAATGCGTTAGTAGTTGATAATACAGGTATTTGGAGTGACGAAGAAGGTTTAGGTCAGCACTTACAATCAAAAGGTGTTGCTAAGGTGTTACTTACAGCGCCAGCTAAAGGCGATATTAAGAATATTGTTTATGGCGTAAATGAAGATATGATTTTAGCCGAAGACAAAATCGTATCAGCAGCAAGTTGTACCACTAACGCGATCACTCCTGTTTTAAAAGCATTAAATGATGAGTATGGTATTCGTAACGGTCACGTTGAAACAGTGCACTCATACACTAATGATCAAAACTTAATTGATAACTACCATCCTGCGCCTCGTCGTGGCCGTAGTGCACCATTAAATATGGTGATCAGTACTACCGGTGCTGCAAAAGCCGTAGCAAAAGCATTACCGGAACTGAAAGGTTTATTAACGGGTAACGCGATTCGCGTACCAACGCCAAACGTTTCAATGGCTATCATGAACTTGAACTTGAAGAAATCCACAGACAAAGCAGCATTAAATGACTACTTACGTCATATCTCTTTGAATTCTAAATTACAAAACCAAGTTGATTACACGGCCTCAACTGAAATTGTATCTACAGACCTAGTGGGTTCACGTTATGCTGGTGTGGTTGATTCTCAAGCGACAATTGTTGACGGTGATCGCGCTGTACTTTACGTATGGTATGACAATGAGTTTGGTTACAGCTGTCAGGTAGTTCGCGTGATGTTAGCCATGGCTGATATTCATGTGCCGACGCTACCATTAGCTTAGTTAAAGCCGGTTAGAAACTTGATTAAGCGTTTACCTAGCAGGTAAGCGCTTTTTTTATGTCTACTTTCTGATCAAGATTGGGTTAGATATAAATTAAATACAGCGTGCTGGTTTAGGTAAGCCCGCATATTTAGTCGCTTGCTTTGCAGGGCCTTCTTTAAATAAGCGATATAAATAGCGACTACTGGCTTTTTCTTCGCCAAATTCAGCTTTCATTGCTTTGGTTAATGCGCGAATGGCGGGTGAGGTGTTATAGGTTAAGTAAAACTCTCTAACAAAACGAATAACTTCCCAATGGGCTTCTAACAGCTCCATATCATCACTTTTTGCTAGTAACACGGCAACTTCTTCATTCCACTGTGTAAAATCGAGTAGATAGCCTTGTTTATCCGTGGCTAAGGTTTTGTTGTTATATATAATTGTCATGACCAAGTAATTGCATTGTCGTGTTTAAAAATAAGACCAAGGACATCATCTAAGTCAATGGCAGAAAATGAACTTTGATTACTACTTTGCGCGCGTGCGCTAGCGTGTAGGCTAATATAATACACGGCTAGTTCTTGCTGCTTGAATTGTGCCTCGAGCATCATAGGATGGTTTAAATTATAACAACCGTCATCCATTAATAATATAGTGTCTTCTGGCAAAGTCATATTGAGGCATTGTGTTAACGCGTTGCTCGTGAAGCCAGAACTTCTAATAATATGTAGCATCGCCATGTTAAAACCTATAAATCACGTTGTGTGCATGTAAGTGTTGGCTAAACTCTTCGTTAGATAGCACTTGTACGTTATCGAGATGAAAGTTCGCCGTTAAATTACGTTCAGTTAAGGATTGCGCGCAAACATAAATATTTTCAATATCGTAAAACTCCAAGGCAGAGAATGTTTTTAAGTAATCTTTAAGTTCAATCGACTCGGCATTTTGATCCCCGATCACCTGAAATACACCATCAGCCATAAAAAACAAAGAAGTGGCTTGCTCAAACGAGCCAAATATCAAGGCGGCGTCTAAAGCTTCTTTGCCAGCAGCGCTAGAAAATGGCGCTTGGGTATTTAAAATAGCGATAGTTTTATCGGTTTGTATTTGTTCAGACATTATAATTGCACCACACGCTCTGCTTTACTCGTTAGCTCGACTAACTCACCTAAACCGGACACGGTAAAAGCTTTATCAATGTTCGACAACTCATGCTGATTTAGCTCATCACTTAAACCGCGCTTTTCAGCCGCTGTTATACATAAATAGAGGGGCACATTATAGTCACTGCTCAGTTGTTGCCATTGCGTTAATGTTTGAAACTCGTCACTGGGTATAGCTAAATGCTTAGCTGCATTTAATACACCGTCTTGATAAAAGAACACACCAATGAGTTTGACCCCATTATTGAGCGCCGCATGTACCAAGTTAATCGCGGTGGTGGTTAAATTACTATTTGGCGGGGTGGTAACTACTAAAGCCAAGGTATTTTGCATAGTCTGCCTTACTTAAACACAGGTAATAAAAAAGCCTCAAGATTGAGGCTTTATATTTTATACGTAGAGTATAAGCAATTACTAATCACATTTTATGATTTTTAACTGCTAATTAGTCATCGCCGCCAAAAACACCTAAAAGGTGTAATAAGTGGACGAAGATATTATAAATATTTAAGTATAAAGAAACAGTTGCACGAATGTAATTAGTTTCACCACCATGAATAATACGACTGGTATCGAACAAAATTAAACCAGACATAATCATAATAATTGCTGCACTAATGGCTAACGAAAGTGCAGGTATTTGGAAAAAGATGTTTGCCACCATCGCAATCACGGCAACAATTAAACCTACCATTAAAAAACCGCCCATAAATGAGAAGTCTTTTTTACTGGTTAGTGCGTAGCCTGAAAGTGCAAAGAAAATTAAGGCTGTGCCACCTAATGCTTGCATAATTAACGAGCCGCCATTTGGCATTGCTGCATAGTAGTTAAGCATTGGGCCTAAAGAGGCACCCATTAAACCTGTAAAGGCAAAAACCCAAAAAATACCACTCGCTTTATCAGCATTTTTGTTCACAACAAATAATAAACCGAATGAAACTAAGGTCATTACTAAGGCAGTCATATGAGACAAACCCATTGCCATAGAAACACCAGCAGTTACGGCACTAAACGCCAAAGTCATCGAAAGTAACATATAGGTGTTTTTCAAGACCTTGTTAATTTCAATCGCTGAACTTCTACTAGCATTTACACTAATATTTGATTGCATAAAATTTCCTCTAAGTATGCTAATTATATTTTTTAGATGTGGTCAAATGTCAAAAGTTCAAGGCTAAATTAAATATTTAACTTACAAATTATCACGATAGGTGATAAATATTTCCAAACCACATTGACATATTATGGCACGGCATATTTTTAATTACTATCTTTAACGTTGTTGAAACTCATCAATAATTTGTGAACGTTTGTAACAGTCTACACTATGGTCATTGAACATACCGCAAGCCTGCATATGCGCATAACAAATGGTTGAGCCGACAAACTTAAAACCGCGCTTTTTCAGGTCTTTACTCCACGCATCTGACTCTTTAGAAGTAGCGGGGTAATCTTCAGGTTTAGTCCAATTGTTAACAATCGTCTTATGATCAACAAAGCTCCACATGTAATCACTAAAACTGCCAAACTCTTTTTGAATCTTGATAAATATCTTAGCATTATTAATCGCGGCCTGAATTTTACCGCGATGGCGTATAATGCTGGTGTTTAACAGCAGTTCTTCAACTTTTTG
>JBFJQB010000043.1:0-18316 GCA_041616855.1 Cognaticolwellia sp. | reverse complement strand
TGTATGCTTTCCTGTGATAAATCGACTAGTATCACCAACCTTAAAGGCGTGTCATTTGCCATTGATAAACAAAAAGCAGGTTACCCGAGCATTTATAACCAAGATCAATTTTTGAACATGGAAATTATTGACGATTTATCACATTTATTTGACGGTTTTATGATTGATTTAACTAATATCGGCGCCGGTGATAAAGCCTCACCTGATAAGGCGTTATTGATCCAACACTTTGCAGCGTTATTGGAAAATAGATTATTAGATGCTAAATCAGCAACTCAACAGCAGCTGCATAACTTAGTGCCTGAGTCGACTAACATCCAATATCACAATGGTTTATAACTTCGCTGAAAACAACTAGTCCAATTGAGTCATTCAAACGCTGCTAATCATCCTAGCAGCGTTTTTTTTATGCGATAGAGCAAGTTATATCATTTATGCAAAAGTTAAGGCACTGGCTGACCATTTCGTGCTTCGAGTAATCGATACCAGTCTTCGCGAGAGTAATCTAACGCTAACGCCTGCTTAGCGGCGATAATACGCTCAGGTGTTGTTGAACCAATTATCGGGCAAATATTGGCGGGATGTTTTAATAACCATGCTAAGGCTATTTGCCAAGAGGCACAGTTGTGCTTTTCACTTTGTTGAGCTAACTCATGCGCTATACGACCTTCATCTTCAGGGGTAAAGGTATTACCCCAAGCAGAATAAGCCACGCCGCCCAGAGGACACCAAGCAATAGGTGTTATGCCATGCTGCTGGCATTGATCTAATGTGCCATCAAGAAAGGTGTCAATGTTGTGAATATTGATTTCAACTTGATTAACCAGTAACGGCATTGAAGCTTTAGACTTTAACAACTCAAACTGAGATGGTTTAAAGTTACTAACACCAAAGTGTTTGACTTTACCGCTGGCCTTTAGCAAGGCGAATGTATCGGCAACTTCTTCAACGTCAAATAAATAGTCTGGACGATGTAATAAGAACATATCTAAATAATCAGTATTTAAACGTTTTAATGACGCTTCAACACTATTCATTAAATAACGCTGGCTAAAGTCATAGCGCTTTGATGCGTAGGGTTCTTTAACTTTATTTGCTGGTCGAATACCCGCTTTGGAGGTCAGAATGATCTGCTCACGTAAATCGGGCTTTTCGGCTACTAGCTCACCAAAAAGGCTTTCGCATTCTCCACCGCCATAAATATCGGCATGATCAAAATGGTTATAGCCATTATCTAAAGCTGTCTGTATTGCTAATTTACCTTTGTTACGATCAGTGGCGCTATTATCACCAGCAATACGCATGCAACCGTAAATAAAACGAGAGGATTTAAGGCTAGAGTTACCGATTGATATTTGGTTCATTTTTGACTCTTTATAAACATTAAATATTGTTAAGAAATGCTTCATGTGTCGGTAATTTATCGACAGAACGCTTAATTATTACCCGTAAGTTATCATATAAATCTTCCAATTGAGCTTTTGAAAGCTGAGAGCTTAAAGGGTGTGTATCTTCAGGTATAAGCCCTTGACCTATCATGACTTGTTGCCAAGCAATCTCTGTAAATAAGTCTTCATAATCTCTAAAAACCTTACCCGATGATTTAAATAACGCCATTTTCTGTGTCAACGTTTCAGGAATATCCATGCGCTGGCATTCTCGCCAGAACGGTGATTCATCTCTTTGATTTAATTTATAATGCAAAATGATGAAATCACGAATTTTTTCAACTTCATTTTTTGACTGACGATTAAACTCATCAACTTCCGCTAGGTTAATACCATGATGCGGAAAATGTTTAATGAGTCGAATAACAGCTGTTTGAATTAAGTGAATACTGGTTGACTCTAACGGTTCTAAAAAACCACTTGAAAGGCCGACAGCAACAACATTTTTATGCCATTGTTTTCTGCGCCTACCGGTTTTAAAAGGAATTATTTTAGGCTCTGCAAGCGGGCTACCTTCTATATTTTCCATTAAAATTTTCTTAGCACTTTCATCATCTAAATATCGACTAGAGTAGACAATGCCATTTCCCGTTCGATGCTGCAAAGGAATTTGCCACTGCCAACCGGCCTCATGGGCAATAGAGCGTGTAAATGGTTTTATCGGTGCTGTTGATGTTGTTGGCATCGCCATTGCTCTATCGCAAGGCAGCCAATGAGACCAATCTTCATAACCGGTATTTAATGCTTGTTCAATTAATAAGCCTCTCATGCCAGAGCAATCAATAAATATATCTCCAGAAATGCGTTGCTGATTATCGAGCGTTAAAGATTCTACGTTTCCTGTGGTTTCATTAAGCACAACATCCTCAACAATCCCTTCAATTCTTTTAACCCCTTGTGATTCACTATGTTGGCGTAAAAACTTTGCGTATAGGCCAGCATCAAAATGATAAGCGTGAGTAATACCTGGAATATTGGTACCTTCAAGAGTAGGCATATGACCAAATTTACCCTGTAAAGCCGCTTGATAATTAACTGAAAAGTCCCAATAGTCTGATTTTATACCTAGTTGCTGACTCTTTAACCAAAAATGATGAAAGTCACAAAAGGGAAAGTTTTTCCCAACACCGCCAAAAGCATGCATATAGCTGCTGCCTAGCTCTTTCCAATTCTCAAATTGAATACCAAGCTTAATGGTTGCTTTAGTGGCTTTTAAAAACGTACTCTCGTTGATACCTAGGGCATTATTAAAATTAACCATAGGCGGTATGGTTGCTTCACCAACGCCAATTATGCCTATTTTATCTGACTCGATTAGTGTGATGTTAAGCTGATTACCTAATATTTTTGTTAGTAGCGCTGCTGAAATCCAACCTGCGGTGCCGCCACCGACTATCACAACATTTGAAACCGTATCTTTACTCATTGCTACCTCTTGTTAAAACAATTTTTATTAGATTGTCTAAATAAAAAAGCCCTTGCAACATATATTACAAGGGCTGAATAATTGCTAGATAAATTTACAGCTTATAGCTGAAACCTAACAAGTAGGTACGTCCGTAATCTTGGTAATCTCTAACTTGAAGTGCATTTTCACCTTGAAGCGATGTAAATGGCTCTTCTGTTAAGTTATAACCTTGTAAGAATACTGATAAGCCTTCTAAACCTGCAATACCGGCTTCACCGAAGTCATAACCAATTTGAGCATCCCAAACTGTTTCGCCACGAATATCAACTTGTGTAGTCGCAAAACCAAGTCCATAAACATCGCCTTTAAAATCGCCACGTTTACGCATGCTGGTTCTAAATTGAACGCCGCTTTTCTCGTAGTAAAATGTTAAATTTTGGATACTGTCAGAAAGTCCAGGTAATTCATAATCATTACCATTTTGATCATCAATATTTGATTTAACCCCCGTGTGACTAGCAATCAAACCAAAACCATCTAAGTTTTCATTAATAAGCTTGAATGGGAATGATACTGACAATTCATAGCCCCAAAGTGTACCGCCACCGCCATTAACTTTACCACTACCAGAAGCCAATGGGTTTGGAGGAACTTCTCCGGTTGCCGGGTCAGCAACACCTGACATGTCAACTTCATAAGTACCGTCGAAAATCCATTGGTCTAGGTCTTTCCAGAAGAATGCTGTTGAAAAGTAACCTTCATCACTGAAGTAGTTCTCATACGATAAATCAATACCTAGTGCTTCTTTTGGTTCAAGTAATGGATTACCACCACTCACACTCCAATTGTTACCGTTATTATCAGGTTGCTGATTATAATTAGCGCTGACTGAAGCATTCATTTCATCAAGACGGGCACGAGAAATTGTTTTTGCGATACCAAAACGTAAATTTTGCTCATCATCAATACGCATTGATAAATTCAAACTTGGTAAAACATTTGAATAATCATGACTAATATCAGTTGGGGTGGTAACCACTGCGCCATCAATAGTTTGAATGGCTGAGCCTTGAGAGTTTTGCTTAGTTTGTACGTAGCGTACACCCACATTACCCGTTACTGGGAAGCCAGCAATTTCTGTATCAATATCAGCTTGTACAAATAGCGCAGTCACTTCTTCATTTACTAACCAAGATTTAGTGGCATGGCTAGAGTTAGTTAAACTTTCGCGCGTTAGATCATAATAACCATCTCTGATTAGACCTTGTGTATCATAAGCGATCATGTCACCCATACCGATAAAGTCTAAAGATGCAGTACCTTCACGGTATTGCTCTGGTACAACCATCATACCTGGGTTATCAGGGTAAGAAAAAGATGAAAGGGTCATAAAGTAACCTTCCGACTCTTTTACTTTTTCACGCTCACGATAAGAGAAACCGTAAGTGATGCTAGCGATAACATCATGTTCAATTTCTTGAGTTGCCGCAAGTTTAATTGCTTTAAGTTCATCATCGATGCTTGGTGCATTTATAAAACCATCTTGTAATTGGTTTTCATAATCAGTACCAGACACACCATATTTATCATTTAACGCTTGGCTCCAACCCCATGATAATGGGCCGCCTAATTGAATTAAATTAAAATCACCATAATCTAAGTCATGAGTAAATGTAGCGCCGGTGTTGCCGCCATCGAAGGTATAGCCTAAATTATCTGCAGCACCACGAGAGTCGCCACGACCTGTGCCTGAATAGCTTTCAACACTCCAAATTTCGCGTTCAACTTTTGAGTAACTGACATCGAAATCTAACGCCCAATTATCATTAAGGTCATATTTTGCATTAAAGCCAAATGACGTTAACTCAGCGTTTCTTTCTTCATAATCATTACGAACAACAACACGTTGACCTTCAGTGATTGCGCTAGTTACAAAACCAGTTGCTGGATCGATTACTGCTGTTTCGGGTGAGATAGAACCTTGACCCCAAGCGAATGGTACTTCTATACCACGTAAAATCTTTTCATCTGAAAAATCGACATAAAGTGCATCGAAGGTCAGTAATAGCTTATCGTTCGGCGCAGCTTCAACAACAAGCATTGTAGAGTCACGCTCTAAGGTTGATGAGCGAACAAATGGTTTAGCGCCACCAAGAATTGAACCTTTAGTTCCATCGTCATAACTAAACTCTGGGTATCCCCATGCGTTCCAGCGTTTTTCTTGGTTTGGAGAGCTCATTCTTGAGTGAGCAAATGCAACACCAATGGTATCATCAGCAAATTTATCCATGTAGGCAAATGTGCCACGGAAGCCACTGTCATTGCCATCAGGGTTTAATTTATCAAAACTTGTTTGCTCTAATTGGCCATTAACTTGCAAAACGCGCTCAGATTGCGCTAAAGGTTTAGCTGTTTGCATGTCAATAACACCAGCAATACCTTCGCCTTCAATACTAGCGTTAGGCGTTTTATATACGGTAACGCCACTCATAATTTCTGATGGGTATAAGTCAAACTCAACACCACGGTTATCGCCGATAGAAACTTGCTCACGACCGTTAAAGGTTGTGGCACTTTCATTTTCGCCAAAACCACGAATACTTACTTTACTAGCGCGACCATCTAAGCGCTGTGCTGCAAGGCCAGGCAAACGAGCCAAAGACTCTGCAATAGAAGAGTCTGGTAGCTTACCAATATCTTCCGCTGAAATAGCTTCAACTACACTAGACGAATAACGTTTTGTGTTAATCGACTCGATCAAACTTCCTCGAAAGCCTTTAACTTCAATGACTTCAATTTGTTGGTCGTCGGCTTTCTTATCTTTCGCTTCTTCAGCAAGTGCTGGCATACTTAGTGCCATAAAACCACTTGATAGCAAAGCCAAAGTTACTCGGCTTGGTTTAAAATTTAACATTGGTGAACTCCCCTAGACATCCCTGCTTTAATTATTATTCAGCGTTCCTGCGCTGATGTATTTAATTTGTATTTTTTTCTGCAAGTTAAATTTGCAGGCGATCATAATATAGAGCGGCTAATAAGTTATGAATACCACTTGCATACGTATTCATAGCAAACCTGTAAAACTGCCATTGAACTATAAGCTCAACGTGAATTTGCTATCAATTGTTGAGTATAAAAACACAAACTAAAGATTTATCACTTATCATCAATAACTTAGCATAAAGCCAAAGTTAGTTGGACTATGATGCCTTACTGAGTTAATTGACAAAATCAATACGTGTTACGCCTGAGTATCGCATTGAATACGTATGTAATAGTACAAGGGGGCAAAGGAATCAGGTAAGTTGCTCGTAAACACTAGCCAAATATTGTCTCATAAATTAAAAGCAAAAATTTCTGCATAAAAAGTTCATGAGAAGTTTGCTCTGTACGTTTTGATTTAAGTAAAGAAGGGGGTAGCGGTAGATAAATCTGCGGCAAACATTAAAAAGCTGACGTGGCATTGACATTGCCGTTACTTGCATTGTTTACTGATAAATCAACATCAAGTTGTGGCTTGGCCGCATTGGCTTGCAACGATATAATCGCTGCTGTTGTAATTATTGCTTTTAACAAAAATTTCATTCATTTCATCCTCATAGCCGCTATTTCGACTTAAGTTGTATTAGCAACTTAGGTCGGATGATTATTATTTTTTTCTAGCGTTTATTTTTATGCGAATCACACAGCAAGTCTCGCAAGTTTGCTGATACTTCAATCATGCTATTTATGCTGGTGTTTACTAGCAGATTTGCGCCATATTTTAATAAAATTACGACAAAGCTAATAAAATAAAGGGATTAGCAAAGGAGTCACAAGGTTAATGTTAAGTAAGTGACTTTATAAATTTAATTAGGGGGGCATTGTTGCGTATTCGAACAAGTTTTAACCAACTGTGCACAACTAAATTTAATCATTAAAGCTTTGACAGAAATTAATTCACCACAGCAACAAGTAGCTTGCTAGAATATCGGCAAATAACCGGCTATTTCAAAAAACAGCCTACGTAAAATAAATAACATTTAACATCAGCAATTTTAAGGGTGACGCTTTGCAACATTTAGTTTGGGACCTCGATCCCGTATTATTCTCCATCGGGCCATTGACCGTACATTGGTATGGTGTGTTATTCGCCACAGCTATTTTATCTGGCCTGCAAGTCATGAAGTGGATTTTTCAAAACGAAAAACAAGACTTAGCGGCACTCGATAATTTGTTAGTCTACATTGTAATAGGGGTTATCGTCGGGGCCCGTTTAGGCCATTGTTTCTTTTATGAGCCGGGCTATTATTTTGCCAATCCCTTAAAAATACTTGCCATTTGGGAAGGTGGGCTCGCCAGCCATGGTGGCGGCTTAGGAGCCATAATTGCTGCAGGTATATATAGTAAAAAACATCAAATGAATTTTATCTGGTTGCTCGACCGACTAGCAATTTGTACAGCATTATTTGGCTTTTTCGTTCGAAGTGCTAATTTCGTTAACTCTGAAATTCTCGGCACGGCCAGTAACGTACCTTGGGCGGTAATTTTCGCTCGTATAGATAACATTGCCCGCCACCCTTCACAACTGTATGAAGCCTTTGCTTATTTAACGATATTTTTTGTGCTGATGTTTTTTTACAAACGCAAAAAAGCACAAACACCACAAGGGTCAATTCTAGGTATTTTCTTAATTTTAATTTTCACCGCACGTTTTTTCATTGAAATGTTAAAAGAAAAACAAGCGACCTATACCGCGGACATTGCATTAACCGCTGGGCAAATGCTCAGTATTCCGTTTTTTATCGCGGGTATCGCCTTAGTGATTTGGTCAATTAAAAACAGTAAAAAAATTAAATAATCCGAGCGACTAACACAGTGCTTAGCGTAGTAAGAGAAATGATGGCTAGAGATTTATGAGTAAAAAATATTACGTAGTATGGAAAGGGGCTAAAACCGGTGTTTTTGACCAGTGGTCTGAGGTTAAAAATCACACCCAAGGCAGAGCTGATGCCCAATTTATGGGCTTTGAATCAAAAGCTGAAGCACAAGCGGCTTTTCAATCAACCTACACCAAAGCCTTAACTAAACGCTCGATGAGTAAAAATGGTGCGAGTAAACCTACCGCCTCTGCTAGTTATATTAGAGGGGGTAATGAGCCATCAACCGCAAAACCAACGGCCGATATTAATATTTATTGTGATGGCGCCTGCTCACCGAACCCTGGTAAATCGGGTACTGGCATGGCGGTATATCAACACCAACAATTAATCGAACTATGGTATGGTTTATATGAGCCGATGGGGACTAATAATACTGCTGAGCTTAATGGCATGTTAGCCGCGTTTAAGTACGCAAAAACCGCGATTAAACAAGGTAAAACGGTGCAGGTGCTGTCTGATTCTAAATATTCTATTGACTGTATCACGAAATGGGCAAAAGGCTGGCAAGCTAAAGGTTGGACCCGGGGAAAAGGTGAAGAAATAAAAAATCTAGAGGTGATCAAACGATGCTTTTCACTCTATCAAGAGTTGAAAACTCACTTAATTATTAGCCACGTAAAAGGACACGCGAATAATGAAGGCAATGAACTCTCCGACCGAATGGCTGTATTAGCGCGCATGAAACGCACTAAGGGCTTGGTGCAATATACTGAAACACTAGATATAAAAACTATTTTAGCGATGCCCTCTGGTTAGTGTTATTTCTTCAGTGCAAGTGATGGCTTAATGCCGTATAAAAACACAAAGGCAGCTTACGCTGCCTTTAGTCATTCTAAGCGCCAAGACTTAAACGTTAAAAGTGGTTTTAGTAATCAAATCACGTTTACTATTTTATAATTCAGCGAGCGCGGCAATAATGTCTTGTGGCGCCATACGGCTTTTATAATCTACTTCTGCTTGCATGGTACGAATAATACCACTTTTATCAATAATAAAAGCCCCAGGTGTTGGCAAGCCATTACCCCCCACACCGTTAAACTCTTCAACATCTAAACCATGCTCTTTATATACTCTCATTAAATCAGCGGGCATTTCAAAATATAACTTATAGGCTTTCATCACACGGGTGGTACTATCACTGAGTACCTGAAATGGAAAACCATCTTTTTTAACTTGCTCTGCCGATTTATCTGGCGACTGCGGAGTGATGGCGATAACTTGCGCGCCATACTTTTCAAACTCAGCTAAATTATTCTTCAATGCGTGTAAATGTAAATTACAATAAGGACACCAAGCGCCGCGATAAAAAATTAATACCACAGGTCCTTTCGCAAGCTCTTGAGTTAACTCTATAGTTTGTCCAAAAGCATTTTTCAAAGCAAAATTAGGCGCTTTATTACCGGCTTTTAGACCGGGGTTAGGTAATTCATTGGCCAATTTATCACTCGCGGCTTGCATTATCGCTTTATCTTCTGCTGTCCAAGTTGTTCTTTTTTCTTGCATTTTAGCCATAGTTTTTTTGTTTTTTTCAGCATAACTCTCTATTGTCTGGGCAGCGAGCGTATTTACACTGCCTACCGAGAAGGCAAGCAGTATCGGCAGTGATAACATTGAAATTATATTTTTTTGGTAAAAGCGCATGTGCTTTCCTTTTGAGTTATTTAATTATTATGCTTCGAGCCTAAGTTACTGAAGCCTTGTTTATTTAATATGAAAGTTGCTATCAAGAGCCTAAAAGCCCTTGCCTAGTGCTTGATATCTCAGTATTCTACGCGACCTTTTTCTCTTAGGAA
This sequence comes from Cognaticolwellia sp., assembly GCA_041616855.1. Classification (GTDB taxonomy): domain Bacteria; phylum Pseudomonadota; class Gammaproteobacteria; order Enterobacterales; family Alteromonadaceae; genus Cognaticolwellia. Next base: position 8,745 of record JBFJQB010000043.1, on the reverse strand, counting down.
CTTAACATGATCGGATTTGATTACGGTACATCAAACTGTGCTGTCGGCGTTATGGCTGGTAATCAGCCAAAACTTTTATCTTTAGGCGATCATGGGCGCTATATTTCGTCAACCTTGTATGCACCAAGCCGTGACATTATTGTCAATTGGCTGCACAAACACTTGACCTTGGCAGAGCAAAAAAACTTTCAACAACAACGCCAATGGCAACTTCAAAAAGGCAACAACACCTTAAGAGAGTTAACCTTAGACGGCTATCCAACCGAGTTATCGTTTGGTCAGCAAGCGTTAAAGAATTATTTACAAGAGCCTGATGAAGGTTACTACATCAAATCGCCAAAATCGTTTCTCGGCGCCAGTGGTTTATTGCCACAGCAAATGGAGTTATTTGAAGATATTGTTGCCGCGATGATGTGTAACGTCAAAACACTTACTGAAGCGACACTCGGCAGCACCATTAGCCAAACTGTGATTGGTCGACCGATTAACTTTCAGGGGCTAAAAGGTGAAAAAAGTAACCAACAGGCGCTGAACATATTAACGAATGCCGCCAAACGGGTCGGCTTTAAAGAGGTTGAATTCCAATTTGAACCTGTTGCCGCCGGCTTTGAATATGAAGCGACTTTAACAAAAGAAAGTAAAGTGCTGGTGGTTGATATTGGTGGCGGTACCACCGATTGCTCAATGTTGTTAATGGGGCCAAAACAAGCACTATCTGCAGACAGGGCTAGTGATTTATTAAGTCATAGTGGTGAACGAGTGGGCGGTAATGATTTTGATATTGCCCTAGCGATAAAAGGCATTATGCCAAGCTTTGGCATTGATAGTTTACTCAAATCAGGTAAACCAATACCCAACAATAGTTTCTGGCAAGCCATGGCAATTAATAATATTAACGATCAAACCGAATTTTACAGTGCCGCCAATGGTCGATTTTTAGAGCAACTCATTCGTGATGCAGAGCAACCTGAGTTATTAACGCGCTTATTAACGGTGCAACAACAAAAATTAAGCTACCGTGTGGTCAATGCCGCCGAACAAAGCAAAATAGCTTTAACGGAGCAAACAGAACAGCAAATTGATTTATCAGATATTGATGACGACTTAAGCGTAAAGCTTGATAGAGCCTGCTTTGCCAACGCCTGCAAACGTGAACTAAACTCGATTGCAACACTGATGAAGGATGCAATTAAGCAGGCTAACTGCCAGCCAGATGTGGTGTTTGTTACTGGCGGTACGGCTAAATCTCCGGTATTACAGCAATTCTTACAACAACAATTACCGAATACCGACATTGTGATTGGCGATCATTTTGGCAGTGTAACCGCCGGTCTTACCCGTTGGGCAAAGACAATTTATTCTTAAAAAATTTTCGTTAAAGCTTCTCGTCTTTAACGGCCGCCTAAGGTAATAACTCAGTCTTGATTATTGTCTTAGGCACTAAATACACAGGTTAGCCCGTTTAACGCTGTTCTGTAGCAAAGTCAGTCAAGGTTTTACCGGCCATGCGATAACCTACCCACTCTTCCTGGGCTTTGGCACCTAACGAGTGATAAAACTCTCTTGAGGGGGTATTCCAATCTAAACAGCTCCATTCAAAGCGTGCACAGTCTTTATCTTGCGCAATTTTAGCCATCGTTTTTAACATTTTAATGCCCGCACCTTTGCCGCGGTACTCTGGCATAACGTATAAATCTTCCAAATACAGCCCTGACTTTGCTAACCACGTTGAATAATTAAAAAAGTAAATTGCCGAACCGATCGCCACACCGTCTAGCTCACAAATTAACGCGAAAACATGACTATTCTCAGCAAAAATAGATTGCTTTATGGTTTGCTCTGTCGCTAACACTTCACTTTCAGCTTTCTCATAAATTGCGAGATCTTTAATAAATTTAAATAGTATTTTGGCATCGTCTGCTGTTGCTTCTCTAACAACTAAATTGCTCACGTGTATCTCCGGATTATTTTTATCTTTCAGTTTATTAAAAATAATATTGCACTAGTGCAACTCATTAATAGCCAATGATAACTGATTTCGATAACCTATAAATGACTTAAGACAACCTTTTTCGCCAATTGCCCCCATGCTGGGCTGTGCATTTTTCTTCACTGTCTAGCAGGATTTGTTTTTTTGCATCTTTAAGTACAATATCAATCTTTGCAAGGCTACTTTCAATTAACGTCAGCAATTGTTTATAGCTAGGTGATTTTAGGCAATTTGCTAACGCAACATTACTATTAAACACACAAGTGATTTTTAAACTGTCTGGAAACTTTTCAAAATTAACCGTATGAGTTAGCCACTCAAAGCCCTCGATGTCTTCAAGTGCTGATTCGCACACTTGCGTCAACACTTTGATGATTTGATTATCAATTTTTTTATCTGATTTTCGCATATTGTTATCTGATTTACGTCTAAGTTTATCAAGGAAGCTATAGTATATCGCCGTTATACATTATTACTAAACAGGTTGTTCGGAAAGTATTCGCTTTTAAAGCCCGACGAATTATGACCCAAATAATTATTTTTACCCGATTTTTTGCTAGCTAATAAAAACTCATCGGCTGATTTTATTAAAGCATCAAAATCAAAGTTTTGATTTTTATCGTGTAATGCATAGCCTGCTGATATCGTCACCGTCAGTGTTGCCTCATCGTATTCTATTAGCATATCACTAATACTGCGGGTGATACGGTCAGCAAATTCGCGAAGTTCATTTTCACTGACCGACTCACATATCACGACAAACTCATCTCCCCCCCAACGAAGTAAGAGATCATGGGCTCTGATTTGCGTCATTATAGTATTAACAATTGCTTTTAAAGCCTTATCGCCCCCCGCATGACCAAAGGTGTCGTTTATAAACTTAAAATCATCGCAATCAATAATTAACACGCCTAATGACAATGCACCATCTGACTCTCTTTCAAAGCGAGATTTTACCGCGGGTAGATACTCTTTTAAGTAACTGCGGGAAAACACCCCGGTTAATTCATCTTTCATCGACAACAGGATTTGCGCTTTTAACATCCGATGGCGAATATAAAATATCACGGTGAAAAAGCAAAAAACTAACACGAGTGCGATGATGATAAAAAAATACAATTGCTGTTGCTGTTTATTCTCTTGTGCAGTTACTTGATTAATCAGTACTGAATTTTTTAACTCTGCATGCTGTTGCTGAGTTCTAATACTTTCAATACGCTGTTCCATACCGATAATTAAACTTACGGTGTTCTTTTCATTGGCTGAGAGTTAATAGTCAGTGTATGAACGCAAGTATTTAAGCGAATTTTTATCATCTCCCATCTGCTGATAGATATTACTCAACAAGAAGTGAATAGCTGCACGCTTGTTGCCATGCTCCATTTGCTCGCTAAAAGCTAAACTTGTCGTGGCATAATCAAGTGCCAACAAGGGGCTATTATTTGCCAAAAAAAGCTCTGATAAGTTTTTGCTAACCATTTGCAATAAGCGCACATCATGAGCAGACTCGGCTTGCCTTTCTGATGATTTAAACCAACTTTCTGCGGTTTCAAAGTTACCCAGTTGTTGATGCACCACTCCCTTTAGACGTGACAAGTAGCCATCATCAATATTTAGTTTCGACGGTATATTTTCGGCAACAGAAGTTAAGGCTAAAGTTTCTTGTGGATCAACGTCGGGTAAATTAATGCGAGCGTTAATTAAATACAAAGTAGTTAAAAATTCACTATCATAATTTTTCGATTCTTGAGCTAACGTTTGTGCCAATTGCAAAGGCTTAATTGCTAATTGAAAAAGCTCTAATTCTATATAGGTCATGGCTAAGCGATTTAATGCCGCGATTTGACCGCGACTATTGCCAGTTTCATATGCATGTTCAGCCATTTTTTGGACGTAGAGCAGCGCTTTTGAATAATCACCATGCATAAAAAATATCGAGCTAATATACTCCAATGAGTCAAGCAAGAGGTGGTCATTTTCAACTTTACTTAATGTCGCAATGGAGCGAACAAGGTAGCGTTTACCGTCAAGCCAATTACCATCATTAACTTTTAATTTAGCGATATAAGCATAAATTGGGGCTTGGTATTTAACAAACTTTTGATGATTAATTTTGCTAAGTATACCTTCAACAAAACGACGATTTTTATCGTTATTTAAATGCTGCAACTTTTTTAGTTCAGCATAAGACTCTACGGGGTCTTGAGCATAAGTTTTTTCAACGAAAAATAACGCTAAAAAGAAAGGAATAAAGATTAAGCGATTAAGTTGATAGCCTGGGCTTAATAAGTTCATTTTATAAATTCCATTTTTGTACAAACATTCCATTGTCTAAATAACACTTTACCCTATATTTAATGATAAGTATAAGGTTTTAGCTACAGTTACCCGCCAGTTCGCCACGGTTAGCCTTAAGCACTTATAGTGACAAATAATAAGAAAAATAACGATTATCTCAGACCATTTTTAACGTGTGTTTTAATGCTCTGTCAACAACGAAGATAAGTGTATTAAATTCCCTTACTGATTGTCGAGCAGCAGTGGTCAAAAATATTCTGCGGTACTAAGACAATCAATTAAAACATGATATATTAATCATCAATTTACCATTAACTTGACACGGAAAAATTCAGCCGAAAACTGCAAATATTATCATCAGCATAGCGTATACTTAAGTGATTCAGGCATAATAATAAACTCGACTAGGAGCAGAGAATATAAGTGAATAACACGACACTCACCCAAGATGAAAATCTTTCCATTAAAGTCAGTTATCAGTTATTACCTACTGACCACCAAAGGCTCGATTTATATTTCTCACTGCCTGTCGAAATGGGTATCGGTCCTAAAACATTAGATGAAGAGCATTATTTTCATAGCAGCATTGAGTGTCACAGTGCTTATTACTCAGACCAATTACATTTACCTCTAGTACGAAGCCGCTTTATTAGCCAACAAAAAGGCGAGCAAAGTGACTATCGACTAAACCTAAATCTATTTTCTTATCAAATTCGTATTGCGCTAGATACGGATATAAAACAAACCATAAAGCTAAAAGACAGTGAGGAGTTTTATCCACAGGCCATTGTATTGGCTGAGCAAATATCTGGTCTATTGAAAAAATTAAGAAGGTATACCCCACCAGATAAAAAACTAAGTCCATTTTTTGAAAATGCCGATAACTACCTCAGCTGGCAAGTTGAGCAATCGTTTTTAAAGCTGCTGTCACGGGGGCCTAAAAGTAGTGATTTCACCACCGAAAGAAACTTCTTATTTGCCCTGTGCCGCAGTGAGAATGAATACCGCGAAGCCAATCAATACAACTCGCAAATTACCTTGGACGATCCAAATCGTATCACCAATAAAATGCGCCTGCTACAACGCTTAATCGAATATGGCGTAGTGCTACAAAAAGAAGTCAAAAGCCTTAACCGTAATTTAAAGCGTGTTGTACGTGGTACGGTTACTGCCATCATCATGGCTTTTGTGATGGTACTCGTGTTAAACGCCCGTGCTAATTTTACCGAAGTAACGATTGCCTTAGTGGGTATGCTAGGTGTTATTTATGGTTTAAGAGAGATATTCAAAGACGATATTACCCGTATTATTTGGCGCAGAATTCAAAAAGGCTTGCCAAAATGGAAGGCGATTTACACCAATAGTTTTAATAAAGTGAGTATTGCTAGCCAAACGCTATGGCTAGAATTTATTCGCGATAAAGACCTTCCTAAGCAAGTAGACAAGTTATTTCAAACTCGGCGTCAGCAAAATAAGCAGGCCGCACAACTACTACACTTTCGCAGTGAAACAAAAGTAAACGCCAAAAGCTTTATGCCTGGTTATGATGAGATTCAACAAAGTATTTATTTTAACTTAACCCCCTTTATTCGCTTCTTAAAAAAAGGGGAAGGCCGTTTATATTCACTTGATGGTAGTAAAGTGACAAAACAAGCGGTTGAGCGACGCTATCAGATTAATGTCGTGTTAATGCAAACGGATAAACAGCACCACCAACAAGCGCAGCGCTTTAAGGTCACCATGAACCGTTCAACCATTATCAATATTGAGGCGATGGAGACCCATATTGATGATGAATAACAATCCGTTATTTATTGCGTAAGCTGCCAAGTTCAGCCGAAACAAAATCACTTTATATAGTGATATTTAAGGCGTCATAGTACAGTTTTCTTTCAGCCAACTCGCCAATTGGGGAAAGTGATCTTCGACTGTTTTTGGGTGAGTTAAAATATTTATATGATCATAATCGACCAGATTACCTGACTGCTTTGACAGTACAGAAAATTTAGCGGTTTTATTCCCACACTCGTCAATAAACATTTGAACATCTTGCTGGTGACCTAGCGCGTGATCTTTGATACCGGTAAAGTGCCATGTAGGTGGCCAGATTATATTTTGCGCAGCATTATAATAGTCAAAACCATCGTATTGATCATGCCACTGGCCCGGGTTAACCCAGGCCAGGCTTTCAGACAATGACTGCTTAGTTTCATTATCAGAGCCTAAGCGAAGCTTTTTAGCGTCAAGGTAGCCGTAGTGTTTTACCAGCAGTGGTGCAAGGTATCGCCAAACTAGGCCTAACTTAAAGTAAGCTTCAAAGGTTTTTGCCTGTACTACTCGCTTGGTACCAAAACAAGTTTTACTCAATACTTTATCAAGCCACTTTGGATAGCGCGCTAAAAAGCTCGCGAGAAGTACCCCGCCCCATGAATGGCCGATAAGATGAATTTTCTGGGCATTTAAACTCTGTATTTTTTCTAGAAATAACGGAATATCTCGTGTAATCGCTTCATATTGTCCAAATGACGACGTGGCATCAATCGCAGGACGACTTCTCCCTCGGCCGCGCAAATCCGCAACATAGACATCAAAGCCATGCTCGGCAAGAAAACAGGCTAAACCTTTGCCTTTTTCAGAGTAAAAAATAAAGCCGTTTTCAATTGAGCCGTGCAACATAAAAATTGGCACACCACCTTGGTGTTTCCAGATATGGCGCATATGAAGTTGATGCTCACCATCAGCAATAAAAATAGACGCTTGCTGCATTAACACTTACCTCTTAATTTTTCACTAAAAATTGTTACGACACTACCTAAGATAAAATAAATTAACGGCGCTCGCACTCCCCCATTTACCTACATGTACTTGATGGTCTTGTTAACTTGGCTGATTTTTTTATGTAATTTTCCTGCAAAATATACATTCGTTTCACATCACAATACTGACCGTTAATGAAAATATCTTTAATAAAGTGTCCTTCTTCTTTAAAACCACACTCCTGATACAGATGCACTGCCTTAGAATTCTCAACAGCGACAACGAGATAAACTTTATGTAAATTCAAAATCGTAAAGGCATAATCCAAGGCTTTATTAATTAACTCCCTCGCGAAACCTTTCCCTTGATGTAAAGTATTAATGATTATTTGAAACTCTGCTCTGCGATGAATGTAATCTATTTCTATTAATTCAACTAAACCGATTAACTCTTTTTTCGTGTTTTCAACAACAAAACGACGTTCGGCATTATCATGGACATGTCTGTTATAAAGTTCTTCAAGCTCGTCGAACGATTCATAGGGTTCTTCAAACCAATAAGACATGATTTTACGATTATTATTTAAATTGTGTACAAAGCGAAGATCCGCTCTTTCTAGTGCTCTAAGAATTAACTGTTCTTTCATAGCATTACCTTATATTCAACTGGGCAAGATAACCCCAAATATTAACTTGGCTTCGTTAGATATTTAATTTACCGGAATTTCAGTGCGTTTGACCCGAATAACGATACTGCCCATCATAACGCTGTTAGGGACAATAACTTCTTGGTTTTCTTCGTCTCGCAGCACCGTAAAACCAAGGTTGATATTTTCAACAACTGCCTTAATCAAACCTTTGGGTGAATTGAGTTGCACGGTATCTCACTCGCGAAATTCTCCCGATAAGCGCGGTAAAAATCATCGCAAGTCCAAAAAACACCGCACCATAAAAAGCGCTCCAATGAATGACTTAAGATCCATTAGATTATTTAGGTTGGCGTTACGTATAAATTCCATAAATTGTCGTTACTCTTAATGAATCTGAAAATGTCTGGTTTGAAATTTGCTTTAACAGATTCTAAACAATAGGTGAGTTGTTATTTTGATTCAATCAATTATTAAGCCTTAACTTTAAATATAATCATAAGTGCTTGGGGATTATTAAAAGAATTCATGTAAACTGCTAGGCAATATTGCCACTCATTTTTTATATTAAAACTCGGGCAATACAATGGCTTTTGGTTTCACTCAGAATACGTGAACGCGCCATGAACCACCGCTTAAATAACAAACAAACATGACTACAAAAGCCAAAGCAACTTGTTGATTTACTCGACACATTATGTTGCTTTACACACCAGTTTAGACTTTATCTACAAAATTATACTTTATCGCTTGCGTTAGACGATTTTACACGTATTATGCCGCCCTATTTTTATATTTTTATCGTCCGGAATTCCTGTTTCATGAGAAAATTACTTACCTCGCCTAATGCCATGTCGCTTAGTTCTACCGAACAAACTATTTACCAAAATGCATTATCGTTTGTTGCTGACCTCAGTCTTAATCTCATGGCGGTGAAGGTAGAAAATCATCCAGATAATTTTCTTGATTGGTGTAAAGAGTTATATCGAATTTGCTTACATGATGTAAACCGTGATTTATTGGAGCCGAGTCAAGAAAAGCCATTAAAAAAACT
>JBFJQB010000042.1:0-18796 GCA_041616855.1 Cognaticolwellia sp. | reverse complement strand
GGTAACACATTGCGTAAAACTTTTTTGACGCTCAGCTCTCGAAAGGGTAGAAATAGCTTCCATGACGATACGCATTTTTTGTGCTTTTTCTTCTAAAGACAAGCCCGCTAATTGCTCGTAGAAACAGCCCTGTAAACCATAATTTAACGCGATATCTGACTTGGGTGATTCGCCAGCTAAACAGGCGATTAATTTTTCTGCCAAGCTATTCTTATCTAACTGAGTAATTAATGCTTTAACGGTAAAATTTGACTCGATTTGCTGTGATTTTTCACAGCTATATACCATATCAGCTACCGCAACAATTGGGATCAGTGCTTGATGTTGAGCGCCAAAACGCGCTTTTAGCCACTGGTCCATATCAAGTGCTTGGCTCTGCTCAGCGTGCAGACCAATACTGAAAAAAATCGTCAGCACCCCCATAACGAATCGTAAGGTAAAAAAATGATTATTTTGAATAAAGGCCTGATTAGCCATAAAGCACTTCCTAGGTAAAAACTTAATTTTGCTCAGCTTACTTGTCATCTAAAATAATTCAAAGCACTAACGATAATTTACTCAGGGATTATTGTAGCGCTTTGCTATTACGAATGAACATGTTTAAATGTTGGCCATAATGGCTAACTATTTGTGATCATCGCATGATAAAAAATTTTAAAACCTGTCTCTTTTTCATCATTTTCATCAGTTATGCGAGCCCCCTGTGGGCCACTGATGATGCTAATTCTGATACAGTGCAATTATTAGACGAGCAGCTTAAAATAGCCAAAGGCAAGGTTGTCTATATTGATTTCTGGGCATCATGGTGCATCCCTTGTCGTAAATCATTCCCTTGGCTCAATAATTTAAAAGCAAAGTATCAACAGCAAGGCTTGACCATATTAAGCATTAATTTAGATCATAGCCGAGTATTAGCTGATGAGTTTTTAGCACAAATTCCAGCTGACTTTCCGGTTATCTACGACCCTAAAGGCTTGATCGCCAAAAAATATAAACTCAAAGGTATGCCAAGCAGCTTTATTGTTAATCGCCAAGGTGAAATCGTAAGCGCTCACGTGGGGTTTAATCAGCAGAAAAAACTTAGCTACGAAAAGGAGATTAACGCCTTATTAAATATTGCTCTGTAATAAAATGCATAAAGCGAGCTCATAAGCTCGCTTTATTAACAATTAACACTCAGTTATGACTAGCTTAAAAGTGATATTTATAACCTAGCGTTACACTGCGTGGCTTACCTGCCATGATTGAGCCATGGGTGCGTGTCGCCCTGTATTCTTTATCTAATAAATTATCAACGTTAAATGTAATTTCTTGGTTGTCAGCAATACTATAATGCGCCGCCATATCAACTACAGTACGACTAGCGATAGCTTGGTCTGCAATAATGCTACCTTGACCGGCTGTTGTGCGCATTTCATCCATATAACGAACTAAAATGTCACCACGCCATTGCTCTCCAACCACACCAAGACTCAATTGTAATTGATTCTCAGGCACATAAGGTAGTTCATCACCAACGGTAACATTACCCCATGTATCTAAACCTGATGCAAAAGCATTTTGAAACTCTGTAGCAGTAAAGGTATATGTTAAATCAACCGGAATTGCCAAGGTCCCTGTGGCAAATTCATAACCGGTTTTAACTTCTAAACCAGAAACTTTAACTGCGCCGGCATTATACTGGTTGCCAATGTTTTCTTCATCACAACCTTGGCTAGCCGTACAGTTACCATGCATGTTTTCATAGTCTGAATAGAAGAATAGCGCTTCTGCATTTACTGCAGCTTGGTTAAAACGCAAACCTAACTCATAGTTAACGCTCTCTTCATCTTTTGCTTTATCATTACCGGGTGCTGGTGGAGCAAAACCTTTCTGCACACCACCTATAACTACTAAATCATTATTAACTCGATAAGTTACTGCTAATGACGGTAATAACACCTCAACATTGTTGCTGACATCTTTCTTTAACGGCGCATTTCTATCAATCACGCCTTTCGCCCAATCTTGGCGTGAAATAGTCATATCTTCGTAGCGTAAGCCGGCATTAAAAATAAAATTGCCAACAGTATATTCATCGTGAACAAATAATGCCAAAGCCTCGGCTGTATCAATACGGTTTGAGTCAGTGCCATGGATGCCCGCTTCAAGTAAGGTCATTTCAAAGCCAGTATTATCTAAGCTGTATTTATCTACCCACTGAAAACGATCCATGCTGTCTTCATGGTATCGAGCGCCAAATTTCACTTGATGAGCACCAAAATCAGCATCTAATACCGCTTGAAGGCCTTCAGATTGATATGCACGGCTATTAGCTTTTACATCTACGTTGATTTCGTCATCAGCAAATGAACCATTGTCAAACGCTGCAGCATCATCAATACCGCCACCACCTAAGCTTTGACCATTCACTTTACTGGCTTTATACCAATTGCGGCTAAATTCATTGTAGTAAGCTGATGTGCCTAACGTGAAGCGTTCAGATAATTTAATGTGATGGTTAATTTGCAATTGCTTATGACTAGTCGCCATATTATCCAGTTGTGAAGCAGCATAACGAGAATAAGGGTTAGCTTGAAAGTCATCGGCAGTTAAGCCCATGTAAGTCTCGTCAGAGTTTTCATCTGAATACTTTAATTTAAATTCTAATTCTTGATAATATTTCGCATCGGTATCACTGTTGATCATCACTTTTGCCATGATGTCATTTTTTACAAAGCCAGTGTTCTCGTCGGTGTGGTTTACATCTTTGAAACCATCAGCTTGATAACGAAATACTTCAAACACTGATGAAACATTTTTGCCCGCACCACCCACATAAGCATGGGCTTTTGCAAAACCGTCTTCACCTGCACTTAAATTTACTTGCCCGGCTAGGGCTTCTTCAGGAATAGAGCGCGACAACATGTTCACCACTCCACCCGTTGTGCGAGGACCATACATTGCACTTGACGTGCCTTTTAATACTTCAATTTGCTGCATGCGACCCGCTGTTGGGAAGTAATAGGCTGAAGGTGCGGAGTACGGCGCCGGCGCAGCTAAAACCCCATCTTCCATTATAGTGACTTTTTCACTTCGGTTTTGTCCCGTGCCGCGCATACCAATATTTGGACGTAAGCCGTAACCATCTTCTTCTAACACATAAACACCAGGCACTGATGTTAAGGTACGCATAATATCAGTAAAGTCGAATTTTTCTAATTCCGCTTGCGAAATCATATGAGCGCTACCCGGTACATCATTAACGGTTTGCGCACTACCAAAGATAGCTAAATGTTCCATATCATCATCTGCAATAGCAATATTGGATAAAGCACTTACAACAGATAAAGCAATCAACGCGGGTTGAAAAAGAGAAGAAGTTCGCATAACTAAGCCTTTCAGAAAATTAATATGTTTTGAATTGCGGGTATTAGAGCACGAACCTAAATAAGAATCAATATCATTTACATTAATTATTACCTTTTATTTGTGTCGAGCAACTTCTCCTTAAATGTTGCTGTTTATTCAAATTAGGCAGCATTAAAGCCTCATTATTTTTAGCATCTCAGCATTAACCTCAACGACATTAAAGTGCTCTTCAACCATTTGTCGACTGTAATTTGCCATGCGCTGCCATTGTTCTGGATTTTCGACAAACCAAATCATTCGGTTTGCCAATTGTTCCACATTACGAGTTGGCACTATCCAACCATTTTCGCCATTCACAACCGTGTCTCTGCAGCCAGATGTATCTGTAGTTAATATCGGACGTCCCATACTCATGGCTTCCAATACCGTGCGAGGTAATCCTTCATGATAAGAAGGTAGAGTATAAATATGACAAGCGGCAATAAACGGTTGAACATTGTCAGTTACACCTAAATACTCAATATCACCACTAGCCTGCCACTGAAAAATTTCGGCGGGGCTAATTTTATCGGGTGAACTGTCATAAGGCCCTAAAAGCTGAAATTTCGTTTTAGGGTAACGCTGCTTAACGATTTTTGCGGCATTAGCAAATTCTCGAATACCTTTATCTCCGAGTAATCGTGCAATCAATAAAAAGGTCGTTTCTTTTATCGGTAGGGGGTGCTGCTGATACGCAGAAATATCAACCCCTGAGCCAAAAACTCGATAACATTTTTCAGCCTTAACTAAACCTAAATCAACGAATAGCTTACGATTATCTTGATTTTGAAAGATAACACTTTGCGCATTAGCTAGAGAAAACTGATATAAATGTTTAACGATGAAGTTGACAGATTTACGCGTTAAAGAGCCACTTGAAAAGGCATAACCTAGCCCGGTGATCATGGCATGAAAACCTTTAAAGCCAAGCAAGCGAGCCGCAATGCCCCCCCAAATAATAGGTTTAATGGTATAGGCAAGCACGTGATCGGGTTGCAATTCTTCAAACGCCTTTTTAATCTCTAATAACGTTCTAAGATCTGCAAAAGGATTCAAACCATTGCGCTCAACATGATAAGGTCGAAATGTCGCACCTAACGCGGTCACTTGCGCCATAACACCTTCAGTTGCAGCGGCTGTCATCACAGTCACTTCGTGACCAGCTTCTACAAAAGCTGTAATTAAAGCACCGCGAAACTCAATAATAGAGTTAGGATAAGCGCCAAGCATGACAATTTTCAAAAAAACACCTTAAAATTAGAATTGAAATTGCTCATTGCCTTAGAGCACAGCAACGTTAAGTTATTTAAAGCCATTTTCTAAACACTAGACGATTAATTTCCTTTCGCTCATCCGGCATTAAACTTATAAAATAGCTAGATACAAAATGAATAATACCAGTGATCAAACAACCAACAATTAAACCAGACCAAGTTGCTGATAAGGAATTAGTCATCATACCTGCAGCACAAGCGCTGATAAACATTACTGGCAAGGAGTGACGAATTAGCTTTTGGTAAAAACGCAACATATTCAATTTTACGATGCGATATAAGTAAACATTAACCAGTATCAACTCACCAATAAATAATGCAAATGCAGTACCTATTGCTGCGCCTACCATCCCCATTTGTTTTACTAATATAATTGATATCGCTATATTGCCAAGCGCAGTTACCAAAAGCAGTACACTCCGTACCTTATGCTTATTGAGTGCTTGTAAAACCGCATTGGTCGAGGTTTGTGCTAAGACAAACATAAACGGCAACATTGGAATAATAGCTACCCAGTAGGCTTCAGAGAATTCCGCCCCCACAAACAAATCAATAAATAATTCACCAAAAACGGCAAAAACAACAAAAATATAACCCAGCAACACCATTTGATAGCGGCCAATAGTACAAAGTTGGGTCAATAATATGGTACTGGCAACATTTTGCTTCACCATCTGGACGATTTTGGGTGTGAATATATTGGAAATAGCACTAGCAAAAGCGATAAAGCTAAAAACCAACTGGCTTCCAACATTAAAAATACCGAGTATTTTACTGTTAGTTAAGGTACCGACGATTAAATTATCTACCCGCCAGTTAATTTGGTTTACGATGACATTCAGCGCGATAAAAAAGGAATAAACAAAAATTTCGTTCAGGGTTGCTTTGTCAGGTAGTTTAACCTGAAATTTAAAATCAATATTTCGTTGAATATATACAAAGCGTATTACGCTATGCACTAGATTAGTCACGGTGTCGATCACAACAATTGCAAGCACACCAAAACCTGCTTCTAAACACGCAACGACAGTAATACAACGGGCAATAAAGACAACTATTTCAGTAGTTTTTTGAAAACGAAAGCATTGATATGCACTGATAATACCGGTAAGAGAATTACTCATTAACGTAATAGCGACATTAATCAATAACACTAAAAAAGCCGACTGCAACAGTGCAATTTCACTTATTGTCATCGACAGGTGAAATATGTCAGGTAACTTGAACCAAACGATGACTCCTACAGCCACAACAAAAAGTGTTAATGCGCCATAAATAACAACAATACTACTGATAAATTCAGATTCTTTAACTTTGTCATTGCTGGCTTTATAGACAGACAAAAAACGAATAGTAGTATTCGCTAAACCAAATTCCAGCACGATTAAATAACCGGCTAACGCTGAAACTAAACTGTAAATGCCATAATCACTTATCCCTAAACGATTTATAATAAAGGGAATTAACAGCAATGCGACTATATTTCGTATAGCTATTGAACAATAACTCAGTAATACACCATTGCGCCTTTCACGGCTTAGATTTGTCATTTAAGCATCTTTTCGGTAAGTGTTATAAACAATGAGCATTAAGATAAAGTAACTGCCATACTTACCTAAATTTTGCAGGCTAAAGCAGTACAGCACAAATACTAATATCGGAATCCATGCTAAGCGAAATATATGTGTACGACCCGTTCGTACTCTTTCAGCCCTAAACCCCCAATAGATGTATGTAGCAAACAAAACAAAACCCAGTAAACCAAAACTTATTAGGATTTCTAGCAGCGTATTATGCGGACCAACAACCTCAGGAAATAGACCAGCCTGTAAAAAATAGTAATTGTAATAACCTAAATATCCGTTAATACCAGCACCCAAAAGTATAAACCCATAAGGTAACTCAAAGAAAAGCCGAACATACTCTTGTAAAATATCACTTCGTGAGCCGGTTAAGTCCGATAGGTTATCACTATTAAACCGAGCAAAAATGTCTAATTCACCAATAAAAGATGCACCACTAAGCCAATACAAGCCAAACAAAATAAGTAAACTATTAAGTGAAATTAAAAATCGCACAACAATATCTCCCAATGCCGAACGATAGTACAAAAAGAAGTACATCAAGAGGCTAAGTGTTGCGACAATAAAAAAACTCCGAGATACCGTTAAGGTCCCAAATGCTAACATCAGTAATATAATTGCATAGGTGGTTTTAGGTATTTTTTCTCTAGGAATGGTTGGTAAATAAAAATAAATTATCAGCAAACAAAATAAACCAAAATTATTGGGATCACCTGCCCCACCCGCAAAGCGCGTGATAACTTTGACAGAGTGCGTAGTTATTGGCGCAAAATATTGTTGTAATAAGCCATACAATGTTGACACGATTATTCCGCATAAAAGTGCAAAACGTAATTGCGAAAATGAGCAATATTTATTCCGATCGAATAATAAAAAAGAAGTAAAAATAAAAAATATCGACCACCGCACCGTAGTAGAAGAAACCATGACAGGGTTATAAAACACATGTCCCAACTCATAAAGCAGTACTAACAACATTAATAACAAACCCAATTGCGAGTATTCCGTAACCGCAACATGAGTCAGTAAATAACGACCGAACATAGCTAAAAAAATAAAAGTTAATAACGAAATAGAAATGTAAGGCGATTGCGTAAACACCTCTGAACAAGGCAAAAGGAAAAACGCCAATTGGAGACTGCGCCCAAACGGCAAAACAGCTGCACAAACAATGCCTACGATCACCACAAGTAATAGTAATAGTGCACTTGTCGTCATAGCATAAACAATGAGCAACATCGCACAAAGTGCAATTTCCAGATTGATTTGCCGAGCTAAGGCAAGCGTCTTTATACTCACAACAAAGCACGTGGTTGGTAAAAATCAGTTAACTTTTCAAGCACACTTTCTGTCGAGAAACCTTCTTCAAAAAAAGCCTCACTAATTTCACTATTCGATAAACACACCTCAGGCAAATGATTTAACTTAGCCAACCAAGTCGAAAGGTTATCTAGGCAATGAAATGAAAGCAAGTTCAGTCCCATATCAGATTCTTTTGCAATAGTGTCAGAAATTAAACACGGCAAAGCCGCCGCCTGCGCTTCTAATAAAGCCACCGAAATGCCCTCAAATAATGACGGCATTATGAATGCATCAACACTGTGTAATAAATCTGGGATTTCAGGTGTTGCCGGTAATAAAGTAAAACGAGACTGCAGGTTTTTATGTTGAATTTGTTGTGCAAAATCAACTTTTAATGGCCCTTCCCCGACACAAATGAAATGTATCGATGGGTCTAATGACTTATCTAGTGCCAACTGTAAAAGAAATTGGTGATTTTTTACAATCGAAAAACGCCCAACATGTAAAATTAATTTTTTATCGGTTGGCAACTGAAATCGCTGCTTAATTTCTTCTTTATTGCTTGTATTGATTAAATAACGTTGTACTGAAATAGCATTATTGAGAACGGTAAAAGGTTGCTGGTCATATAAAAACTTGCCTGCTTTTTCGCCACAAGCAAGGTGGACATTACTTGCCCGAATTACAATAGCCTTAAAGCCCTGCATAAAAGGTAATAGAAATTTATTTTCTACACCACTAGTGTGCGAGTGACAAATACGGACAGAGATACCTTTACGCTTTGCCAGCCAAAGTAAAATGCCATTTTTAAAACTGTTGTGCACATGTACAACATCATAACCTGGCTGACTAGAAAATATTTTATTTACCACACGCAAGTGACGAACAGGCTGCTGTTTTATCGTCGGTAGAATATATATCCTCCCCCCTAACGCTGTAATTTCTTCCCGTAGAGGTCCGTCATTAAAGCTAACAAAATCAAACTGATATTTACTCGAATCTAAATGCCGATACCAATTCATTACCACGGAAGAAATTCCTCCCAATGTTAATGCAGGTATAACTTGTAATACTCTGATTTTTTTCATGGGATTAGTAGGCGTCCAAATATCGTTGCCGTGTGTTGGATAAACTATAACCAAGACATTCAAATTGTTGATCAATATCGACTTTACTGACTGGCGGCAAAAGTGCTTGCTGCTGAATTACCTCGCTCCATTCGTTAACACTTAAGCTCAAGGGCAAATGTCGACAAAGCCCTAAACCAATATCAGCTTCGTTTGGGATTTCTGTAGAAAGTACACAGGGTAAACCTGCAGCTTGTGCTTCTAGCGCGGCAACACCGAGTCCTTCATTTTTAGAGGTCATCACCATGACATCAAATAACGCTAGCAACTCAGCGACATCTGACCTTTTGCCCCAAAATCTTACCTCAGACTCTAAACCTAACTCTTGTACTTGTGCTTGTAGTTTTTGATTTAGCTCACCATCACCAATTAAGTGTAAACAAAAGTCGCTTCGATCATCAGCAAGCCTGCGAATAACACTTAATAAAAAGCCATGATTTTTAACCGGATAAAAGCGCCCCACACAAACTATATTGAGTAATTTCGGATCAATATTTTGCGCTATTTTTTTATCTTTACTGGCACTTTCAACATGCTTGATTTTATGAAAGTTGAATGCGTTAGGTACCACTTCAAAACAGGCTTTTCTTGGCTTTTTATCTGCTGGAATAGCGCCATATAAAAATTCACCAGCAGCTGTTGAAATAGCAAAACGACTGGTAGCAAATAACGCGCTTAATTGCCGACCAATGGTTAGCATGATTCGTGTCGGTATGTTATCGACGCCGGTACTGGTATTGCGGGCATGAGTAACACGCGCTGAAATACCCGCTAAAAAAGCGATAAAAACACATAACCCAGAGTAATATGAAGTATGGGCGTGGATTGCCGAGTATTGTGGTTTTACGCGCAAAAGCCGGTAGAGCTGCCATAAATTTTTCAAGATACCATGACGAGGACTGTCAATAACATGTATTGTTCCGCCTTTAGCAAGCACTTCATCGGTAAAGTGGCAATGCTCATCTGTCATGATCAGAAAATCATTGACCAATACATTGTTATCTTGAGTGCGAAATAAATCCATAATGCGACTTTCGGCACCACCCAGATTTAAATTCATAAAAACATGTAAAACGTGTTTTGGCTCGGGCGCTTGCAACATAATAATGCCTAACCCTTGCTAATGACTTTGGCCGGCGAACCAACAACAGTAGTATTGGCAGCAACATCATTTAATACCACAGAGTTTGCCCCGATGCGGGCATGATCTCCAATAGTTACCGGTCCTAGAATGACAGCCCCCGCACCGATAAAGACATTTTTCCCAATGACAGGAATACCATTTTCAGCTTCTGATTTTCCATTACCGCCAATGGTTACGTTTTGATATAAACAAGTACCCGAACCAATTTTAGCCTGTTTATGAATAACAACGCCGAGACCGTTGTGAAAAAAGCCAACATTTGCACCAATTTCAGCGGTATATTTCACATCACAAGCAAAAACAATGCGGATAAAATAATAAATAAGTTTAGGTAAGAACGGGATTTTTTTTAAATAACACCAACGTGATAAATAATATAAACGAACAACTGC
The DNA here is from genome assembly GCA_041616855.1 of Cognaticolwellia sp. GTDB lineage: Bacteria > Pseudomonadota > Gammaproteobacteria > Enterobacterales > Alteromonadaceae > Cognaticolwellia. Next base: position 8,584 of record JBFJQB010000042.1, on the reverse strand, counting down.
GTGCATAAGTAGGCTTAGATGTGAAAATCAATTTGTTATTATTGTACTGTTCAATTTACTCCTGTTATATTGGAAAATAAAGCGAAAATGGAAAACTACAGCTTTCCACAATCATAGTGTTAGTTGAGGTTAAACGACTTAGCGTAGACAGTATCAAGTGCTACATAACAAAATTTTCGTTTTATGTTCTTAAAAAGCAGCCTTAGCAAAGCCCCTATTAAAGGTCTACAGGCCCCATGCATTATGTATAAATTTATTAAACGTACTTTTGATATCTTAGCGGCATCACTGACGCTTATTTTACTATCTCCGGTGTATTTAATCGTGGCCGCTAAAGTGGCAACGAATTTAGGCACTCCTGTCATATTCAGCCAACAACGCCCGGGCTTACACGGTCAAATCTTTTCCATGAAAAAATTTCGCTCGATGCGTGATGCCACTGATGAATACGGGAATATTTTACCTGACAGCGCACGCCTCACTGATTTTGGTATCAAACTAAGAAACTCCAGCTTAGATGAATTACCAGGGCTGTGGTCGGTTTTAAAAGGAGATATGAGTTTAGTTGGACCAAGACCCTTATTGGTTGAATATTTACCGCTTTATTCAGCGCAACAAACAAGAAGACACTATGTTAAGCCCGGTATTACCGGCTGGGCGCAAGTAAATGGCCGTAACGCTATTAGCTGGCAGGATAAGTTTAAACTCGATGTTTGGTATGTTGATAATCAATCAATGTGGCTAGATATAAAGATTATATTTCTAACAATTAAAAAAGTTTTTTCGCAAGCTGATATCAACGCAGATGGAGAAGCAACCATGAGCAAGTTTACAGGCCAACAATGAACAAAAATAAAACTTTGATTATCATAGGGGCTGGCGGTCATGGCCGTGTTGTTGCAGATTGTGCTGAAAGTACCGGCCATTATCATGAGATTATTTTTCTCGATGACTGTTTTGAACAGCGCAAAGAAAATAGCTGCTGGCCTATAACTGGTCCAATAAATCAATGGACAAATTATCGCGATAACGCCGACTTTATCGTAGCTATAGGCAACAACACCTTGCGAGCAAGCATTATCCAACAGTTATCTAGAGCACAATGTTATATCGCAACATTAATACACCCCACGGCGTTTGTCAGCTCGAACAGCAATATTGGCCAAGGCGTAGTGATATTTGCTAATGCCGTGGTGAATGTTGGCGCTCGAGTTGATCAAGGTTGCATTATTAATACCGCAGCCACCATAGATCATGATTGCCATATTCACGCTTATTGCCATATATCACCGGGCGTTAATATCGCTGGCGGCGTCAAGGTCGGAAAATTTTCTTGGCTCGGCATTGGTAGTTCTGTTATCGAATATATTACGATTGCTGAAAATACTCAGTCTGGCGCAGGCGCTGTCATTACCTGTTCTACACAGAGCAACACTCTATATTTAGGTGTACCCGCTACCCCTATCCGTTCACTTATTTAATACCCATAGGATCAACCGTGCTCAATACGCCCCTTTCACCATGGCCTAGTTTTAGCGAAGAAGAAATATTAGCTGTTAGCCAAGTTTTACTATCTAATAAAGTTAACTACTGGACAGGGCAGCAAGGCCGAGAATTTGAAAAAGAATTTGCTGTTTATACTAACTGCCAGTATGCGATTGCCGTGGCTAACGGCACACTAGCGTTAGATTTGGCTCTACAAGCATTGGATATTGGTAAAGGTGATGAGGTTATAGTCACATCAAGAACTTTTATCGCTTCAATAAGCAGCATTATCAATGCCGGCGCAACCCCTATTTTTGCTGACGTTAAACTTGATAGTCAAAACATCAGCGCCGACAGTATTAGCGCGGTATTAACAGAAAAAACCAAAGCGATTATATGTGTGCACTTGGCTGGCTGGCCTTGTGAAATGGACGAAATAATGGCGCTTGCTCATCAGAAAGATCTGTATGTAATCGAAGATTGTGCACAGGCGCATGGTGCTAAATACAAAGGACGTTCAGTGGGTAGTATCGGCCACATAGGCGCTTGGTCATTCTGCCAAGATAAAATAATGACCACAGGTGGTGAAGGCGGCATGCTTACCACTAATGACGAAACATTATGGCGTAAAGCATGGGCCTTTAAAGATCATGGGAAGTCCTACGCGGCCGTGTATGAAACACAACACCCACCTGGTTATCGTTGGTTACATGAAAGCTTTGGTACCAACTGGCGTCTAACTGAAATGCAATCAGCAATTGGCCGTATTCAACTTAAACGTATGGCGGATTGGACCAAGCGGCGCAATGAAAATGCTGAAAAAATATTTCAAGTTTGCCGACAGTATGACTGGCTAATTGTGCCGAAAGTGCCTGAGCATATCGTTCATGCGTATTATAAATGCTATGTCTTTGTCGATATTGACAAACTGCCTAACCACACTTCTCGTGATGACATAATTAACACCATCAATAAGTTAAATGTGCCGTGTTACTCTGGTAGTTGTTCAGAAGTTTACAAAGAAAAAGCGTTCGATCATACAAACCTAAGACCAGAAAAGGCTTTGAAAAATGCCAAAACGTTAGGAGAAATCAGTTTAATGTTGTTAGTACACCCCACCTTGACTGAAAACGAGATGAATATGGTTTGTCAAAAACTTAACCAAGCGTTTGATATTATTGAGAACAAAGTCTAAAGCACTGTAAAATTAAAGCCATTTACATTATTTCAACAATTAAACAATGACAATGTAACAATATGTTGCAAGAATACCTATTAAAGATCGTTATTGCAGCTTTGCATTAAAACGGCGTGTTGTAAGGTATATTCTCATGGTTAGACGCATTGATTTAATTCCAAGTTCACTCAAGCTGATTTTGGCATTGGCTTTCGACTTATTCGCACTTAGTTTTGCTTTTTACTTTGCTTATATTATCCGATTAGGTGTTGATAGCATTGAAATTTCTTGGCAAGAAAACTTAGCTTTCATTTCTGTAGCCAGCTCGACATTAGCCTTATTTTATGCTTTTGATGTTTATAATTCTGTCGTGCGATTTTTTAACGCTAAGGCCTTTCTAAAAATACAGTTTTTATTAATTGCTGCCAGCATTATCTTCTATTTAACCAGCTTTTTTGTTGATGCCTTCGTCCCTCGTTCCGTCCCTATTGTCTTCCTAGTACTTGCTAGCATTCAAATTGCCGGAGCTAGAGCTTTAGTGAGTTTAATATCGCAAAAACACTGGTTTGATCAACGTGAAGGTGTGGTGATTTATGGCGCAAGTAGCGCCGGTCGACAACTTGTGCATGCTTTATCTCAGGGGAATAAGTACCAGCCTCTGGCAATTGTCGATGAAAAAAAACGTTATGTTGGTCGCAGAGTTCTAGGGTTAAAAATTCACTCACCTCAAGATATTGCCAAACTTATAAAAAAACATGGCCAATTTAAGATCCTTATTGCAATACCAAAAGTTAATCCGGTGCGTTTAAAACAAATTGTGGCGCATATCGAGCCACACGCACTTGAATTGCTGATAGTGCCCGATATGTCAGATATCGTTTCTGGTAAACGTAATATCGATGAGCTAAGAGAAGTTTCAGTTGATGAATTACTTGGCCGAAAGCCCGTTGAACCCATTGCGGAATTACTCAGTGCCAATATTGCCAACAAAATAGTCATGGTTTCAGGTGCCGGCGGCTCCATTGGTAAAGAACTTTGCCGACAAATCGTATTAAACAACCCTAAAGAATTGATATTACTCGATGTCAGTGAAGCGTTGCTTTACGAAATCCATCAAGAATTGAGCGAGCTTCTAGTAGAAACAAAAAACATGCTACATGTTGAGCCGTTAATCGGTAATGTACAAAATGGCATATTGATGACTCACATCTTTCACAAGCATAAAGTCCAAACAATCTATCATGCTGCAGCGTATAAGCATGTACCTATGGTAGAAAACAATGTTATTGCCGGTGTTACCAACAACGTTTTAGGCACTTATGAAATAGCGCAAGCAGCCATTTATTGCGAAGTAGAAACCTTTGTACTTATTTCAACGGATAAAGCGGTCAGGCCGACCAATGTTATGGGCGCAACCAAACGTTTAGCTGAGTTAGTTTTGCAAGGTTTTGCCAAAAAAGATCACAATACCCGCTTTGTGATGGTGCGTTTTGGTAATGTACTCGGTTCATCTGGCTCAGTCGTACCGCTTTTTAAAAAGCAAATTAAACGCGGTGGCCCAATTACCATTACCCACCCTGATATTATTCGTTACTTTATGACCATCCCAGAGGCCGCACAATTAGTAATACAAGCTGGTGCAATGGGCACAGGCGGTGATGTTTTTGTATTAGATATGGGCAATCCGGTAAAAATCGTCGATTTAGCGTATAAAATGACACACTTAATGGGTTTAACCATTAAAGATGAAAAAAATCCCAATGGTGATATTGCAATACAATATAGTGGTTTGCGCCCTGGTGAAAAGCTTTATGAAGAATTGCTGATTGGCGAACAAGCAAAAAACACCCAACACCAGCGCATTTTAACCGCCAATGAACGCTCGTTACATTACAGCGATGTTGCAAAAATAATTGACCAGCTAATAGAAGCCATGCGTGACAAAGATGAAGTCAAAATTCGACAAATACTGGTTGCTGCTCCGCTTGATTATCAGCCGACGAACAACAAAAAATTGATCGTTGAGAGTATATCCGAGAAAACCTGTAGCCAAGTCGCTTAAACTAGCGCAAAAGCAATACGTTAATTTTTACCCTTCACTAACATTAACCAAGCGCTCGCATAATCAGGTAACTGCTTATTGGCTTGGTGGTAATCTTGCCAACCAAAGTAACTATCGACTAATAAATCGAGCTGAAATAAATTATTATCAAAAGCACCACCTTGATCTGAAAGCACACCCAAGCGTGATATTTGTTGGTCAGCTTGTGGATAGCTCACCATAAATAACTTACCTAAACCCAACTCAGCGACATTACCCGCAAAAGACACTTGCGGCGAAAGGGCTATTTTACTGTCGAGCGTTTCGCCATAACCCATGATGCTAGGTACCTCAGCAAAATACCAATAACGCGCTTGCTCACGTTTCCCTATGGCATAATCATAAGCGATACCATTATTACGATGGACATTAAAATAGCGGCGCTTGCCATTTACATCAACTACCCCTGTGCCTTGTAGCAACACATCATGCAAAGCTTCTGCAGTTAACCAGATCAAGGCTTTGGCGAGTTGTTTCTGCTCTAACACGCCGGCAATAATATCTTGGCGTGTATATTTATGACGAGTAATGCTTAAATCATTATTCGCTTCAGATAAAGTTAAACCGGTTTCATCATACGGCAAAGCATAAAGCGCTTGGTTATATATCGGCGTTTTAACAGCACTCGCTTTTAATAATTTAGTGTAATACTTCGTTAAAAATATTTTGTCATTCGGAATGGCGTTTAGCATCCGAGTTTTCGTGACATGTGTACTTTTTTTAGCAATCACTTGCGCAGTTTTAATATCAGGCGCCCAACGATAAAAATCAAAGTTATCAATTAAAAATTTCGGATCATGCAGGCGACTATCGCGCTTTGCGCGCACATCCTCTCGATAGGTTTGACAGATAAATTCAAGGGTTTTTTCTACTTTGGCTAACGTGATACTTTCATCAAATACTTTTCCGGCATGCACCGCAAACTTATCACCTGAAAAGTTGTTTAAATATTGTTGTGTTTCATTCGCAACATCACACAAAGCACTGGCCTTAAAGTCAGTCATTTTGCCAACAGCCGGTGTGGTATCGATAGTAAAAAATCTTGGCGATGATTGTGCGGTGACTTTACTGGTGGCAAACAAGAAAATAAAAGAAGCTAACAAAAGGCGCATAAGAAAAATCAATAAATATCAGGTAACGCCATGGTATGACAATCGTAATAGCTACGCTACTGTCATCTTTAAAAAGCACTGATATTTTGCTTTATTAGAAACTCAATCTATATAATTTTTCTCGATAAACCTTGCTGCTTGAGCAAATATAGCGATAATCGGGCAAAGTTTTGTTTACCGAGTAATGAAGTGCAATTATTAACAATAGAGTGTCTTGGCAAAGAGCTACGATTAGAAGGTTCAATGGCAGGCTGGCAGGAGCTTTTCTGGGACGGTCAATGTGTTTCACAAATTAATGCCAACGCCGACAATGAGTCATTCTTACACCAGTTCACCCTTCAAAGTGAGCAAGGTGAGTTAGCTGTTGAATTAAATGGCACACTGCAATGGCAACCTTTTACTTTGCAATGCCAGTTACTGATCAATGGGCAGCCGATACAAAGTAATACCCTCGATGAAAATGACATTGCACAACGCAAAATTATCGCAGGTAAAAAACAACCGTTAAAATTTAGCTTTATTGGCATGGCCGGTCTTGGTTTAAAATTATTCAAAAGTGCCAAAGTGATCAAAGTATTATTTGCGGCAGGTAGTTTGGCTGCTTATAGCTGGTTATTCTCGATTGAATTTGCCATCGCGCTCATCCTCTGCCTAGTTTTTCATGAATATGGCCATATCAAAGCAATGAAGTATTTTGGTTTAAAAACAAAAGGCATCTATCTCATTCCTTTTGTTGGCGGCCTAGCGTTGAGTGATGACAAAATTAATACTCGCTGGCAAGATGTCGTTATTTCGATAATGGGGCCCTTCTTCGGTTTAATACTTTCTATCGCCTGCTTAGTCGGTTATTGGCTAACCGATATAGAAATATTGGCGGGTTTGGCGGTATTCAATGCCCTACTCAATTTATTTAATTTGTTGCCCATTTTACCTTTGGACGGTGGTCACGTACTTAAAAGCATCGCTTTTTCAATTAACTCTAAGGTCGGCATAGTCACTTGTATAATTGGCGCCGCATTAGGTGTTTATATCAGTTATTACTTTGGCTTAGCGCTATTAGGCTTCTTACTAGCGCTTGGTAGTATTGAAATATTCTTTGAATACAAACGCCGCCACTTAAGTAACCTATTACCGCTTAACCGCTATGCGCAAGTTGTGTCAGCATTATGGTATGTCATTACTGTTGGGGGTTTATGCTCCATTATTTGGCTGGTTGGCCAAACAGGTAATGACGCCTTGTCGCTACCACTTAAGATATTAGGCAGTTAGGCGCAACTCAATCTCACTGCGGTGAGTACATTGTTTAGAAAGGAATATTGATGATTTCAAAAAAAGTAAGAGAGCTATTTGTCTCACTAATGGAAGCAAGCGATGACTCTGCGGTTTCGTATGATGTGGAAACTGAACAATACAGCGGTTTTTTTAATAGCACAGTCGTTGATAAGTATATTGAACTCGGTGCTCTTGAACTCGTCGATGGTGGCACTGGCGCCACCATTATTCTATTGAATAATCGAGATGACTTTTTAAGCTCCTTTGCCGCCGGCGTGAGAGAAGCCAAAAATGGCAATGACCAATCATATGCCGACTACAACGCCAACCCCTTTGCCTTTTCAGTGGGCTATGAACATTTCCATCAAATCGCGAAGAAAAAGCGCCGGTTAAGTGGCTATATTTGTCATGGCTTTGAACGAGATGATACCGGGTTAGTGCATTTGCAATAATGATGTAAATGCACTTTTTTATACAGAAAGTCCCGAAAAACGAGGCTTTAATTCGCTCACTGAGCAACTGAGACTACATAAATACTCTATTCAATATTCTGGATCTGAATATTTATAAATATTTTATCAACATAAAAAACAATAGGATACATAACAATACCACCTAAAACCTATCACATACCACCAATTACACCACCACTAAGACTCAATCCAAATTAAAAATATAAATTAGCACTTTATAAAACACACCCTACAATAAAACAAGGTGAACACAGTAAGTAATTAAAAAGTAACAGATTAATTTAATTTGTCAAGTGAGGGGTTATGAGTTTAGGGCAAAAATCAACCGAGGATAAAAGCAAGAATTCACAATATTACAGCACCATGATTGCATATATTTTTGAAGAAAAATATATGCTGGATTTAAAACTGACACCTGTATGCGCTTCAGATAAAGAGGTGACAATTTTTTTTCTAATGAAATTAAATAACAAAGTATTAATGAATACTCTCTTAAGTAAACATAGTCATGAACTTTCTCAAATAAAAACTGAAAAATTTCTTAAAAATTATAAGTTAAACCTTACATATAGATTTGAAGACGTGATATTTGAATTGTGTAAGAGTAATGAAAAATCGTTAATCGAATTTTTTTTCAAGAACTTTAAATTATCTGAAATGAATTTTTATTTCGCAATGGAGACAGCCATTTTATGTGAAAATATGAAGGTTGTTCGCCAATTGGCTTCACTAAAGAAAAATCAATTAATAAAAAAAATAACTATAAACGGTGAATCAATTATTGGGCTTAGAAAGACTTATATTCTCTTTTTTTTATTTAATCTGTAGTGGTACAGTAATTTTGGCCACCTAATTAGAGGATGTTATGATCTATTTCATAGCAGAATTAGGTATTACAAATGGCAAAACGTTCACGTAAAAATTTCAGCCCTGAATTTCGGTTAGAAACAGCGCAATTAGTCTT
>JBFJQB010000041.1:0-19400 GCA_041616855.1 Cognaticolwellia sp. | reverse complement strand
CCCGTTTGTTTATCGGCTTTTGCTCTACCAGTGTTTTAAACTACTTTTTGATAAACCGCAGCGTGAATCGCTTAGTTGCATAGCGCATTTATAGTGACTATTCTTTGTAGTCTTAAATCTATAATAATAAAAGACATTGCCATGAACCTTAAAATTTCGATGAAAAACATCCAATTATTCATCTGTACAATCGCACTGATAACCACCGTTGGTTGTTCTCAACATGCTGAGACGACTACTACCATAAATGCGCCACTACCCGCGCAAGAAAAATTTAGATTAATCTTCGGCGGTACTGACATTGGCGGCCTGTTAGTCAATCGCGATGCTGGGCAGATCAATATTGATTATTCTTTTAGTAATAATGGCCGTGGCGCGAGTAGCAAAGAGATACTCAAATTATCGGATAGCGGTTTACCCATTGATTGGCAGATAACTGGCAAGACCGTTTTTGGTAATGAAGTTAACGAGCAGTTCAGCTTACAAAACAAAATGGCCCGTTGGCAGAGTTCCGCTGAAAGTGGCAGTGCCAAATTTGATAACAGTGCTATTTACATCGCACAAAACTCTAGCCCTTATGCACTGTTCATATACGCTTCAGCCTTACTAGAAAAGCCCAGTCATTCATTATCGGCATTACCTTCTGGCGAACTTACCATCACTGAAGTAGAGCAAGTTACGCTTAGAGATATAAACGCGCTCAAGGTCAATGCAACGATTTATGCAATCAAAGGTATTGAGCTGGACCCTAGCTATATCGCACTTGATGATAACCATCATCTGATTGCGTTTTTATCGCCACGTGCTGTTGTTATTCGTGAGGGATTAGAACAGCAGCATAAAATATTAAGCGATTTAGCTACTAGTTTGAATGCAAATAGATTTGAGAAAATAGCCAAGAAAACAACTCACCAATATCAGAAACCGGTACGTATTAACAACGTCAGAATATTCGATCCGGTGAATTTACAGCTGACTGCTGCCCAATCTGTATTAATTAACAATGACAAAATTACCGCCATTGAACCAGTGCTTGACACCCCCAAAGCTGGTGAAGTGTTAATTGATGGCAATGGCGGCACATTAATCCCAGGCATGTATGAAATGCATGGCCACATGAGCGATAACGACGCCCTGCTAAATGTAATGGCAGGCGTAACCTCTGTACGCGACATGGGGAACGAAATAAAAATACTCGAACCGTTAATTGAAAAAATTGAAAATAATCAAATTATCGGCCCACGAATTACTAAAAGTGGTTTTATTGAAGGAAAGAGTGAATTCTCTTCCGCCACAGGTGAAATAGCGTCAACAGAGCAAGAAGCCATTAACTTAGTAAATATGTATGGTGAAAAAGGCGATTACTTCCAAATCAAGATATACAGTTCAATAAATGGTGATTGGGTGCCCGCCATGGCGAAGGCTGCTAAAAAACATGGTATGCGCGTTACTGGCCACATTCCTGCATTCTCAACAGTTGATGACATGATTGCTGCAGGGTATGACGAAATCACCCACATAAACCAAGCGATGCTCAGCTGGGTACTTGATAGAAGCGAAGATACTCGTACGCTTTATCGAATAACCGGCATGAAACGATTTATTGATTTAGATCTAAACAGCGAAAAAGTACAAAATACTTTAAACACCATGGCCGAAAAGAATATCGCGGTTGACCCAACCATTGTTATTCATGAGTTTGGGCTTACCGCTAGAAATGGCACAACGCGAGCGGGAACCATAGATTATATTGCCAACATGCCAGTGGGCGTACAAAGAAGTGCAAAAGTTGCATTATTAAATGTTGCTGACCCAGCAGAGGATAGCGCTTATCGCTTAGCTTTCGATAAAATTATTGCCACACTTTCGATGATGCATAAAAAAGGCATTTTTCTTGTGCCGGGTACCGACTTAGGCGGCGCTTTTGAACTGCACAGAGAGTTAGAGTTATTTAAAAAAGTAGGGATGACGAACGCTGAAGTGTTACGCCGAGCTTCTTATGATATGGCGAATTATTTAGGCTATGGTGATCAACTTGGCAGTATCGAGGCGGGCAAACTTGCCGACTTTTTCCTAGTACCTGGCGACCCATTAGCAGATCTTCGCGCCATAAAAACGATATCAATGGTTTCAAAAGGTGGTGCAATTTACTTCCCAAGTGAGGTTTACCCTGAATTTGGCATTAAACCATTCACCGCAATCCCTAAGGTTATTGAGCGCAATTAGCCTTAAATTATAGCTAGCGAATCATGATAGATAAGCGCCCCATTAAGGTGGCGCTTATCATCAACTTAAGTTAGATATAAAACGATCAACTCCGGCTATTTAAACCACACTTTCCCGCCAATAAACTTATAAGCAGGCAAACCTCTGATCACGGTTTCTCGGGCAAAAGCTTTTTGACATTTTGGGCAAATGCAAGGCGTTTGGGTATGGTCTTGGCTAATACGTTCTTTAAAGCTTTTTACTAATGCACCTTTGCCGCCTTTACGATATTTAAACAATATAGCGTTGCAGCCAGCACAAAAGATATCGACGGTTTTTGTTGGGCCTTTTTTATTAGGTTTTGCCATATTAACTTGCAATACTTATCATTTACTATTGCTTTACCTTGTTGATTGAACATGTGGTCTTGTAACATTTCAGACTAATAAAAACCGGCTATTCTCCATAATACAAAGCAGCCGGTTTAGGATAACAACATGAACTTTTTATAACGATTTAATAATGCCTTAAGCTTAATATCCTGCCGCTTGACCGTCTTTTCTTGATTCAGATGCGCCGTAGTACACTTTTTCTATATCGTCCCACATTATCGCTTGATAACCGCCATAGCCGCCAACATCAAAACCCACTTTATGACCGCGCTGCATTAAGCCGCGTACCGTTTGGTATGGAATATCTGACTCGATAACAAGTTGCCCGCCGTCAATTAAGGTTTTCCCCTGCGCTTCTGTTGGTTCTGTTGAGCCATAATGTTGCCAACGAGTCGCATCACCGGCTTCTTGTAAATTCATACCAAAGTCAATAATGTTAGTGACAATTTGAACATGCCCTTGAGGTTGCATCGCCCCGCCCATTAAACCAAAGCTGATAAATGGCTTATTATCTTTCATGACAAATGCTGGGATAATGGTGTGAAAAGGACGCTTGTTAGGCTGATAAACATTGGCATGGCTTTCATCCATGGAAAATAATTGACCACGGTCTTGAAAGACAAAACCCAATCCTGGCACAACAACACCAGAGCCCATGCCGCGATAATTACTTTGGATAAGTGAGACCATATTGCCGTCTTTATCGGCGGTGGTTAAATAGATGGTATCACCTTGATACATTGCAGGGTTACCGGCATCAACACGTTTAGCTGCGCGTTCGCCGATAAGTTTTTTACGCGCCATAGCGTAGTTTTTATCAATTAATCCTTCCAGTGGTACATCAAAGTATGCAGGGTCAGCATAAAACTTAGCGCGATCTTCGAAGGCTAATTTTTTCGCTTCAGTCATCACATGTAAGGTTTGTTCAGATAAAAAGCCCATTTCAGCTAAATTATACGACTCCAATATATTTAGCATTTGCAGTGCAGCAATGCCTTGGCCATTAGGTGGCAGTTCAAACACGTCATAACCACGGTAATTCGTTGATACCGGTTCAACCCAGGTTGACGTATGACTTGATAAGTCTTCACGGCTAATATAACCGCCATTCGCTTTCATAAACGTATCAATTTTATCGGCTATTTCACCTTGATAAAATGCCGAGCGACCTTGTTTAGCAATAAGAGACAAAGTATTGCCTAATTCTGGATTTTTAAATATTTGTCCTTTACGTGGCGCCTTACCATCAATGGTAAAAGTATCTTTAAAACTACCAGGTTGCACCGATAGTTTTGGCACGCTGCGCTGCCAATAATAAGCAATTAATTCGCTGACCGGAAAACCATTATTAGCATAATTAATCGCCGGATTTAAGATGCTTTTCATCGGCATTTTGCCAAACTTGTCGTGCATTTCAAACCAACCATCCACGGTACCCGGCACTGAGATAGGCAACATGCCATATGGCGGAATATCGTCACGCTTTAATGCGCTTAATTCAGCCTTAAGCTTCGCTAAGGTAAGTGATTTTGGCGAACGTCCACTGGCGTTAAGACCATAAAGTTTTTCGCTTTTTGCATGCCAGATGATGGCGTACAAATCACCACCAATACCGTTACCTGTTGGCTCCATTAAGCCAAGGGCGGCATTAGCCGCAATAGCGGCGTCAATAGCATTGCCACCATCTTTTAATACTTGTAAGCCAATTTGCGTCGCTAAAGGTTGACTCGTTGCCACCATGCCATTAGCGGCGATAACTTCTGAACGTGTCGCATGCGTTTGCCCGGTCACTCTGTCGGCATTAGCATGAATCTGTAAGGAAATCGCCGAGGCCAACACCACCGTCGCTTTACCTAATGTAACCATCAACGCACTTAACTTTATATTCATTTTATTATCTCTTTTGAACTTCGTTGTATTATTGATAACACGTGTTAAAAAAATCTACAAAAATAACACGTCAGGTTCACCTGTTTTTAGGGTAGACAACGTATTATCGCCCAGAGCTTATGACGTATTAACCTAGCAATATTTACACAAAACATTGGGCGAGCATAAATCAACCCGTTAAAATGGCTATTTATCGGTAACCACTTGCTCGCCAAGACAAAAGCGGCTAGCGTAAGTTATCCGCTTCACCCTATAAAAAAATTAACCATGTTATACGCCTATTATTTACCGGCGTTAAAGGAAAACTATGAACATCAGTAAAAGAGCCTTTTTAAAAGCCAGTGGTGCTAGTATTGCCTCCTTGTCGATTGCGGGGCAAACACTTAGCTCATCCGCCCTTGCTAATACGACAACTCAGCCACTAAATAAAACAAAAACATTAACAAATATTACCGATACGGTTGCAGGCATTAGCACCGCCGAGCGACTTGAGCGAATTCAACGCGCCCAGAAGTTAATGCAACAGTTAGATATTTCAGCATTGATCTTAGAACCCGGCGCTGCTATGGATTACTTCTCAGGTATACAATGGTGGCGCAGTGAACGCTTAACCGCAGTTATCATCCCACGTGAAGGTAAAATATCTGTTGTTTGCCCTTTTTTTGAAGAGCCCAGTGTTCGAGAAAGTTTAGCGGTTGGTGAAGATATTCGAGTATGGCAAGAGCATGAAAGTCCGTTTGCGTTAATTAAACAAATACTTACCGATGCCAAGTTAAATAAAGGACAAGTTGCCTTTGAAAACTCCGTGCGTTACTTCGTCATGCACGGTGTAATGACGCAACTTTCCAACATGACACACGTTAGCGCCGAGCCAGTTACTCGTGGCTGTCGTATGTATAAAAGCCAGCATGAACTTGAATTAATGCACAAAGCTAATGAAGTCACTTTACTTGCCTATGCTGATGTTTGGTCAAAATTAGAAGTCGGCATGAGTCAAAGCGATGTAAAAAGCTTAATGCAAAAGGCTCAGGGACAATTGGGCGGTAAAGGCGTATGGAATATGGCGCTATTTAATCAAGCAAGTGCATATCCCCATGGCACTAAGCAAAAGCAAACACTGAGTGAAGGGTCAATAGTACTAATGGATTGTGGCTGTAATGTTCACGGTTATCAGTCAGATATCAGCCGTACTTTTGTCTTCGGCGAACCTAGTAAGCGTCAACGAGAGGTTTGGCAAACGGTTAGACAAGGGCAAGAAATTGCTTTTGAGCAAGCAAAAATAGGCAACCCTGCAGGTTTAGTCGATGATGCTGTGCGTAAATTTTACCAAACTAAAGGCTTTGGCCCAGGTTACAAATTACCAGGGCTTTCACATCGAACCGGTCACGGTATTGGCATGGAAGGACATGAAAGTGTTAATTTTGTGCATGGCGAAACAGAAATTTTAAAACCAGGTATGTGTTTTTCCAATGAACCGGGCATTTATATTCAGGGTGAATTTGGTGTCAGGCTTGAAGATTGTATTTATATCACCAAAAATGGCGCGCAATGGTTTACACGCCCACCGAGCACTTTAGATGATCCAATCGGAGAATTGGTTAAGTTACAAACGCTGTAGCTCATCGCTATATATTCACTTATTAATACGCCCTTATTGAAATTTCAGTTTTGCAACCGACCTTTCGGTCGGTTAAACTGGATTCAGTAATATTAAGCAATGTAGAATTTAAACCGATGAGAGATGCAGAGCAAACCCGCCAAAAAATATTGCAAGTGAGCGCAGATGAAATTCATAAAAATGGTTTCACCGCAACGAGTTTGTCTTGTATTTTAGCGCGCTGTGAAATTTCAAAAGGTGCGTTATATCATCATTTTTCCAATAAAATGGAGCTGGGTTATGCCGTTTTTGAAGAAGTTTACGCACCCGCTTTTATAGCACGCTGGCAACCGCCCCTAGAAGCTGAAGATCCAATACAAGGCTTATGTGATTTTTTCAGTGCCATGTCGAAAGAAATGAGTTGCGAAGAATTAATTTGCGGCTGTCCGCTGAATAACCTTTGTCAGGAAATGTCTGCTATAGATGAGGGTTTTCGTATTCGAATTCTAGCGATGCAACAACAGTTAAATTTATTGATTGCCACCAATTTATCACGGGTCAGTCAGCAGTTAAAACCCGAGCTTGATTTTAGTCAAATCGCTTACTTTATCGTGTCGACATTTCATGGTTCATCCAGTTTAAGCAAAAGCTCGTTAAATAAAGAATTATTCGACAACGTTATCAAAGAGCTTTGCTGCTACATTAAACAACTAAAGCGTTAGTATTACCGCTTTTAAGTTAATGATAAGTTAACAGCGAGCAAGTTAATATTATTTAACATTTAATATGCTATTTACCACTAAAAAACCATTTACAGACCGATCGGTCGGTATGTATAATGCGCGCAATTCAATACTCACCTAATCTTACTTTATCTGACAAGGATCATCATGAAGAAGCTCATCGTATTGCTTGTATTACTTACTAGCTTTATGCAAAACAGTATGGCAACAAATGCTACGCCAACAATTTCCCCTTTTAAGGTCATAGAAGCTACCGGCAATAACTTATTTGCTAGAATTGCCAATAACCAAGAAGCCTTGAAAAAATTTCCTGATCTAATGAAAGATATTGTTGAAGAAGAATTAATGCCATCAGTTGATTATCAATATGCGGCATTTAAAATTTTAGGCAAAAACTTAAGAAATACGACAGCAGAGCAAAGAGTTAAGTTTGTTAATGCTATGCGTTCTTATTTAGTTCGCACATACGCCAGCGCATTATCTCAATACACTAACCAAAAGGTATTGTTTGAGCCGGAAAGCGCACTTAAAGTAAGTGCAAAGTCTGCCTCAGTTGACATTAAAATTGTTGATGCTAACAAACCAGATATAAAAATCACCTTTCAAATGCGCAAAGATAACCAGTCGCAACAATGGCGAGCTTACGACATGGTTGTTGAAGGCATATCGTTAATCAGCAGTAAGCAGGCTGAGTTTAATCGCAAAATAGCCGATTTAGGCTTAGACCAAGTAACGCTCGAGCTTGCTTCTATCGCAACATAACTTGTTGATATCTAAAACATCACGCCTATAAAGCCAACGTAATCTTAACGCTGGCTTTTTTATTTTCACTTTTCAACATATTACCAAGCCCACAACCTGCATTCTTTCCACAAAACGAGATCATCACCACTTAAGTTGTTAGTCTTAACACTTAGCCAAGTAGGCTGATTTGGCTTTAAATAAATTAAATTGCAGTGTTTTTTCTTTATTTGTTAAATAGCACTATACTTATTTGATGTTCGCTATTTTATGTAGAAACTAATGATATCGCCTGCACAGCCCGAAAATGAACGAGAACGATTAGCTTCCTTGCAATCTTTAAGAGTACTCGATACCGAGCCAGAAGAGCGCTTTGATCGCGTCACAAGGCTTGCAAAAAAAATTTTTGATGTCCCGATAGCGGTTATAAGTTTGGTGGACGAGAACCGACAGTGGTTTAAGTCTTGTGATGGTTTGGATGCAAAAGAAACCTCTCGGGAAGTATCGTTTTGTGGACATACTATTCACCATAACCGCCCACTGATTGTTGAAGATGCCCTTCAAGATAGACGTTTTTTTGATAACCCTTTAGTTATTAGCGCACCACATATACGCTTTTATGCGGGCCATCCCGTCTCGGCTCCCACGGGAGAAAACATTGGTACGGTGTGCATTATTGACACTAAAATTAGGAAATTGAGTGCCGAGGACATTACTGCACTAACAGATTTAGCAGGATTAGTGAGCGCTGAATTCATGTCGTCTCAGTTAGCAACTATGGATGATCTCACCAGTATTGCTAATCGTCGAGGCTTTAAATGCATAGCACAGCACTCTATGGATATGGCCGCAAGGCAAGAGGATAATTGTTACCTAGTGTATTTTGACCTAAATAACTTTAAGTTGTTTAATGATAACTACGGACACGCTATAGGTGATCAAGTACTTAAAATTTTTTCTGAACAAATGAAAAGCACTTTTAGGACCTCAGATGTCTGTGCAAGGTTAGGCGGTGATGAATTTGCCGTATTACTCACAGATACCCAGTTAGATAAGGCTCAGCAAGCGATCAAACGTTTTGCGAGTAACTTAACTGCTATAAGTACACAACTTGATTTGCCCTATCAGATATCCTTTTCTCATGGGTTGGTTTCCTTTGATAAAGGCATACATTTTACCATTGAGCAATTAATTGCTGAAGCTGACAACGCGATGTATCAAGATAAACACCGCGCATAACTATGCGTAGCCAAAAACGCCATATTAGAAAACAAAATTTAACTGCATGAACTTATGTGCTAATTTTTTTGAACATTAGTTTAACTCTTTGCCAAAAAGTTAGCTTTACTCTTCGCTCGCCTTTACTTACAAAAGCAGGAATATTGAGACCATTCTGTTCACTAAGAATATCTTCACAAGTATATTTTCCTTCTTTTGAACTATTCATATAGACCTCTAGTAATTTTTTTCAGCATAATTATTGCCATCTTTAGTATAGAAAGCTAGCAAATATATTAAGCATGATATTTTTCTCAAACCCGCTTTATAAAAGTGCTTTTAACATAGCTCCATATTTTATTTCAAATTCGATCATCTTATTCACTTTATTTTCAAAAGTAATCCTGTAGAAAAAATTAAGCTTATGCCGTCAGTAACGCTTGGTTTTGACCAATTCGGGGAAGCATATTATTGTCTAATGATTGTTCTCTATCAAAGCGGTTTTTCAAAGCTATAGGATCTTTTTTGGAAAATAATTAAACAGCCTAGCCTTGAAGCATTTGACAGCACAAGCAGCATTAACCTTGGTGTAGGCTAAAAACGTTGGTTGATATAGAAAACTTAAATTATTGCAGGGTTTATATGAAGTAATATGAATATGGTGCCTTGACCCGGAATCGAACCAGGGACACGAGGATTTTCAATCCTCTGCTCTACCGACTGAGCTATCAAGGCACTTTATCTTAATGTAATAAGTGTGAAGCAATTCACATTCATTTCGAAAGAAGCGACATAATATAGTGAATTAAACTCGCTCGCAAGCCATTTCCAGTTTCTGCTATGTGTTCGCCTAAAAAACAAACGCCAGCAATAGAAATGACATTACCTAACCTGTTGAAAATGAAGTTTGCTCAAATTACTGACATAAAAAAGCCAGTAATATTACTGGCTTGATTTTTTGTTTCAAAGCTTAGTTGTTTAGCTAAATATCGCTTTCATTATCCAGAAGAAGATAATGGATAGGCCGGCACCTATTGGTAAGGTGATAACCCAAGAGATAACAATATTACGCACAACGCCTAAGTTAATTGCCGCAATACCACGCGCCATTCCTACACCTAACACAGCACCTACTAAGGTTTGCGTTGTTGAAATAGGTAAACCTGCACCAGAAGCAATAACCACAGTACATGCCGCAGCTAACTCAGCAGCAAAGCCACGACTTGGCGTTAAGTGCGTAATGCCTTTACCGATAGTGGCGATAACACGGTGTCCAAATAGAGCCAAACCAGCAACAATACCTAAACCACCTAGTGGTAGTATCCACCAAACCAAGGCGGCTTTTTTCGCAATTTCACCACCGTTATCAACAATACTAACTACCGCAGCTAGAGGCCCAATCGCATTCGCGACATCATTTGAACCATGAGCAAACGCCATACAACAAGCGGTTACGATCATCAATACAGCAAAGACTTTTTCAACATTTGCATAATGGGTAGTTTTTTCGGCTTTAGCATCAAACTTAAGACGACTAATAAAGTACTTACCAATAATCGCAACAATAACTGCCACGGCGATTGCTAAGTAATAACCGCCAGCACCCGCAACTTCAATGTTATAAAAGCCTAAATTGATATTGTCTAAACCAATGTGCTTCAAGCCTTTTTTGATGGTCACTAATGACAGCACAAAACCGGCTAAAAACATGTAAAACGGTACATAGCGTTTAGCTTGCTCTAATGGTTTATCGGTATCAAAAATTAATTTTTGAGCACTGTTAAATATAACAAAGGCAATAACACCTGAAATTAACGGTGTGATAATCCAGCTACCGACAATACCACCTACTTTGCCCCAAGCCACTGTATCTGGGCTTACGCCAATGGCTGCAAAGCCGATAATAGCACCAACAATTGAATGAGTCGTTGATACGGGCCAGCCTAATACTGAGGCTACTAACAACCACGTTGCTGCAGCTAATAGCGCTGAAATCATACCAAAGACTAATAGCTCTGGAATATCAATGAATAGCGCAGGGTCAATTATGCCTTTACGTATAGTCGAGGTAACTTCACCACCAGCTAAATAAGCTCCGGCAAATTCGAAAACCATCGCGATAATAATCGCTTGTTTTATGGTTAATGCTTTTGAACCAACCGATGTCCCCATTGCATTAGCAACATCGTTTGCGCCTATTCCCCATGCCATAAAGAAACCTACGGCAGCAGCGATCATGACTAACGTTGAGCCATGCGAGAGTAAAATATCCATGAATAAGCCTTATTTTCTAGCTAAAAGAATTTCTAAACGTGCGCCAACACGTTCGGCAAGATCAGCTAAGTCGCCAATCCAATCGATTATTTGGTATAAAAACATTACATCTACGCAGTTTAAGTCTTTCTCAATTGCTAGTAGATCTGTACGTAATTTAACTTGCATAACATCGGTATCATCTTCGATTTCGTCAAGTTGACTGATCATTTTAGTCACCAAGTCTACTTCTCGACCACGAAACCCTGTTTCTAATAAATCATCTAATTCATTAATGGCATCTGCGGCTTTTTCAGCGGCATCGATACTACGGGCAACGTAAGCAACAAACTGCGCTTGTAACTCGGTAGGAATGATCAGTTTGCGACCAAAGATTCGACCGGCGATATCTTTTGCGCGATTCGCAATTTTGTCTTGTTGACTTAATAATTCTAACAAGTCAGCACGATCGACTGGCATAAATAGCCCACCAGGAAGTTCTAAACGCATTTGACGCTTTAAATCATCAGCATCACGTTCCAACTTAGAAACCTTTTTACGAACTTTTCCTGCAGTAGTCCAATCTTCTTCTGTTACTGCCGCAAAAAAAGGTACTAGTTGACTACAACACTTATGTACTATTCGAATATGTTTTTCTAGAGGTTTAATTGGCGATTTTGCAAAAATGCCAAGTATATTATTTCTGGCCATAATTAATTTCCAGGAGCTTAAGCTCTTTGTTTTTATTCGCCGCGGATATTAAAGCATTTGGCAGTTAATTCAAATGGTTTATACCGTGATGGCGACTGTTAATAGATTGATTAGTTATTATCAGTTCACTTTCTAGTATATACAGTAATTGCTGATTAAAAACAAAATAAACAAATTACCATAGAACTAAAATAGGTTCATAATCTAGCGTTATGATAATGATTGCATGTCTTCTTGGCTTGAATGCCGCACAACTTTCCCCTTAACAAAGTAAATAATATGTTCACAAATATTTTGGCAACGGTCACCAATACGCTCTAACGCACGGGCAGACCAAATTACACTCATAATTTGTGGAATTGAACGCGGATCTTCCATCATATATGTCATTAGCTGCCGCATCAGCGCTTCATATTCCCTATCAATTTTATCGTCACTTTTATGGACTTTTACCGCAGCGTGAAAGTCCATGCGAGTAAAAGCGTCCAGCGTTAACTGTAAAAAAGTCAACACATGACGCCCCAAGTTATCCAAGTTCGATAGTAAATCTTGATGCTTACCCGATAAACTTTCTAACGTGACATTGGCAATTTTTCCTGCTTCATCACCTATCCGCTCTAAATCGGTAATGGTTTTAACAATTGCCATCACTAATCGTAAATCACCGGCGGCGGGTTGTCGTTTCGCAATGATGCGCGTACATTCATCGTCAATAGTGACTTCCGCATTGTTGATCAGGTAATCGTTACTTAGTACTTTTTTTGCCAGCGCTTCATCGGCATCGCACACTGATGTTAAAGCGTCGGCCAATTGTTTTTCAACTAACCCACCCATGTGCATAACATGATTGATAATGCGTTCTAGGTCTTCGTTAAATTGGCCTGATATATGTCGACCAATATTTAAATTATCCACGCTCCCCCCTTTTTATCGTCAATTTTTAGCTTAACCGTATCGGCCAGTAATATAATCTTCGGTTTTTTTCTTCATCGGCGTCGTGAACAGAGTATTCGTGTCACTATATTCAATCAGGTCGCCCATATACATAAATGCAGTTTGGTCTGAAACGCGCGCCGCCTGCTGCATATTGTGAGTAACAATAACCACGGTAAACCGCTGCTTTAAATCATTAATTAACTCTTCAATAGTTAACGTAGAAATAGGATCTAAGGCCGAGGTTGGTTCATCAAGCAGTAACACTTCTGGCTCAATCGCAATCGCCCGCGCAATGACTAAACGCTGCTGTTGGCCACCAGACAGGCCTAAAGCACTTTCGTGTAACCTATCTTTAACTTCATTCCACAACGCGGCACTTCGTAAAGAGGTTTCTACTGCTTCGTCCAGAACACGACGATTGTTCTCGCCCGTTATACGCAAGCCATAAACCACGTTTTCATAAATAGACTTAGGAAAAGGGTTCGGGCGTTGAAATACCATGCCTACTTTTCGGCGCAGCGCTGCAACATCGGTATGACGAGCATAAATATTCTCGCCATTAAGATTAATTTGCCCAGTAATTTTACAAATATCGACTAAATCGTTCATGCGATTGATACAACGCAACAAAGTTGATTTTCCGCAACCACTAGGTCCAATAAACGCAGTGACCTGCCCCTTAGGGATCGACATGGAAATATTTTGTAAAGCCTGCTTATTACCATAGTATAAGTCTAAGTTTTTAATTTCTAACGCTACTTGCTCAGGCGAGAGATTATTAAGGTCGAGCTTAGCCTGTTGTGTAGCGGAGTGCGCTGATAAATTTTTCGGCGTAACAGCAATCATAGTGTTCTCTTAAATTTACTCAATAGTTGGGAACGACATCCCGTTTATCTTTAGTTTGTCTTCAAACTAACCTTAAATATTGTTTGTTAAGTGGCAGTACTGGCCAAGATTAATGATCTAACATGCGATATTTTTCTCGTAAGCGGTTCCGAATAGAAACCGCAGTCATATTTAACGCGACAATAATACTTACTAACAACAAAGCAGTGGCATAAACCAACGGCCTTGCCGCTTCAACATTCGGGCTTTGAAAGCCTACATCGTAAATGTGAAAGCCTAGATGCATAAATTTTCGGTCTAAATGTAAAAATGGGAAATTGCCATCAAGCGGTAAATTCGGCGCCATTTTTACCACCCCCACTAGCATCAAGGGCGCAACTTCACCAGCAGCTCGAGCTATGGCTAAAATAATCCCCGTCATAATTGCTGGACTGGCAATGGGTAAAATTATCCGCCATAGGGTTTCAGCTTTTGTCGCCCCTAATGCCAAACTACCGTGGCGCATCGCAGAAGGAATACGTGACAAACCTTCTTCAGTTGAAACAATCACCACTGGTAAGGTTAAAATAGCTAACGTGATTGCAGACCACATTACTCCCGGCGTACCAAATGTAGGGCTTGGCAGGGTTTCAGCATAAAACAACTGATCTAAGCTGCCACCGACCATATAAACAAAAAAGCCTAAACCAAAAACACCGTAAACAATTGACGGTACGCCAGCCAGGTTTATTACGGCAATACGTAACAGCTTAGTGAGAGCGTTATTGCCGGCATATTCATGTAAATAAATCGCCGCGACTACCCCCAATGGTGAAACAATCACAGTCATGAGTAACACCATTAATACGGTACCGAATATGGCAGGAAATACGCCCCCCTCAGTATTTGCCTCACGTGGATCGTCGCTAACAAACGCAGCTATTTGACTAAAAAATACTTTTAACTTACCCAAAGTACTGAGCTGATTATTAAAAGTAACATGCAATACATCTTCAAAATTAATCGTTACTTTCTGTCCGTCCATGGCGCGCATAACAATTTGGTCACGAGAGATTTTTTCACGTAACGCCATTAAACTCGCTTCGAGCACTTGATACTCGGCCTGCAACCCTGCCACTTTATCTTTAAACGTCTGCGCTAATTCAGGGGTCAGAGTGCCGTCAAGTTGATGCTTACGCTGCTTTAAACGCGTACGTTCAATTTGATAATTAATAGCACCAATGTCAGTAGTTTGCAGGGCTTGTATTTCGGCTTGAAAGTCACTGACTCGCTCAATCAGCTCTGCCATGTTATTTTGTCCAACGACCTTGCCATCGAGAATGATGTCTTCGATATAGCCATAAAAATTGCCATTAGTGCGACGCTCAATAACGACAAGGTTTTCAGGTAATGACGTTTTATTAATTTGCGGCACTAATATCCAGCGAAAGTCTAAACTGACTAATTCTCGGTTACCGGTTTTAATTAACAGTCGTTCGATGGTTTCCGCTGACGGGTCAATATTTAGTTCTAAATGCCCCAACTGCGATACCGGTATACTTTCTCTATCATAGATTTCACCTATAACAGTTAAGTGCTTACCATTTTCATCAGTCATCTCGAATTGATAAATATCTGCTGGCCAAAAGTAACTTAACCCACGTGAAGCGATTAACCACAGCAAGCCTAAAACTGATATCAAGCTGATGCTAACACCGCCTGCTGACAACCATACCCAAGGCGCGCCAGACTTAAACCAATTATTCATGCGAGTGCGCTTTCCTTATAATGAACTATATTTTTCACGCAATCGCTGACGGACAAATTCAGCAAGCGTATTAAAAACAAAGGTAAATACAAATAAAACAAATGCCGCTAAGAACAGAATACGATAATGTGAACTACCTACTTCCGACTCCGGCATTTCAACGGCAATATTAGCAGCGAGGGTTCTCATGCCTTGGAAAATACTCCAGTCTAGGATGGGTGTATTACCCGTTGCCATCAACACGATCATAGTTTCTCCTACCGCACGTCCCAGCCCCATCATCACCGCAGAGAAAATACCGGGGCTTGCCGTTAATAACACCACTTTAATCAGGGTCTGCCATTGTGTAGCCCCCAGAGCCAATGAACCACTGGTTAAGTGTTTAGGGACACTAAAAATAGCATCTTCTGCCATAGAGAAAATCGTTGGAATAACGGCAAACCCCATCGCGATACCGACAACTAAGGCATTGCGTTGATCAAAATCAATACCTAAATCATTAGTGATATACTGCCTAACATCACCACCAAACAAGTGCAGTTCAAGCATTGGCGATAAAGCGAATGAGGCATATGCTGCTAATAAAATAGCGGGGATTAAAATAATCGGTGCCCATGTTTCAGGAAGTCGCGTTTTATAGCTCCGTGGTAATTTATGCCAGGCAAATGCGGTAATAAACACTGATGACGGGATAAATATCAGTAGTAAACAAATGGCAGGTAAGTAAATTTCAATAATGGGTGCTAACCAAAGGCCTGCTAAAAAGCCAAGAATAACCGTGGGTAAGGCTTCCATTAGCTCAATGGTCGGCTTAACTTTTCGACGCAAACTCGGCGTCATAAAATACGCGGTGTAAATTGCCGCGGTTAAGGCGATGGGTACAGCAAACATCATCGCGTACATCGCCGCTTTTATGGTACCAAAAGAAATTGGCACTAAAGAAAATTTCGCTTCAAAATCATCCGAACCTGAGGTCGATTGCCAAATAAACTCAGGCTCAGGGTAACCTTCATACCAAACCTCTTGCCATAGGGCTTGCCACGTCACTTCTGGATGTTCGTTTTCCACAGCGAAAGTCGCCAACTCATTGTTGGCAAACATGACTAACCCGTCGGCTCGAGGCGCAATGGCAAAAGCTTGGCCATTGCCTTGATGTAAATGACCACGCCATAAATCCGCTGCACTGGTGGTGTAAAACATACCCATCTCACCAGAAGGTGTTTGAGTATAAAAACTTTTACGAAATTGTTCGGTATAAATAGCAGTAACAGGTTCATTGTCACTAACCTTAAATTGACGAATTTTTTTAAATTCACGGCCTTGTTCAGTGGCCACTTCAAACCATTGAGTGACGTTACCCTTATCATCACCCAATAAAATAGAGCTACTACCCGATAATAACGCCATTGCAGTAATGTTACTCGGCTGTGGAGTAATCGTCGCTTTTAACTCAGCTTCCTCATCTAATGAAAAAACCGCCACTTGCTCATCTTGGTGAATAAACGCCATGGCTAAGTCAGGCGTCACTAAAATATCCGAAATACCTTGCGCGGCATGATCAATGACTTGGTATTGTGCTTCATAGGCACTGTCGTAACTGAAGTCGTCTTCCGCTAACAAGGTTGTTTTAAGCAAGCGCTTATCTTGGGTTAAAGCGACAAATATGGCTTTTTCATCATCCATGGCAAAGCCGAGTTCAATCAGTCGCGCGTTATTTTCATCAATTGGCAGATACGCTTCACCTAATGGGTAACGTACACTGGGAATAATTACCCTCTCACCACTATCAAAATTAGCGCTAAAATTTGGCACAATCAGTTGGACATTACCGGCACTATCAAGCAATAATTTTTGCTCTTGGCCGACATCAACCAACTGGGTTAGTCGTTCACCGTCTGCCACAAGCCGTTGGGAAAGTATTTTCACGCCTGCTTGATAACGACTACTGTCGACTAACTGATAAAAATCAATAGTGCCTCTTTCCGTTATTATGTAGGCAACTTCTTTTAACTCATCAACGCCGGTTGCAAACACTGGAGACTCTTGGTTGATGGCAAACTTTACACCTGCCTCAACTTTTGCCGACTCAAAAATAGGCTTAATCACATAGAGTAAATACATGAATATGAGTACTAAGGTAAATAAAACACTGATACCGCCTAGCGTGATCAGCCATTGGGCTAATGAATTTTTTACTTTACGATAATTTGCTGATGTAGACGCAATAGCCACTTAAAAATACCTTAAACTATGATAATTTTTTAACTGCAGTGATTATAAGACAACTAGATGACAGTTTTGTGACAGAGGTTTTTTTTCTCAAAAAGCAGCTGTAAACTGAGATTAAATTAATCAGGACAAGTGGCTACTTCTTGGTTAATATTAAGTAAGAACAACATTTTACAAAGTAGGATGTCGATATGAAAATTAGCCAAATAATGTCTCGTGACTTAGTGACCTTAGCCATGGATGACACCTTAGAGCATGCTAGAGACTTGTTTGAAAATAATGATTTACATCATATCTTGATCAAAGATCAGACAACATTAAGTGGAATTATCACTGACCGTGACTTATGGCGAAATTTAAGCCCTACCATAGGTACGCGCAAAGAAACCCCGCAAGATGGCTTTATATTGAATAAAAAAGTTCATCTAATTATGACCCGTGATCTTATTACCGTCACAGCTGATATGTCACTAAATGATGCGATACTGCTCATCTATGAGCACAATATCTCTTGTCTTCCGGTAGTAGATGAAAAACAACAGCCCATCGGGATAATCACATGGCGCGATATCATCAAGCTTATTGCACTCAAATATCGCCAAAAAAATCAATAACCCATAACCTATAAAGTTTAAGAGCTACAAGAGAGCATTGAACAGCCCGCTTTGTGCTTTGCCCATGTAGGGCGTTTGGCAGCAAGGTGCTCAAACTCGCTCTGTTCGTCATAAGGCTTAGTTAAAACGTGTTGTAATTGCTCGAGCAAAGCATAGTCTTGTTGCTCAGCTAACTCTATTGCTTGCTGGGCTAAATAATTACGCAACACATATTTAGGGTTGATCGCGTTCATGGCTTTGCTAATTTCTGTTCGTGTTTTACCGCCGCCATCTCTCAGTGCAACGTAGCGCTCAAGCCAGCTATACAAAGTTTCTTGATATGTTGAGGAAATTTCAGCCTCATCATAATAACAAGGGAGTAGGTGCGATAACCAATCAGACTTATCATCAGGCAAGTTTGCTAAACGTCGATAAAAAATGGTCATATCCGTTTCGACACTCATCAAAATATCTTCTATCTCAATAAGTAGCTTAAGCTCCTCTTCATTAGCCAGTTCGCTAGCCAACGTAATTCCCAGCTTAGCTGCCATCATATGTTGCCATTGTTGTTGATAATTTTTGGCAAAATCATTCAAGGCTTTTTGCAATGGCTCAGCATCATTTATTAACGGGAAAATGGCGTTGGCAAGTTGAAAGAGATTCCATTGGGCAATTTCGCCTTGAGCACCAAAACGATAACGCTTGCCTTGGGCATCTGTGGTGTTAGGTGTCCAATTTAAATCAAAATCATCAATCCAACCGTATGGCCCGTAATCGATGGTTTCACCAATAATAGACATATTATCAGTGTTCATCACACCATGGACAAAACCGACTCTCATCCAATCAACCACCAACTGACAGGTGCGATCACACACTTCATTAAACCATTTAAGGTATACGGCCGGGCTTGGCGCGCCTAAATGCGGAAAATCTCGAGTAATAACATAATCCACCAATTCGGTGAGCAAGCTAATATCTTGTCTCGAGGATGGCAATTGAAAACTACCAAAACGAATAAATGATGAAGACACGCGACAAACTACCGCCCCCGGCTCTGCTCTAGCATTACCATCGTAAAACATATCTCTGACCACATTATCACCGGTGAGGCATAAACTTAATGCTCTGGTGGTGGCAATACCTAAATGAAACATCGCTTCTGAACATAAAAATTCGCGCACAGAAGAGCGCAATACGGCAAAACCGTCTGCAGTGCGGGAATAAGGCGTTGGCCCTGCGCCTTTGAGCTGCAAGGTTTTATGGCCATGGTTTGGCGTCAGTATTTCTGTCAGGTTG
>JBFJQB010000040.1:0-19488 GCA_041616855.1 Cognaticolwellia sp. | reverse complement strand
TCAGGTACGCCGACGCTAAAGTCATGATGTACTTGGTTGCTAAAGTTACAGACCACAATCACTGGACGGCTATCTTGCTCGCCATAGCGAATAAAACTGTATGTAGATTGCTCGGCATTTTCATGATCTAACCATGCAAAGCCTGTTGGTTGACAATCTTTTTGATATAACGCAGGCGTGGTGGTGTAAAGCTTATTTAAGTCTTTGACTAAACGCTGTACACCGCTATGCCAATGAATATCGAGTTGGTGCCAATCAAGCGCTTGATCATGGTTCCATTCTTTACCTTGGGCAAATTCACAGCCCATAAAGAGTAATTTTTTACCAGGGTGTGCCCACATAAAACCGTAATAAGCGCGCAAATTAGCAAATTGCTGCCAAGCATCCCCCGGCATTTTCGCGATAAGTGAGCCTTTGCCGTGCACGACCTCGTCATGACTGAGTGGCAAGACAAAATTTTCATCAAAGGCATAAACCAAACCAAAGCTCAATTCATTGTGATGATGTTGACGATGAATAGGATCGCGTTTCATGTACTCTAGGCTGTCATTCATCCAACCCATATTCCACTTATAGCCGAAACCTAAACCGCCATTGTCGGTTGGGCGTGACACACCAGGCCAAGAGGTTGATTCTTCTGCGACTGAAAATGTTCCTGGATAGAGCGCATAAAGTTCTTCGTTAAAGCGCTGTAAAAAATCTACTGCTTCTAAATTTTCACGACTGCCATGTTTATTTGGGATCCATTCACCTTCTTTTCGGCTGTAATCTAAATACAACATGGAAGCGACTGCATCAACACGAATACCGTCAATATGATAAGTATCAAGCCAGTGCAGGGCACTAGCACGCAGAAAGTTAGCGACTTCAACACGACCATAATTATAAATCAGGGTATTCCAATCAGGGTGGAAACCTTGACGCGGATCGGCGTGTTCAAATAAATGACTGCCATCAAACTGTGCTAAACCATGCTCATCACTTGGAAAATGGCCCGGCACCCAATCAATTAACAAACCTAAGTTTGCTTGGTGACATTGGTCAACAAAGTATTGAAAGTCTTCGGCATTACCAAAACGCGAACTTGGGGCAAATAACCCCACAGGTTGATAACCCCAAGAGCCATCAAATGGAAATTCACTGACCGGCATCAATTGTATATGAGTAAAACCCATTGCCAAGGTATAAGGAATAAGCTTATCGGCAATGGTACGATAATTTAAATAGTGATTGTTTTCATCACGTTGCCATGAGCCTAAGTGCACTTCATAAATTGAAATAGCGGCATCTCGGCTATTACGTTTAGCGCGCTCTTTAAGCCATTGTTGGTCATGCCATGGATAGGCTTTTTCACTGCCGACAACTGATGCAGTGTCAGGGCGGTATTGTGCCTGTATACCAAAAGGGTCTGCTTTTGCGGGCAGTAAGTTGCCGTTGCGGTCTTTTAGCTGAAATTTATATAAAGCGCCGGCTTCGATGTTAGGAATAAACAGCGTCCAATAACCGCTGTGCTCACCATGAACAATGGCATGGGTCATTGGATGACATCGACTGTCCCAGTTATTGAAGTCGCCGATAACACTGACTTGGCTAGCATTAGGTGCCCAAACTGCAAAACTGCAGCCGGATACTTCTCGGCCAGAAATGGTGTTTACTTGCTTAAGGTGTGCGCCGAGTTTCTTATAAGCGCTTTGATGATTACCTTCGCGTAACAAGTGCAGGTCGAGCTCGCCTAAAACTTGTCTTGATGAAAACGCAAAAGCGTCATCACAGATAACGCTTTGTTGTTCACTGTTGATTGTGGTGGTTAGCCGCAGCTGATAACAAAAGGGCTTTTTTCTTCTCAGTTTAAGTGAATACAAACCTTCAGAAGATATCACTTTAAGTTTACCGAGTGATTTTTGCGTTTTACTATCGAGTATTTCGATGCTGTTATCAGCGTTGTTGTTAACAAACTCAGGTTTAAAAACAGTGATCACTTGATAACCCGTAGCTGCATCAGGGTGTAAACCCAACACTTGCTCAGGGTTAGGATGACTAGCATTAACTAGACTAGTGAACTCACGGTTTGTTATTGCCATTGTTTGTCCTTTAATTACCGTTTAAATGCTCAGCTCTAAACACTTGGCGTTAAATGCCAAATGTTTTGCACGTAATCTTCAATTGAACGGTCAGAGTTAAACTTACCCATTAAGGCGGTATTTAAAATGGCCATTTTTGCCCACTGCTGCTTATTTTGATAAGCCTTGTCTAATGCTTGATGAGCATTAGAATAACTTTGAAAATCCGCTAACACTTTGTACGGGTCGCCGCCTTCTAAGAAAGAGCGCTTAACTGCAGATAATTCACCCGGGTTACCGGGGGTAAAGTAATCAGTATCTAACCAATCTAAACAAGCACGTATTTCGGCAGTATTGTCGTAATAATCATATGAGTTATAACCTTGTGCATCTAGGGCTTTAACTTCATCAACCGTTAAGCCGAAGATAAAGATATTGTCATCGCCAACTTCTTCAGCGATTTCGATATTCGCGCCATCAAGCGTGCCGATAGTCACTGCGCCATTTAGTGCTAACTTCATATTACCTGTGCCTGACGCTTCTTTACCGGCAGTTGATATTTGCTCGGAAACATCAGCGGCAGGAATGATTTTCTCGGCTAAGCTAACGCGGTAGTTCGGTAAAAACACTACTTTTAACTTGTCTTGAATGCGGACATCGTTATTAATTTTTTCCGCTATTTTGTTGGTTGCGTAAATGATTTCTTTCGCTAATTCGTAACCTGGTGCCGCTTTAGCGCCAAAAATAAACACGCGTGGTTGCATATCCAATTCAGGGTTCGCTAATAAACGGCGGTATAGCGCTAAAATGTGCAACAAATTCAAATGCTGGCGTTTGTATTCATGCAAGCGTTTAATTTGCACGTCAAATATAGCGTCAGGGCTGACCGTAACACCGGTAAGGGCTTTAATTTCTTTGGTTAAAGCCACTTTGTTTTGATGCTTTATGGCCATAAATACTTGCTGAAATTTAGCGTCATCGGCATATTTTGCCAGTTCACTTAAACTGTTTAGATCCTTCGCCCAGTCACCCTCAATGGTGCTATCAAGTAAAGTAGCAAGTAATGGGTTACAGGCTTTTAACCAACGTCGTGGGGTAATGCCGTTAGTCACGTTGGTTAACTTTGTTGGCCATAACTGATGGAATTCTGGAAATAAGTCTTGTTTGACTAAGTCAGAATGAATTTGTGCTACACCGTTAACTTTATGTGCCGTAACAACACAAAGGTGCGCCATTCTCACTTTACGATCGTGGCCTTCTTCGATTAACGACAAGCGCGCGCGCATCTCGTTATTGTTTGGCCACAATGCTTGTACGTCATTATTTAAAAACGCTTCATTAATACGGTATAAAATAGTTAAGTGGCGTGGTAATACGCGTTCAAACAACGATACTGACCATTTCTCTAACGCTTCTGGCAATAACGTGTGGTTAGTGTAGGCAAAAACTTTTTGACAAATAGCCCAAGCGTTATCCCAAGCGATATTGTGTACATCGATTAACGTACGCATCAGTTCAAGTATCGCGATAGTGGGATGCGTATCGTTTAATTGAATGGCGACTTTTTCACAAAAAGTCGACCAATTTTTGCTATCAGCAATTAAGCCATATTGGCTTTCAAAACGAGCAATGATGTCTTGTACCGAACAAGCACAGAAGAAATACTGCTGGACAAAGCGTAGCTCTTTACCGGCGTCATGTTCATCATTTGGATAAAGCACTTTAGATACAGTTTCGGCTGCAACTTGTTGTTTATGAGCACTTAAGAAGTCACCCTGATTAAATTGTTCCCAATCAAACGCTGCATCAGCGCGACATTCCCATAAGCGCAGGGCATTTACGGTTTGCGAGTTGTAACCGACAATCGGCACATCCCACGGCACCCCTTTAAGCACTTTGCCAGCGTGCCAAACGGCTTTTTTACTACCATCGGCTTGGGCAATTTCTTCAACATGACCATAAAGTGGGATGGTTTGGCTGGACTCAAAGCGACAAACTTCCCACGGGCTACCAAATTCACGCCACATGTCAGGTGCTTCAATTTGCTTGCCATCAACAAAGCTTTGTTTGAATAAACCGTGTTGGTAGTGCACACCGTAACCCATAGCGTTGTAGTCTAAGGTAGCTAGTGAATCCAAAAAACATGCCGCTAAACGACCTAAACCGCCATTGCCTAATGCTAAATCAGCGCCTTCTTCGCAGAGATCTGCTAATTCAAAGCCCATATCTTTCAACGCTTGTTCAGTATGGGTATATAAGTCTAAGTTATGTAAGTTATTTGACAGCAAGCGACCCATTAAGTATTCAAGCGATAAGTAATTAACCGACTTGGTTTGGCTTTGTTGTTGGCGAGTTTTAGTGTTTTGTAACTTTTCAACGATAATATCGTTAAGCGCAAGGGAAGTCGCTCGCCAGTAAGCAGGCTTTTGGTCAATATCAGCCTGCTCTCCTTGGGTAAATTGTAAGTGGTGCTTGATACGCTGGCTAATGTCGGCCACAGTTATGGTGGCAGTGTTAGCGTTAACTGCAGACTTGGTTTCAGTCGATGTTTTTGTTTTGGTAACCATATTAACTACAAACTCTTCTATCGGACATTGTATTGTCGGTAAATGTTCACTTCTTAATCTGTTGACAAAGTGAAGATACGGTATGTCTGATATTAATCCGTTAACCAGACAAGATGTAATACCAAGCAGTCAAGCGTATTGCTTCGTTTGGTATGTCGATGGAGTAACCATCTCGTTATTAAGCTAGCTTTTATAAAAGTGATAAGGAAACGACTAGCTAATTTAGCGCTTGAATTAATTATGCCGATGTCAGTAATTAGAGCAATAATCTACATACGTATGCACAGCATAAAATACAGGCTAATTGAATGCATACGTATGCATTTTAAACTTTTGACCATCGCCCGCTAACAGTGCCTTGCTTGACGGATTATCAAGCACTTATTAAAATTTTTTCGGTGCGTGGCATTGTGGGTATGTTGGCAAGTCATTATTGCGGATATAATAGGGCTGATGTGCACGCCGCTGGGGGAGTTGCGCATCAATTAAATTATGTACTTAGCCTAACCCCTCGGTTAATATAAAGAAGACTTTATTACTTATAGGTATGCCGTGAGATCAAAACAAACATCATTTGATATTGCTTATCGTGCAGGCGTTTCTCAATCGACCGTATCACGAGCACTGCGTAATAGCCCATTGGTTAATGAAGAAACCCGTCGTCGTGTGCAAGCAATCGCCAAAGAATTGAACTATAAAGTGGATAAAAATGCCAGTAGCTTGCGCACCCAGCAAAGTGGCACTATTGCCTTATTACTGTTTGAAGACCCTACCAATGATGACTCTTTAATTAACCCGTTTTTTCTCTCGATGTTAGGCAGTATTACTCGGGCGAGTGCAAAAAAAGGCTACGACTTATTGGTTTCATTTCAACAAATGAGTAATGACTGGCATGCCGACTTTGAAGATACCCGCAAAGCTGACGGTATTATTTTACTGGGTTATGGTGATTATACGGACTATGAAGAAAAACTAGTGCAGCTGATAAAACAACAAACTCACTTTGTTCGTTGGGGCGCTGATGTTAAAGGCTTATCGGTTGTTTCTGTTGGTTGTGATAATTTTCATGGCGGCTACCAAGTGACCGAACATGTTATTAACAATAACCGTAAAAGTTTCGCTTTTTTAGGTGGGGTATCATCAGGTTCACCTGAATTTTTAGCGCGTTATAACGGCCACTGCCAAGCGTTAAAAGACCATAACCTTAAGGTTGAGCCTAGTCTGCAAATTGATGCTATTTCTACCAATGAGTCAGGTTATCAAGCTGCGCAACAGCTTATCGCTAAAGGCATTAAATTTGACGCCATATGTGCTGCCAGTGATTTAATCGCTATTGGCGCCATGAGAGCGATGCAAGATGCAGGCTATAACGTGCCTGACGATATTGCTATTGTAGGTTTTGATGATATAGCAACAGCAAGTTCTACATCACCGGCGTTAACCACTGCTAAGCAAGATACGGTTTTGGCTGGCGAGCTTTTAGTTGATAAATTATTGCAACTGGTCAGTGGTGAAGAAGTGCAAACTCAGTTAATGCCTACAACCCTTGTTGTGCGTAAGTCTTGTGGTAGCTAGTCAAGCTAAATAGACAATAAAGTAAACGTTTTTCATTGAAGCTATCGCTGACTTTTTATCTTAAAGTCAGCAACAACTCCTTTCTCACACTTTATACAATTTAAATGCTGTCCTAACATGGCTGCTCGAGTTTCTTGCTTTAACACCCAAGGCCGATTGATAAACGGTGGTTGGTGACGTACATGCTGATAGTGGCCACATGCCAGGCGAGCAACCCAATGATTTTCTTCATCAAGGTGATAACCAACAATCGCTTGTTTCATTTTTATTTCTCAATGCCTGTAAGTTTATCTTTCATTGTGCGTTAAATTCATTAGCTTAAGCTTGATGAATTTAATTGATGTTTAATCCAAAATACAGCTATAAAAAAGCCTGAGTTTGCGATGTTGCATTACTCAGGCTTTGTTAGCTTAACAGCGTAATTTATTAACTACTCATACTCTGGCTCTTTCACCCTTAGGGTCAAAAGACCTGCAACTATCATGCTAGCACCACCAACAACTAGGGCGTAAACCGGTTGGTTATCGAATATTTTAGTTATAAGGAACCCTAAAATACTCGCGGCTAATATTTGTGGTAAGACGATAAAGAAGTTAAATATCCCCATGTACAAGCCCATTTTATTTGCCGGCAAGGCATTGGCTAAAATGGCGTACGGCACTGACAATATCGACGCCCAAGCAAAGCCAACACCTATCATAGACACTATCAGTAAGGTGGGATCTTTAATAAACAAGAAGGAGATAAAACCAGCGCCACCCAAAAATAGGTTGATCATGTGGGCAATGCGCAAGTTAAAGTGTTTAACCACCATAGGTATGCAAATTGCGGCAAACACTGAGGTTAAATTATAAGCTGAAAACAACACACCAACCCAGTCAGCACCTTCATTAAAGGCAGATGAAGTCACGTCTGAACTGCCAAAGTGAAACTCAGTTACTGCGGCGGTGGTGTAGGTCCACATGGCAAAAAATGGAAACCACGAAAAAAATTGTACAAAGGCCAATTGCTTCATGGTTTGTGGCATTGAATACAAGTCTGACATAACTTGCGCAAAACCATTGTTACTATGTTTTTTCTTCATTAAACCGGCGATTAGCTGACAAATGCCAAAGAAACAAAAACCACCAGCAAGAATAAATAAGCTTTTATCAAGCTGTTCGATATTACTTGCTACTACAGCAAAACTCACTAAACCAACCAATAACCAAATGGCGCCGCCGGTAAAATATTTTTTTGCGCTGCGGGCGATAAATGTTTCTTGATTTCGATTTTTATCTTCAGCTTCCTGAAAGGCTTTTAGCTGTTCAGGAGAATATTCTTTGGTTGAATAAATTGTCCATAGCACAGCAAGAAAAAATATCACACCACCAGCGTAAAATGAAAATTTCACCGTATCGGGTAGTACTCCAGGCGCTGCGACATTACTGATATCAAACCAGTTGGTCATCATCCAGGGCAGTGATGAAGCAACAACCGACGCAACGGCAATAAAAAAGCTTTGCATGGCATAGCCCATCGCGCGTTGTTTTCTCGGTAACATATCACCAACAAAAGCGCGGAAAGGTTCCATCGAAACGTTAATTGAAGCGTCCATTATCCATAACATACCCGCGGCAACCCACAAAGTAGGGGAGTTGGGCATAATAAATAATGATAAACTGGCGGCAATGGCGCCAAAGAGAAAATAGGGTTTACGTCGACCTAATCTATTCCAAGTATTATCACTGAAGTAACCAATAATAGGTTGCACGATAAGTCCGGTAATAGGAGCAGCAATCCATAAAATTGCCATATTGGAATAGTCAGCGCCTAAGGTTTGAAATATTCGACTAACATTAGAGTTTTGCAGAGCAAAACCAAACTGAATGCCCATAAAGCCGAAACACATATTCCAAATTTGCCAAAAATTAAGCTGTGGTTTTGTGGTCATAAATGAACTCTTATTGTTTTTTAAATCGGAGTTAACCTTGGTCTTTTTAGTTTTATTTACTAGGTAAAGCTAACGGAACAAATACAGGTTAACAAAGTTGTTTGGCATCTTAGCAATAGTCACCTCATTTCAACATTTACTGCATACGTATTCACTGACGGCCATAGGCAGAGTATGTCATGACAACCCGAAAGCTATGATTGGTTGTTCAGGCTTGGCTGAACTAGGTTAGATAATGTTTGCTGACGTTCTTTTTTATAGTAAAACCAACTAACCACAAATAAAATGAGTATAAATGGCAAACTGCTTAATACCACAACATGCCAGCCGGCTTGAAACAAAATCCACCCAGCCAATAAGGATGCGGTTGCCTGAAAACCAAAAATAATAAAGTCATTAATCGCTTGTACTTTATGACGCTCGCTAGCGCGATAACTTTGCGGTAATAGTGAGGTGCCGGTGAGGAACAGAAAATTCCAGCCGATGCCTAATAAAATCAATGCCCACCAATAATGCATGACTTGTTCACCAGAAAACGCAATAACGGTAACAAGGGCATAAATGATAGTACCCACTAGCATCAAGTTTTTTAAGCCAATGCGTTTGACTAATAGAGCGGTAAATAATGATGGGATAAACATCGCCGCAATATGGCTTTGTATCACCCATTTTGTATCGTTCAGACTATGGCCATGTAAGTGATGCATGCTTAACGGTGTCGCAGTCATTAAATAACTCATCAGCGCAAAGCCAATAGCAGCTGATAATATGGCGATAATGAACATAGGTTGTTTGATGATCTCGGGTAAAGGGCGAATTTCACCTTGCAATTCGCTAGCTTTAATTTCGGGGTTGGTAAAGTTCAACATCAATAACATCGCCACGATAAAAAGCCCTGAAAGCAATAAGAACGAGCCAGCATAACCATGAGGTGAGCTTAACCAGTCCTTAGCGACAACCGCTATTTCTGGACCTAAAAAAGCCGAGAAAATACCACTTAACATTAAAATGGATAATACCGTTGGCACTTCATCATTGTTGTTTACACTTTCAATAGCGGCGAAGCGTAATTGTTGGATAAAGGCGGTGCTTATACCGAATAAAAAACTCGCTAACACCAATAATTCAAAACTAGAGATTAACGCTGCTAAGGTTGCTAACATCGTAGCGGAAAACCCCAAGGAGAAGCCAGTAAATGTGGCGAAGCGTCGACCTTTCTTTTTCGCTAACAACGCTGCAGGAATCGCTGCGCTAGCCACACCGAGTATCATCGTGGTCACAGGCAGCGTAACCAGTGCCGGATCAGCCCCCATGCTGGTGGCTAAAATGCCGCCGATAAATACAATCACTGGCGATGCCGCCATGACCAGTGGTTGCACTAAAAAAAGTAACCAGACATTTTTCGGTAAGCTAAACCATCGTTGTAAGCCATAAAAGCTTAATAGCAATAACGCTAGCGTTATGAAGATATTAGAAAGCATTGACGGCCCTTATTGATTGCCTGAAATGACATATAATGGTGCGTTAACTACCATGATACTGAATTTTTAAAGTCTTGGGGAAATTTAGCGACTTTAATGCCATAAAATCTTTTTAATTATCTATTATCAATTTTTACCGCGAATGATAAACTAACGCTTTGCAAATATTAACTTAACCACGAAGAGTCGTAATGAAATTTAGCCCGTTAGTTCAAGAACTTATTGATTCATTGAAGTGTTTACCTGGCGTGGGCGCTAAGTCTGCGCAACGTATGGCATTTCATTTGCTTGAACGCAATCGCCATGGTGGTAGTAAACTTTCACAGACTTTAGCTCGTGCGATGGAGAATATTGGTCATTGCCAACAATGTCGTAATTTTACTGAAGAAGCGTTATGCGATATTTGTCAAAGCCCGAAGCGAAAAATAGCCACCCAATTGTGTATTGTTGAAACGCCCGCAGATGTTATAGCCATTGAACAAACCGGTGAATTCCAAGGGCGTTATTTTGTTCTGATGGGGCATTTGTCACCGCTTGATGGTATTGGCCCAGAAGATTTAGGCTTAGATGTTTTGGAAAAACAATTGGCGACAGGGCAGTTTCGCGAAGTGATCTTAGCGACAAATCCCACTGTCGAAGGTGAAGCAACCGCACATTTTATTGCCGAGTTAACCCAAGCGCATGATGTTGAAATTTCTCGCATCGCCCATGGTGTGCCGGTTGGCGGAGAGCTGGAATATGTTGACGGTAATACCTTATCTCACGCGTTGTCTGGTCGAAAAAACTATAATTTTTAGTATTGAAGCACGGAAGTTGCAGGGATATTTAGTGAGATGAGAAACATTCACAAGCCTACGCTAAGTTTATGGAAAATCAGTGTTATTATTGGTTTGATATGTTTTGTTGGCTGTTCAACAAAAAATCAGCTCACGCGCACAACACAAGTTGATTCAATTATCAAATATGATGAAGACTCAGCTAAGTTCACCCGTTTCGCGAATTTGTATCCTGGTAAGAAAGACTATGCGATAACGTGCCAAGAAAATTGTTATCAGCCTTCAACACAGGTTGAATGTGAAGCCCCCGCGGAACAATGTCGGTTTATTGGGGAAAATTCAACGGTAAAAATAAATAGCGGTTTTACGGTTCGTTGGCTCGGTCACGCAAGTTTTCATATTAAAAGCCCAGAAGGCACATCTATATTACTTGATCCCGTTAGTGAGCAGTTTGACTGGCCAGTAAATTGGGCGTTTAAGTTAACCGCAGGTTTTAATCGCCATAAGCCTGTTTGGCCGTCATCAAGTGAGATTAATGACGTTGACGCCGTGTTGTACTCACATATTCACTACGATCATTTCAATAAAGATGATATTGAAAAAATCGGCAGCAATGCTCAGTATTTTGTACCATTAGGTTTTGCAGAGCATTTTCCAAATGACGGTTATCGCATTAATGAAATGGCATGGTTTTCAGAAACGCCCTTAGCTGAACTGAAGGTTAACTTTGTGCCCGCACACCATTTTAGTAGTAGGATTTGGTTGCCTTATCTTTATGATGATAGCGACACTACGCTATGGGGAGGTTGGGTTATCGAGCGTGAC
Organism: Cognaticolwellia sp.; assembly: GCA_041616855.1. Taxonomy (GTDB): domain Bacteria; phylum Pseudomonadota; class Gammaproteobacteria; order Enterobacterales; family Alteromonadaceae; genus Cognaticolwellia. The sequence goes on along the minus strand of JBFJQB010000040.1, from coordinate 8,271 downwards.
GGTAAAAAGATATTTTTTGCTGGCGATACCGGTTATTCAAAACACTTTAAAAATATTCAACAGCGTTATGGCGATATGGATGTGTGTTTGATGCCAATCGCGTCATATTATCATCAAGACCACGCGTCATGGTATCGCTATGTTCACACTACGCCTGAAGATGCTTTAGTGGCGGCACAAGAGTTAAACTGTAAAGTGATGATCCCTTGGGGGTATGGTAATGTGAGTTGGAAAATGGGCGATCATAGCTCTCACTCCGCTTTGTTACGCTTACTGACTATGCACAAGGCGATGAACTCTCAAATACCCCTACATATTTTCAATGAAGGTGAAGAATTCACCTTCTAGACTAATTCCCCTCTAGTCTACGATGCCGTTTGGCAACGTTTGATTTGTAGCCGAACCATCGTTATTTAAGTTCGGTTTCAACAATTACTATCTCAGTATTACCAATATTTCGCACGTTGTGTGTGGTTGCTGGTAAGAATAATGTTTGGCCATCAGTGGCGATTAACGTTTTGCTTGCCTTGGTAGGATCTTGAGGAATTAAGCTTAAGCTACCGCCTTTGACAAAATACACCACACGATGAGCAAAGCTATGGGTATGCATACCTGATTCTGTACCAACGGGATAAGTCAGACGCACCACTTGCACTTGCTCGTTTTCTAGCACAATTTCACGTTTCGCAGTGTTAGTTTTGCTTTCACGAAGCAGATTTTCAGCATAAGCCTGGCTCGAAAATACTGTGCTGAACATTATGATTAGCGCATTCGTCGCAAGCAGCGCCTTTAGTAAAGTTTGCTTTGATGTTTTCGTTATAAAGTGCGTGTTATTCATTATAGTCTCCTAAGCTTTAAAAAATGAAAGTTTAGGAAATATTTTATCTTAATGGCCAATCGTTACCACATAAAATTAATCAGGTAGTCATAGCGAGTAATAACGGGGTAAGGCACAACGCGCGAGCCCAACCCCACCACAAAGCGGGAAGTACCGACTAATGAAATAGCGTTATTGGTATGCTATTGAACAAGAGTATTAATCCTTATGTTTTGATTAAAGATAAAACAGGGGGGGAGGCGAACAGATGCCATGCTCTCATATTTAAGTGTTTTGATGATAACAAAACGCTTAAACGAACAGTTATATTGCAGCAAGCTAAATGGAAATAGCGTTTTTATTTACTATAATGGCGGTGTTGTTAATTAATATTATTGAACTCTGTTTTAACCACACGGTTTAAAACTGTAATAGTATATAAAAGGAAAGTACTATTATGAAAACAATATTTACTGTCATTGTAGCTCTATTTTTTACATTAACGGCTATTGCTGAAGAATCCAAAGTTTATACCCAATGGGATACATTTCGATTCACGATAAACAATCAATATGCCAAAAAGTTTACTGAAAATATGCGAGCACATATTAAAAAATATCATGTCAAAGCTCCCCTTAAAGTGAAAATATATAATGTCACATACGGACCTAATGCTAATGAGCTCATTTGGGTGATGGGCCCGGTTAGTTTTTCAGAATTAGACGCACGACCCGATGATAAAGAGCATGATGAAGATTGGGCCGATAACATAAACCCATATATTATTGCTTATAATCAAAGTGAAATTTGGCGTGTTATGGAAGGGCTAGTTATTAATAATTTAGATGAGAAGTCTGAGGATCCTGAACGATTTTTCACAAGGTATTTAACGGTTAATGCGGACCAGGAGTCAGAAGTTATAAAGTATTTAATGATGCAGATAAAAGCAACGCTTGAAAAAATCGGCAAGGTTAAGTATTGGGCCATTATGGATAACCTTTTTATTCAAGGAAATGAAAATGGCCGCCATATGATGGGACTTTCCTCCATGGATTCATGGGCTGAATACGATGAAGATTGGGAGTTTAGTAAGCATTTTGAAGAAATATATGGCAAAGGGAGTTATAAAGCTTTTATTGCTAGCTATGAAAGAGTGTTTAAAAATCAATGGAACGAAGTTATCTCTGTTAACAAAGAGATGAGTGGGTTATAAACTCCAGCATACAGGCCTTTCATAATTTAAGGCTACTCAAATATATGTGTAGCCTTAATGCTCCTTTTTAAAGTCGTTTTGATTAAAAACCATCTAAAATGACTTCACCCAGATAAGTGCTTTCAGCCCAGATTAGTTTTTTAAATTATTGAACAGCACGTATCCTACAAAATTATTGCGTTGAGCTTTTTTAAACGATCAAGTTTATGCGTTAAATTCGTATGGTGTTCAGACATTAGCGTATTATTTTTCATATTATCTCTGATATTTTTTTAAATTTTTGCTTGAAAATATTTTCGCTACCCCCACATGTTAACTATCAAGTGAGTATTGGATAATGATGTTGAATATTCACCTTACCAATCGTTTTAATGTTAGTTAATGTAGGAGATGTTTCGGATGTCTGAGACAGGTCAAAAAGAAGTTCATGGTTTTCAAACCGAAGTAAAGCAACTATTACAGTTGATGATCCACTCGCTTTATTCTAATAAAGAGATTTTCTTACGTGAGTTAGTTTCTAACGCTGCTGATGCGTCTGACAAATTACGATTTAAAGCGTTATCTAACGCCGAGCTTTTTGAAGGTGACGGTGATTTACGCGTTCGTGTTAGCGCTGATAAAGACGCCAATACTATTACTATCTCAGACAACGGTATTGGTATGACGCATGACCAAATCGTTGAGCATTTAGGTACGATTGCTAAATCAGGCACGGCTGAGTTTTTCTCTCAACTTTCAGGTGACCAAGCGGCTGACTCTCAATTAATTGGTCAATTCGGTGTTGGTTTTTATTCTGCTTTTATTGTCGCCGATAAAGTAACCGTACGTTCACGTGCGGCGGGTGTTGATAAGTCTGAAGGTGTTGAATGGACATCTGAAGGTGAAGGTGAATTTACTACAGCAAAAATTGAAAAAGCTAATCGTGGTACTGACATTATTTTACATCTAAAAGAAGATGAAAAAGAATTTGCTGACGAATGGCGTTTAAAGTCTATTGTGACTAAATACTCAGATCACATTTCGGTGTCGGTAGAAATGTTAACACCAGAAGTACCTGCTGTTGAAGCGGTAGCTGAAGTTAAAGATGACGAAGGTAATGTCACCACACCTGCTGTTGAAGCACGTGACGCTATTCCTGCAAAATGGGAAGCAGTAAACAAAGCAACTGCGCTTTGGACCCGTGAAAAAGCGGATGTAAGTGATGACGAGTACAAAGAATTCTACAAGCATGTATCGCATGATTTTGCCGACCCAATGCTTTGGGAACACAACCGCGTTGAAGGTAAAACAGAATATACCTCTCTTCTATACATTCCGTCAAAAGCACCGTTTGATATGTACAACCGTGAAAAGCAACACGGTTTAAAACTTTATGTTCAACGTGTATTTATCATGGATGACGCTGAGCAGTTTATGCCAACGTACTTACGCTTTGTTAAAGGTTTATTGGACTCAAATGATTTACCATTAAACGTATCGCGTGAAATTTTACAAGATAGCAAAGTCACTCAAGCTATCCGTAAAGGTTGTACCAAACGTGTCCTGAAAATGCTAGAAAAATTAGGCAGTAAAGATGCTGAACAATATCAACTGTTCTGGAACGAATTTGGCCAAGTGCTAAAAGAAGGTCCAGCGGAAGATATGGGTAATAAAGAAGCGATTGCAAAATTATTGCGCTTTGCTTCAACTCATGAAGATACCAGCATTCAAAGTGTGTCATTAGCGCAGTACATTGAGCGTATGAAAGAAGGCCAAGACAAAATTTACTACGTGGTAGCTGATAGCTTTGAGGCGGCGAAGAATAGCCCGCACTTAGAAGTATTCCGCAAGAAGGGCATTGAAGTATTGTTAATGTCTGATCGTATTGATGAGTGGTTAGTCAGTCACTTAACTGAGTTTGACGGCAAGCAATTACAGTCGGTTACTCGTGGTGGTTTAGACCTTGGTGATATGGACGATGCTGAAACGAAAGAAGCTCAAGAAAAGCTTGAAAAAGAATTCGATTCAGTTGTTACGCGGATTAAAACGGCACTTGAAGGTAAAGCAAAAGACGTTAAAATTTCACAGCGTTTAACTGACTCACCAGCCTGTATCGTGGCTGACGAGCATGATATGAGTAGCCAAATGATGAAGTTGATGCAATCGGTTGGTCAAGAAGTACCAGATGCTTTACCAATTTTTGAAATTAACGCTGAACATGAATTGATCAAGCACGTTGCAGATGAACAAGACGATGCACAGTTTAAACAATGGGCTGAAGTTTTATTCGAACAAGCGATGTTAGCGGAACGTGGAAGCTTAAAAGATCCAGCTAGTTTTGTTGCACGCTTGAACAAACTAATGCTGAGTTTAACTAAATAATGTCTTAGCAGATATTGTCATTAGACTTTAGTCAAAAAAAGGAGCTTTTTAGCTCCTTTTTTGTTTTTTTGCCTCGCTAGCTACTTGTTTGCATCCCTTTGAATATGTATAGTGTTGGCTCTTACGCAAAACCAATTCATTAATTAAATAGGGTTATACTAAATGCGCATTATTTTATTAGGTGCACCAGGTGCCGGTAAGGGTACTCAAGCACAATTTCTAATGGCTAAATTTGGCATTCCACAAATATCGACCGGTGATATGCTTCGCGCTGCAATTAAAGCAGGCACTGAACTTGGCAAGAAAGCTAAAGAAGTGATGGATGCAGGGCAACTCGTTTCTGATGAATTAATTATTGGTTTGGTTAAAGAGCGTATAGCGCAAGACGACTGCAAAGCAGGATTTTTACTTGATGGTTTCCCACGCACAATCCCACAAGCAGATGCCATGAAAGAAAATGGCGTAGTGGTTGATCACGTTATTGAATTTGACGTACCAGATGAAGTCATTGTCGAGCGCATGGCAGGACGTCGAGTTCACCCGGGCTCAGGTCGCGTTTATCATATTGTTTATAATCCGCCTAAAGAGCAAGGTAAAGATGATGAAACGGGTGACGAGTTACTTGTTCGTCCAGATGACGAAGAAGCAACCGTGCGTAAGCGTTTAGGTATTTATCACGAACAAACTAAGCCTTTAGTGGCATACTACCACGCTGAAGCCGATGCGGGAGCTTGTGCTTATTTAACGATTGATGGTACGCAACCCGTAGAACAAGTTAGCGCATTATTAGATGAAAAATTATCGTAAGATACTCTAAATAAAAATACAAAAGCTCGCTTATGCGAGCTTTCGTATTTTTACGGCATTCTCAAAAAAACTTGGTCATTGTTACAATGATGTCGCTACTAATTGATGAGATGAATCGGTATGATTTACGACACTAATAATACTTATAATAATTAGCTTTAAGGAAAAACCATGGCAGCATTAACATTTACTGGCTTTTATGCCAGCTTATTAGGACTTTTATATATTGGTCTAGCAGTTAATATTATTCGCCTACGTTTGAGTCTACAAATTGGTATTGGCTCGGGCGGTAATAAAAGCTTAGCAAAAGCGATTCGTATCCACGGCAACTTTGCTGAATGGGTACCATTAGCATTAATTTTATTAGCATGTTACGAATTAAATGGGGCTTCGGTGATGATGCTTCATGCGGTAGGTGCTCTACTTGTGTTAGGGCGAGTGTTTCATGTTATTGGCCTAAGTAAAACGATAGGCGCCTCAAAGCAGCGTCAAGCTGGCGTGCTTTCAACCTTTTTGGTCATAACCGTATTAGCCGTGGAAAATATCCGTATATTTATTGGTTTGTAGGGCGAGTTTTGCTATTTTTGCATAAAGAGCAGCGAGTGAAAACTTGCTGCTTTTTTGTTAAAGGGGGGTAAACCATCACTTAACGCATTTGCAGCATGGCAATATGCGGAATGTCATCTTCTAAATACATCTTGCTAACACGGGTAAAACCATGTTGGTTATAAAACTTCTCTAAGTGCTCTTGCGCTGATATTTTTACGGTATCTGTTGGGAAGAGTTTTAAGCACAGCGTCAACGTAACTTTCATTAACTCATGACCAAGTCCGGTATTACGTACACAAGGCGCGGTAACAACACGGCCAATGCTGACATAGTCTTGGTAAGTCAGTCCTTTGGGTAAAATACGTAAATAGGCGGTCATCATATTATTTTGATAGCAGAACACGTGACGAGTTTGTGGGTGACGGTCATGCTCATCTAAGTCGGGATAAAAACATGTTTGCTCAACAACAAATACGTCAATGCGTAGTTTGAGTAAATCGTAGAGTTCGTCGGTTGTCAGCTGTGAAAAGGTTTTATTTTGCCAGTTGATATTATTTAGATGCATTTGTTTCGCTATTGCCGTTAACTAATAATTGTTCAAAACTGGATTTTAACATAGGTTTAGCTAATAAATAGCCTTGTTCAAAAGTACAACCGGCATCAGATAACAATTGGCGTTGTTGCTCGGTCTCGATACCTTCGGCAATAACTTTCATATTGAGTATATTGGCCATAACAATTATGGCTTCGCATAGCGCCATATCATGATTATCAGATGACATATTTCGCACAAAGCTTTGATCAATTTTTAAGTAGTCAATGCTAAAGCTTTTTAAATAAGAAAATGAACAATAACCGGTGCCAAAGTCATCGATAGCAACCGTCACACCTTGTTGCCTAATTTCAGCAATTATTTTAACCACTTCAGCCTGATTCTCCATTAACAAGTTTTCTGTTATTTCTATGGTTAAGGCGCTGGTTGGAATGTTGTGTTGTTTTAGTTGTTTAACCCAGTTTAAGATTTGTTTACCTTTATTTTTATATTGAACCGGCGAAGTATTGATACTGATTTGTAAATTTTCACCATACGCCTTTTGCCATGATTTAAGGTCCTGAAGTACTTGTTGAAATACCCATTCGCTAATTTCAATTATTAAGCCTGTTTCTTCGGCGATTGGAATAAACTCTACTGGCGAGATAAGCCCTTTTTCGGGGTGTTGCCAACGAATTAATGCTTCAGCTTTGTGAATGTGGCTATCTTGAATGTTGGCAATCGGTTGATAGACTATATAAAATTGTTGTTTTTTAATGGCATTACGCAAATCGTGCAGTAACTGTAAACGCTTAAGAACATCGGTGCGCATATTGTCAGTAAAATAATGTAAGGTATTTCGACCTTTGCTTTTAGCGCCATACATCGCGTGATCGGCGTTCCTGAGTAACTCATCAATATTGGTTGCGTCACTGGGATAAATAGCTACCCCGATACTGGCGGTACAATGGATGCTTTTTTCTTCAAAGCAATAAGGTTTAGCTAAAGCGGTTAATATTTTTTGGCCAACACTATCAATATTTAACAAACTGTTACAGTGAACTAATACAATAACAAACTCATCACCGCCTAAGCGCGCAACAATATCGTTTTCTCGCACCTGACTTTTCAGGCGTTTAGCAGTTTCTACCAGCAGGGCATCACCAGCGCTGTGACCTAAAGAGTCGTTAACATCTTTAAAGTTATCAAGATCAAGCATGACAACAGCAAATTGAGTATTATCACGTTTTGCATTTTTAATTGTATTAGATAGGTGTTCGTGTACTAAGCTGCGATTGGGAAGTTTTGTTAAATGATCAAAATTAGCTTGATGCCAAATAAGTTTATTGGCGTGTTCTCGCTCAATTGCAATGCGTGATAAATTGGCAAATTGTTCTATCAGTTTAAAGTCATTTTCGCTTGGATACGTAACGTTTTTAAAGTATATCGCAAATGTGCCGAGCACATTACCATGATTATTGATAATAGGCTCAGACCAACAGGCGGCTAAGTTCGCTTTTTTTGTTAACTCTCTCCACGCTGCCCAATAAGGGTGTGTGGCGATATCTGAAACAATGACTCTTTTGCCGGTAAAAGCTGCCGTGCCACATGAACCGACCCCTTCACCAATCATTATTCCCTCAATCGCCTCATTATAATAATCAGGCAAGCTGGGTGCAGCACCTAAGGTTAGTCGTTGTTCGGCTTGATCAAGTAATAAAATGCTGCACATAGCTTTTGGGTTTTCATTTTCAACACCTTTGACAATAGCATGCAGCACTTCAGGTAAACTAGCGGCACAAGCAATGAGCTCTAAAATGTTATTACGTAATTGGTTTACCTTTTCACTATCAATAAGTTGCTGATTTTGTTTTTGCATATATCTAGCACAGATAAATGAACAGATAACGGTAAGCACTAGTGTCACGACAACTCGGCTAAAAGTGAAATTGTCTAATTGCTGAAAAATCATTGAACAAGTGAGAAATATTA
>JBFJQB010000039.1:0-19815 GCA_041616855.1 Cognaticolwellia sp. | reverse complement strand
TCTTGGTTATCTAAATTACGCTCACCGATCACCAATAATATTGGCGTGCCGATTAATTCATGATCGGCAAACATCACGCCTGGGCGTTCTTTGCGATCATCAAAAATTACTTCGATATTGGCGTCTTGTAATTGCTGATATAACGCTTCTGCGGTTTCTTTAACGCGCGCAGACTTTGCCATATTCATCGGCACTATAGCCACTTGGTAAGGGGCAATGGCTGCTGGCCACTTAATCCCGTATTTATCATGGTTTTGTTCAATCGCTGCCGCAACAATGCGCGAAACACCAATACCGTAACAACCCATAGTTAAAATTTGATTTTTACCAGCTTCTGTTAACACGCCACAGTTCATGGTTTGCGCATATTTTTCGCCTAGTTGGAAAATATGACCAACTTCAATACCCCGTTTTATAACAATGCTACCTTGGCCACATGGGCTAGGGTCGCCTGTAACCACATTGCGCAGATCTTCAACGCTATAGTGTTGTGTATCGCGGTCCCAGTTGACGCCGGTTAAATGCATGTCGTCTTTATTGGCGCCACAAACAAAGTCTGCCAAATGTGCGGCACTGCGATCGACAATAACATCAATGTTTAAGCCAACAGGACCAATTGAGCCAGCATTGCAGCCGACAGCGGCCAAAATTTGTTCGTCACTAGCAAAGGTCAACGGCGCGGCAACTTGGGCTAAGTTTTCTGCCTTTACTTCGTTTAATTGATGATCACCACGCAAGACTAAGGCTACGATTGGTGATTCATCTTCTTTTGTCGCTGTGCCTAATACCAATAAGGTTTTAACGGTAGTTGTCGCGTCAATATTAAGAAGTGTTGCTACGTCTTCAATCGTGCGAGCGTTCGGGGTTGCTACTTCTGTTAATGCTTGTGTTGCAGCAGGGCGCTCACCACTTGGCGCTAAAGCTTCCGCTTTTTCAACGTTGGCGGCAAAATCACTAACATCACTAAAGGCGATATCGTCTTCACCAGAATCGGCTAAAACATGAAATTCATGTGATGCTTCACCGCCAATAGAGCCGGTATCAGCAATAACAGGACGGTAATCTAAACCTAAACGATCGAAGATTCGACAATAAGCATCGAACATCACTTGATAAGTCTTTTTTAAGCACTCTTCGCCTAAATGGAAAGAATAGGCATCTTTCATTAAGAATTCACGACCACGCATAACACCAAAGCGAGGGCGAATTTCATCACGGAATTTTGTTTGTATTTGAAAGAGGTTCAAAGGTAATTGTTTGTAGCTACTTATTTCATTGCTGACCAGTTTTGTGATCACTTCTTCGTGCGTTGGGCCTAAAACAAATGAGCGATTATGACGGTCATTTAAACGTAATAATTCTGGACCGTAATCCTCCCACCGACCTGACTCTTCCCATAAATCAGCAGGTTGTACCATAGGCATTAATACTTCTAATGCACCCGCTCGCTCCATTTCTTCACGAACAATGTTTTCAACTTTACGCAGTACTTTTAAACCGGTTGGTAACCAAGTATATAAGCCTGATGCGACATTGCGCACTAAACCTGCACGTAACATTAATTGATGGCTGATAACCTCAGCGCTAGCAGGGGTTTCTTTCAATGTTGAAAGTAAATATTGGCTTGTACGCATTGTGAAAAAATTCCATTAGTAAACGAGTATTATATGAGACATATTCTAGCAGGGCAGTTTCAGCCACAAAAGGTTTAAATTGCTCGAAGAGATAAAAAGTCGTAGTAAATTAAGCATGTCGGACGATTTATATGAACTGGCATTAACACTAAAATGAAATAGGTTTACGTTTTGAACGCATAACATCTGTTGATGGCGTTGTTTTGGTTTGACTATGTAGGCCTGTTTTACTCTTGTTAGCCGACTTTGGCTTATTGGACTTGCTCAGCACTGCTGGTAATTGGTTTTTTGCTTTTTTGTTAACTTCATTTTCAGCAGGTTCAAGATAATTTACTTGAATAATTTCACCATTAAACTCAATAATATCATTGTGGTAAACTTTTTTTCGCTTTTGAAATTCAACCTCGTTATTTAACAGTACATAGCCTTCACTGATCACTATTTTAGCTTCCCCACCACCGCCAACCATGTTGGCTATTTTTAACAATTTACACAGTTCAATGGGTTGTACTGAAATATCAACAAGGGAAATATCGTAAGTCATGGCGTCCTTTAAAGGCAAAAAATAAAAAAATGATTATAACCGAGTTGCTTATCGATGTCCTGTACGCAAGCATTATTTGAACCGAGGTTTTGATTAACCAGTAGGGTTATTTCCAGCCTTTGCTTTTGATTTATCATTGTATTGAATTGGGTAAACAATTTTAAGCTTGTTTAACAACACGCTACCTGTATAATGCGCCTCCAGCAGAAACGGCAAGATACTTGAAAAAGTATTACGCAAAACCACCGGTCTAAGGAGTGAATCTATGACAGCGGGGTTTCCAACGCGACTTAGTATCGATAGTTCGTTTCATTTGTTTATATTATTTTGATATTAAGGCACACCATGAAAAACATTACATTAATCATCACCTTCGCATTGCTGATCACCACCTATTCACAAAACTCTCAAGCACAAAACTTTGCACAATCGCTATGTGAATATGTTTCAGTTGATGATAAATCTCGCTTACGTTCATTTTTAAAATCTAATAAATTAAAAATTCGTAATATATTTGATGATGTAAAGTGTAATGGCCAAAACCTAGTGGCTTTTGCAGGTACAAATAATGCACTAAAAACAGGTGGGTTAATGTTAGCAAAACTCCCTAAATCAAGAGTTGAAGAGTTGTTAGCAACGATCACTTCTGCAGAATTAACAGCAGCAGCAATAAAACGCATTAATGGTTAGTTGTTAATGACAACCCTATGAGTTTTATAGATGCCTAAGCGGACAGTCGTCCGCTTTTTTATTGCTTAAAATAAGAGGCTTTGCGCGTGAAATAAGCTTCGAGCTTCAACCAAGCCAGAAAGTCTGTCGATATTTTCAACACAAAAATAGTTTTCTTAATTATTAAAAAAATTATTTACTACGCCCATAGCGTACATCGATTTTTCACTTATTTTCTAATAAAAGTTAAAAAAAGTGCAGCTAGATCCTATGAGATATTAAAAAGTGGTGCTAGAATGCGCACCCAACCAAACAGCAGTAATTTCGAAACTGCTAGTCTGTATAGTACTATTTACATAACATCATGAATAATGCGACTCTCCCAGCGGATGAGGCGTTTTTTTTACGCGTAAAAATGTCTTTAAGACTGTTTCGAAATAATTTTGGCTGTTGAATATTTCTTCACATTCTACTTCCTATGGGGAACCTAAATGAATAAATTGACTAAAATTAATGCGGCGTTGGCGTTGGCGCTACTTTCTCCAGGCTTAATTGCAACTCATGCAATAGCTGAAGAAACGATTGAAGAAACAGCCAAAAATTCAAAAATGGAAGCCATTACAGTTACGGCAACAAAGCGTTCTCAAGTTATTTATGAAGTGCCAATTGCTATCAGTGCTTTCAGTGGTGATGCTTTAGCAGAGCAAGGTATAGCAAGTATTACTGATGTGGGTAAATTTGTACCTAACCTTAATATTACCGGGTTTTCTGCTGGACATACATCATCTGCCAACCCGTTTATTCGTGGTATTGGTCTGCAAGATCACTTAATCACGACCGACCCTGGTGTCAGTGTTTATGTTGACGGTGTTTATCTTGGTCGCCAAGTAGGCCAAAACTGGAACCTAAACAATATCGATCGCATTGAAGTATTACGTGGCCCTCAAGGCACGCTATATGGTCGTAACTCAATTGGTGGTGCGATTAATATCATCACTAAACAGCCAAATGAAAAAGCAGTCACTAAAGTTGCAGCTGAAGTAGGCACACGCGGACGAGTAAAAGGCGATATATTTTTAAACCGCGCCATCAATGACGATTTAGCGTTTAACTTTAATGCCGGTTACAACCGACGTGACGGTTTAGGCGAATTTATTAATTTGCCAGAAGCAAAATACGATGTTGGTGAAAGTCGTGAATTACACGGTCGTTTTTCATTAAAATATAATGTAAATGAACAATTAAGAGTGGTATTTACTGCTGATGCCAATGATGGTGAAGGGGGTCTTCGCCCTTATACAACGTTAATTGATGAAGTACCAAATGGAGCTTACTATTCTGGCGAACGTTTTGGCTCTCCAACGCCTTCTGGGCCTTTGCGTAATTCAGATGTTGCAGCTGACCCTTATGATAATGCAACCGGTACGTTAGCGGTTACCGAAGTGTTAAATAGTGCTAGCGGCGTTTCATTTACTGCTGACTATGATATTTCAGATACCTTAGGCACGAAATTCATTATAAGTAACCGTTCATCTGATTATAAAGCTGGGTTAGATGATGACAGCACAGTTTATAACCTAGATCACTACCCAGAGCGTGGTGAAGCAGAACAAACTTCAGTTGAGTTGCAACTAAACGGTTACATCGGCGAATTAGACTTTGTGTCTGGTCTTTACTGGTTTGAAGAAACCGGCAAAAACCGTCAAGGCGCGGACTCTAGCTTTAATGGTGGTGGTAACTTATTGCAGCTTGATCAAAAAACAACCAGTAAAGCAGTGTTTGTCAATGTAGCGATGTATGCGACAGATGCCTTACGTATTTCTGGTGGTTTACGTTATACCCAAGACGAAAAAGAAGCGGTTGCCAATGTTGGTATTGGAGACTTCTTTGCAAAAGACGATTGGAGTCAAGTAAGCTACGATTTGTCGGCAAACTACACCATGGAAAATGACTTAAATGTTTATGCCAGCATTCAAAGTGGTTATCAAGGCGGTCAATTCCCAGCGCGCCCATACTGCTTGTTTGGTAACCCTAATTGTTTTGTCGCTTCAGACAATATTACTGCGATTAACTACGAAGTGGGTATGAAAGGTGAAGTAACGAGTAACTTCAACATGAGTATTGCTATTTTTAATACTAATTATGAAGACCTACCTTATCAAGTGAATACTACTTCAGAAGGGGGCTTTGATACTCGTAACTTAGTAGTCACACAAACTTCACGTGGTATTGAATGGGAAAGTACTGCTTATTTGACGGACAACTTCTCTATCCATACTAGCTTAGGTTACATTGACGTTGATGTAGATGAGCAAGACGGTGTTAAACCTGTTGCGCCGTTAACACCTAAATTAACGGCCTCAATTAGCCCTGCTTATGAATTCGAATTAGCTAATGGTGCGGCTATTAAAGCTCGCTTAGATTATTCATACCGCGATGAAATGTATGGCGAGCCAAGTTCAGACGCGGGTCGGATGACTTTGGTTGATGACCGTTCTTTGATTAACTTTGATGTTTCATACTCACCGGCTAATGCCGATTGGACAGTGTCACTTTACGGTCGCAACGTAACGGATGAACGCTATGATGATGCACGTTTAAATACCGGTGACTATTTACTGGTTATCAAGAGCAATGACGCAAGTGAGTTTGGTGTAAGATATTACTCTGAATTCTAACTCGCTTTGATGACGTTGATTAAACTAGTCAATCAGCAATTGAGCAATCAACAAGCGTAAACTCGACAGATAAAAACGCCCCAAGTTAATATAGCTTGGGGCGTTTTTTTGTTATTGATAGCCTATGTATTTATATTGCTTTAATAATAGCTAAATGATTGATTTTAATTTGGTTGGGCCATCGGCGAAGCGTGGGGGTGAACCATTATCCACTGAGCCTTTTTTTCTCTAGCACTAAGATGACCACCAGTGGCAAAGGCTGTTGGTAAAACTTTGCTTTCTCTAATGGTGCATTAGCAGGCAAAACAACAGTTCGATACCAATAAAAGCTAGCAACAGCGACATTACCTTGAACGTAGAATTTAATTAAACGATCTCGAGCATCACTGAACCATTTTGTATCAGGCATAAATAATTTTTCTTGTTTATATTATTCTGTTTGAATTTCCATATTCATGGTTTGAACGGTTATTCGTCCACCGACAGCGCCTAGCCACACTCTATCCTTAGCCATTAACAGTGCTTGTTTTCTCATATCTCCGATACCTTCGCTGATACTATATTGGTTCATAACTTGGTGAATTTTGTTCTGGTCAGATTCTTCATTGCCATGCGTTGCAAAAACTGATGTGAATAATACTAAAGCTATAAGTGCGTTTTTATCATTATTTCCTATTTAAATGTAAAAAAGAAGGCCTGAGAAAACGCACGACCAAAGACCCAATCATTTCTTACCAATCATTTCTTACCAATCATTTTGCAGTTCAATTATTGTACAGTTGTCGCCGGTTAGCAATATTGCGGCTAAACTATTAAAAGCAAGTTTTCTAATAATTTATAAATCGTTTTAGGTCGCTTATTGGGTAGCCATCAACTGAAAATCAACTTAGTTTTGAGTGGCGTTAATGATATCTGCCGTTTTAAGCATGGAATGTCAGTATCTTCATCACATTTGAACGGTACGAATATTGTGGGAAAATCTTATCGCTAATTTTGTCAATAGTTAAAGTCGAAAGCTAAAATCGTAAGTAGGTTTTCATTTTATTACCACTATTTATGTGATTTTTTGGATATTTTGAAAGTACAGGAAAATTATAGGTACTTTTGTCACATAATACTGAAATAATAGATTTAAATTGTTAACATTGTTAGAATTTTTAAAATTAAATATCCCGATATAATAAAAAATGGGATTTACAAAATATTATTTAAAGGGTTGGGGTATTGACTAAACAATATAAAGTTGTGGTAATCGGTGCTGGACCAGGCGGTATCAGTGCAGCAGCCCATGCTGCGGAGCTTAATATATCGCATGTTTTGCTCGAAGCTAGTGCCAAAATTGCCAATACCATCCAAAAATATCAAAAAGGTAAACATGTCATGGCTGAGCCAAGCATTTTACCTTTACGTAGCCCCATCGCGTTTGAAGCCGGAAAAAGAGAAGCGATCTTAGATGAATGGCAACAAGGGCTTTTAGATAATAAAGTTAATATTCAATATAATGCCGCGGTCGTTAACATTGATGGTGAGAAAGGTGACTTTAAAATAACTTTAGCCAACGGCGATGTTATACAAGCTGAGTTTATTATTTTGGGCATTGGCGTTCAGGGTAACCCAAGAAAATTAGGTGTTGCGGGTGATGATGCCAAGTTTGTGCAATATACTCTTGATAACCCTGATGATCATAAAAATGAAACCATTGTGGTTGTTGGTGCTGGCGATGCGGCAATAGAAAATGCGGTAGTGCTAGCAAACAACAATAAAGTTTTTATTGTTAATCGACGTGATGAATTTGCCCGAGCTAAAGAGGGCAACTTAAATTTAATTACAGCAGCCATTGATAATGGTGAGGTTGAGTGTTGTTATAATACTAACCCTCATCGTATTGAACTAACGCCAAAGCGAGATAAACCCGGCATTTTTGTTTTAAAAACTGCATCCGGCGAAATTCAAGTACCCGTGGATAGAATTATTGCCCGTTTAGGCGCTATTCCACCCAGAGCCTTAGTTGAGTCTTTCGGCATTGAATTTCCCAACAGTGATCCCAATTCCATTCCGGTTTTATCTGCTAAATATGAATCCAACGTCCCCGGTATATATGTGATTGGAGCTCTCGGTGGTTATCCGCTAATTAAACAGGCGATGAACCAAGGTTATGAAGTTGTTGAATATATCCTCGGTAACGACATTAACCCAGCGGATCACCCTTTATTAGAAAGTAAGCTCGAACATTTACCGTTTGATTTGGATGTGGATCAAACCCTCGCTATGATGCAAACCAAGATACCGGTATTTACGCCGTTATCAGCATTAACGTTTAGAGAGGTGATGCTCGATAGCCAGGTGCATGTATTTGAACCTAATGTAGAAATTTTTAAGAAAAATGATTATACCAATAGCTTTTACACCATATTGGCAGGTGATGTAAATATTGTTATTGGTGATCGGGTTATCAAAAGTACGCAGGGCAATTTTTTTGGTGAAATGAGCTTGATTTCCGGTCGACGTCGTTCTGCTACTGTGATGTCAGGTGACTCTTGTATTGTCATTGAAACGCCTCGACGCACTATGATTAAATTGATCACCTCTGTTGATGCCGTTAAAAGGGTTTTAGACGAAACCTTTATTGCTCGTACTATACAAGCAAAATTTGCTCCTAAAATACCCATTGAACAACTACAACCCATTGTCAGTAAAGCGCAGCTAAATCAATATCGCGCCAATGAAGTGTTATTTTCAGAAGGTGATGAAGCTAACTGTTTACATGTAATACGAAGTGGCTCGGTCACTGTATCTAAAAAGGTCGGTGATAAAAACATACCGATGTCGTATGTGGCCGCCAACAATGTGGTTGGAGAAATGGGCTTATTAGGAAATACTGTTAGGTCGGCAACGATCACCGCGACAGTAAAAACAGAAACAATATCCCTAGACAGTGATTCCTTTAACGATTTACTAGCAAAATCACCGACGTTACGTGAAACCATGGAACTCGAAGTAAAACAACGTCATTTAGAGAATACTAAGCTTGAATTAGAGAGTGAGTCCGGTGATATTTTATCCTTTTTAATGCAACAAGGTTTAGGTGAAGCGACCGATGTTTTACTGATCAACGAAGATACTTGTATCGGCTGTGATAATTGCGAAACTGCATGTGCAGCAACGCATGGCGGTACGTCACGATTAAATAGGAAAGCGGGGCCAACATTTGCTCATGTCCATGTGCCCACATCGTGTCGACATTGTGAAGACCCAAGTTGTATGAAAGATTGCCCCCCTGATGCTATACATCGTGGTGGTCTTGGCGGTGAAGTGTTTATTGATGACAGTTGCATTGGCTGTGGTAATTGTGAACGAAATTGCCCATACGGTGTTATTCAGATGGAATATCCAAAAGAAAAAAATAGCAACTTCTGGAATTGGATGTTTTTTGATGCCGGGGAAAAACCTGGTGAAAATAAGGTAAAAGACGGTGATAACATCAAAAAAGCCGTTAAGTGCGACATGTGTAAGGATATTGATGGCGGTGCTGCCTGTGTCCGAGCTTGCCCAACCGGAGCCGCGAATCGTGTTAGCCCAGAAAACTTCATAAATGTGGTGAATTTATAACTAATGGAACAATTTCTCACTTACGCCAGTGGTCGCTATTTAAAAATCAGCCTGCTCTTGACCGTAATTGTATCAATCATTTATGTGATGCACGAACCTGGTCAACCTAAAAATGGCGGTACATGGTTTGGCTATACCATAGGCACCATATCCGCTTTGCTTATTGTTTGGTTAATGTACTTTGGTCGGAGAAAAAGAGCTTACTACTCCACGCTGGGCACGGTAAAAGGATGGCTTTCAGCGCATGTTTATTTAGGCTCAGGGCTACTGGTTTTAGCTACTTTGCATACTGGTTTTCAATTTGGTTTGAATGTGCACACTTTAGCGTATGCGTTAATGTGCATCGCAATATTTAGTGGCTTTTATGGCGCATGGGCTTATGTCTATCTGCCGATTAAAAAAAGAGCAAACCTTAAAACCATATCTGCTGAAGAATATTACTTATCTATTGAAGATGTCGATCGTCAAATAATTAAGCTATCTAAAGAGTTACCTGCCCCCCTAAAGTTAATGATTAATAGTGCGATTGAACGCACTGAAATTGGTGGTGATTTATTTGACCAATTAAGTATAGAAGACAAGTCCTGTTTGTTATTTAATGGCGAACTTTATGCTAATGAGGACCAGTCTGGTTGTATTCATTTATTGGTTGAAGAATTAGCTAAAGTAACTGATCAGCAAAGTGCGATACAATTAAAACAATTAATAGACTTATTTGGTCGTCGAAAAAAATCATTGAAAACATTACGTTATCACATTAAAACCAATGCTTTATTAAAGCTATGGTTATATATTCATGTGCCCGTTTCTTTTGCTTTGTTAGCGGCATTAATAGTACATATTCTTTCAGTGTTTATCTATTGGTAATGTAAGGAAATATAATGAAATTACTGATCAGATACTTAAAAAAACAAGGTCAAAGCTACGCAAGCGAAGAAGTTTTAGTTGAAAGCGAAACTTTACGTATTGGTCGTGGCACTAACCAACATATATTATTACCAGACCCTAGAGTGTCATTAGAGCATGCAATATTAACGTCACATACCGATGGCTGTAAAATTACCACAGCTTCTGGTAAAGACGTTTTATTTAATCGTGTGATGGTTAAAAACTGCGTTTTAACCATTGGCGATGTTATCGAAATTTCAGGGCATAAAATTACTTTGTTAGCGGGTGAACAAGGTTGTGACTTTGTTGTGCAAGTAAAGTTGAGTACAGCAAAGCAAGAACCACTGCAAAATCGCTACCGAGTTAAGTTTACAGATTTAAATTTGTATAAGCGCACTTGGAGTTGGTTACTTTTTCTTTTAGTGTTACTTGCTTGCTTAGTGCTACCGTTATCCGGTGTTTTAGCACCAACATGGATGGAAACGCTTAGGGCAAGCTCGTTGCCAGATGATAAACTATGGTTGTCGGGTGAGTTAATAAAACCGCATCAATTTATTGGTGACGACTGTAGTCAGTGTCATAAAAAAGCTTTTGAACCCACAACTAATCAGGCCTGTTTAACTTGTCATAGCGCAATTAAACAGCATGTGGCTGAAATGAATATCACCAGCGATTTTTCGCCATTATCGCAATGTAGCAGTTGTCATAAAGAGCATAACAGTCGAGAAACACTGAGCGAGTATTCACAACAAGTTTGCGTGACCTGTCATGAAAAAAGCAGCCTAGATAAAGTCAATAATATTGAATATGGCTCAGCGACAGATTTTGAGCGCCATCATCCTTCTTTTAGTGTCAGCATGTTAAAGCCTGTGTTAGAAAATATGCTAACGACTGGTTGGCATACTCAACGGCTTTTACTTAAAAATGCCGATACAGCAGAGCAGTCTAATCTAGAGTTTTCTCACCAGTTGCACATGGACCCCAAAGGCATTATGTCTGCTACAGGAGAAGTGCAATTAGCCTGTACTGATTGTCATGAACCAGCATTAAACGGCTTAGAAATGAAGCCTATTACCATGGAAGAGAACTGCCAAAGTTGTCATCAGTTAACCTTTGACACTGATGACCCTAAGCGGGTTGTACCTCATGGTTCTCCCGCGGAAGTTGTAATGATGATGAGAGAATACTATGCCTTTCGTTTTATTTACCAAAATTTAAATATTGATGTAGAAAATCCGATCGTTAAAGCTGGAGAACTTTACAGTGTTCGTAAGGTGAGACGCCCTGGACGCGATGAAAGGTTACGTAAAAATTTCGAACAATCATTGAATTCGCAAACGGTTGCTGCTATCGAAAAGCTCACCAAACAAACCGTAAGAACGCAAGCACTTGTTTGGGCAGAAAGTCGAGCTAATCAAGCAGCAAACGATATCTTTGAACGTCAAGCATGTGCAGTCTGTCACGTTATGACTAAAAATGAAGAAGATGAAATTCCTTGGCAAATAGAACCGGTTGCTTTAACCAAAAAGTGGTTACCAAAAGCTGATTTTACTCACGAAGGTCATGAAACTATGGTTTGTTTAGATTGCCATCAAGCAGATAAATCAGATTTGAGTTCAGATGTGCTGATACCAGATATAGAAAATTGTCAGCAATGTCATGGCGGTCTTGAAAGTAAGAACTTAATTCCAAATACCTGCATCGATTGTCATGATTTTCATCAAGCGAAAGATCATATCTTTCGTCAACTAACTCATGCGCACCCACGCATTAAAAGCTTGGAGCTAATTAGCAATGCGCATTAAGCTTCTTGTTGTCTTACTATTACCTTTAATTGCGCTGTTAACCAGTTGTGGCGGCGGGACAAATAGTAGTGAAAACTCAGCAGTGGATCAAAGCGAAGTCATAGATAACAGTGCTCAAGGCTGTACAGGTTATTGTGCGACTACAAATTCCTTTTTAACAAAAGCCGATGTTGAACTCATTATTAGCCAAGCTGTTGCAGAAGCTACCGCTCGTCAATTAAAAGCGACAATAGCAGTGACGGATAGACTCGGTAATGTGCTCGCTGTTTTTAGGATGACTGATGCCGATAAATTTATCACCATTAGCTCAACCGCTAATACAAGTTTGGCTAAAGTGTCTGGCGGTTTAGAAAATGTGAATGTTATCCCTGATACTATGGTGGCGATTTCCAAAGCAATTACCGCTGCTTTTATTTCTTCTGAAGGTAATGCTTTTAGTACGCGTACCGCCAGTCAAATAATACAAGAGAACTTTAATCCAGGTGAAAACAACACGCCATCAGGTCCTTTATTTGGTGTTCAGTTTAGTCAGTTAGCCTGTAGTGATTTTAATTTACGATTCAATTCACTAGATTTGCCTAGCGCCGGACCACGTCGTTCACCTCTAGGTTTATCTGCAGACGCTGGCGGTTTTCCATTGTACAAAGCTGGCACACCAGTGGGCGGTATAGGCGTTATATCAGATGGTGTTTACGGCTTAGATAAAGACATCAGTGGTTTTGATTTAGATAATGATGAGCTGATAGCTTTAGCTGGCTCACTTGGCTTTGCCGCGCCTTTATCGCGTAGAGGTGATGTTATTACCATAGTGGGCAAAACCGCTCGTTTTAGTGATGCTTTCATTAGTGATTTAGTTAGTACGACTAGTCAGAGTTTTAATCGCATTAACAATAACTTAGGCCATTTAGTTGCTGTACCAGGTTATTATGATGGTGGTGAAGCCGATCTAGCACTGGCCAGTGATGTAAATCGTCAAGTGTTAGCAGGGGTTGTTTTCGGTCAAAGTGGTTCTGGTATTATTGCTGCAGACCCTACAATATTTAAAGACAGCGAAGGTGAAAGTCTGGACGCGTTTATATTTGCTGATGCAAATGATAACAACCGCTTTCCAGCACAGACAGCAAACGACCAACCTGGCGGTGACGCCAATAAACAATTAACTAAAACAGAAGTACAAGCACTGTTAAATCAAGCCATTGCCATCGCTAATAAAACGCGTGCACAAATTCGTCAGCCAAATGGAACTCAAGCACGAGTATCTGTTTCGATTGTTGATAGCCAAGGTGCAATCCTTGGTATGGCAAGAACCCGAGATGCACCGGTATTTGGCGCGGATGTTTCTTTACAAAAAGCTCGTACCGCTGCATTTTTTTCTAATACGGGCAGTTTAGCCAATGCCCCTGCAGATGCCCTTAGAGCTTTACCTGCACCAATTTATCTTGATACCGTAGCAGAGCCGGTTGATTTAACTGCCGGCTTAGCGCTGTTAGATGTCCCCAATGTTAATTTTTCAAATTATGTTTCAGACTTACAACACTTTTTAGGATTAACAGGGGCATTAGAAAGTAACGGTTCATTCGCTGCGTTTTCTGATCGCGCTGGCGGTAATTTATCACGACCAACTTTTCCTGATGGACCGATAGCTGGCCCGCCCGGGCCATTAAGTAAACCGTCAGGGCAATGGAGTGTTTTTAACGTTGGTTTACAGTCTGATTTAATTTATAACTCACTTATCCAACACGTTGCTTTTGTGCTAGGTGTTGTGCCAGATGTTGATAATAACTGTACCGGTAATACGGGCTTAGCGAATAACGATGCCTTTACCAATAACAATAAAATAATGGCATTGGCAAACGGCATTCAAATATTTCCAGGTAGTGTACCTGTTTACCGTGGCGATACCTTAGTAGGTGGGATTGGTGTTTCTGGCGATGGTATTGATCAAGACGATATGATTTCATTTCTTGGCGTTCATCAAGCAGGACTAGCTTTAAATGGCAGTATTAATAACGCACCGAAGGCGATACGCGCCGATAAAATTGATCTTCCAAATCAAACAATCAGATTACGCTATATTAATTGCCCACAAGCACCATTTTTAAATTCAGATGAAACGGAAGTGTGTAATGGCCTTTAAATCATCCGTATTGTTACTTAGTTTTGCACTCAGTGCTGTGTATACCGTACAAGCTGAAGATATTAATAAAACTGAAGCCACTGAAAAAAGTGCGATTATTCCTGCATACATGCTTTGTGGTGAAGGCTCTGTTGAAGCAAAAAGGCAACGACCCGGTCACCCGGTAGATGAATATCAACTGCGCCCTTGTGACGAAGATAAAAAGATAAAACCTTGGTATAAAACCATCCCACTTGGCACTATGATGCCTGATCGTTGGCGTATTGTTGAAATGATAGGGATCGAGAGTAATTTATGGGATCCATATAACGGTTACAATCCATTAAAAGGTGATTACCCCGTTTGGGGCGAGGATTGGTTTTATAATGTGATTGCCATTTCAGATACCGTAGTAGAGCCGCGTAATTTTCCCGTTCCGGTTGGGGTCGCGACAACCAGAAGACCTGATTCATTAGATACCATAGGCACAGGTAATGGTTCAGTCTTTAGTCAAAGTTTGATTTTAGAACAGGTATTTTACCAAGGAGATACTACTTTTAGACCACCTGATTATGAGTTTCGCTTAACGACAGTATTTAACTTTAATCAGGTGAGATTTCAGGAGCGGGGCTTACTAAATATTGATCCAACCTTAGAAAGTGACGGTGGCCGTAAACGTTCAGATAGATTTTTAGGCATACAAGCGGCATTTGTTGATAAACATTTGCGCAATGTTTCCCATCGCTTTGACTTTGATAGTTTGCGTGTGGGGATTCAGCCATTTTCGTCGGATTTTAGAGGCTTTTTATTTCAAGACTCTCAATTGGGTGTGCGGTTATTTGGCAATAGAGATAATAATATTTTTCAATATAATCTTGCATGGTTTAGACGTTTAGAAAAAGATACTAACAGTGGATTAAACGATATTTCACAAAGTTTACGTGATGATGATGTATATACCGCTAACTTGTACTGGCAAGACTTTCCTGCACTGGGTTTTGTTTCTCAGGCCAGTGTGACTTTCAACCGCAATCGTGAAAAAGGGCAGATTGAATACGATCAAAACGGTTTTATCACGCGTCCGTCGTCATTATTTGAAGAGCGTTTTTCACGAGATTATGATGTCACTTATCTTGGTTATAGTGGTGACGGTCATTTTGACCGCTTAAATGTCACTGCGTCTGCTTATTATGCTATTGGCGAGCAAACGAGTAGTCGTTACCGCAATGAAAAAGATGAAATAACGGCTTTTTTTGTTGCCTCTGAGTTTTCCATAGATTTTGATTGGTTTAGACCCAAGTTATCAGTTTTATGGGCGTCAGGTGATGATGACCCCTTTGATAATGTCGCTAAAGGCTTCGATGCTATTTTCGAAAACCCGCAATTTGCCGGCTCGGACACCAGCTTTTTTATTCGACAAACGGTACCGTTAATTGGCGGTGGCGGTGTGGCATTGTCAGGGCGTAATGGTATTTTACCTTCGCTTAGATCAAGTAAAGAGCAAGGGCAGTCAAATTTTATCAATCCAGGCTTACGTTTGTTAGGTGTTGGTTTTGATGCTGATATTTTACCTGAGCTTCGGGTCTCGATGAATCTAAATCAATTATGGTTTGATGACACCAAAGTGTTAGAGAGTTTGCGCCAACAAGGGCCGATTGACAAAAATTTAGGACAAGACATATCCGCGTCATTGATCTGGCGTCCATATCAATCTCAAAACATAGTTGCCCGTTTATCTGCTGCTGTCTTGGCGCCAGGTAAAGGCTTTGACCAACTTTATGGTAGTGAATATAAACTGCCATATTCTGTGCTATTTAACCTAGTCCTCACCTATTAAGATGTTTATGAATTTTACAATGACTTTCAAGAATTCCCTCCTATATTTAAGTGCTATTGTGTTAGTAATACTTAGCTTTGCCTTAACTTCATTTAGCGCTGTATCGTCAGATAAACATCAAAAAGTTGACGTTGAATATAGCTTTACACCACCAGCACCTAAAAGTCAGACGCCAGAGCAAGCTTTGGTTAAAAGTACTGGCTGTTTAAGTTGTCATACCGATACCGACAGTCTATCTATGCATGCTAGCCCAGGGGTGATACTAGGCTGTACTGATTGTCATGGCGGTAATGCTGAAGTAACTAAGCCATTTAATGCTAAACAAGAAGACAAAAATTATTTAGCCAGCTTAAAACAAGCGCACGTTGCACCGAGTTTTCCGCAAGATTGGAACTTTCCTTCCAGTGCGAATCCACAAGTCAGTTATACCTTGCTTAATCGTGAAGCAGCAGAATACGTACGCTTTGTAAATCCCTCGGATTTACGCATTGCTGAAGAGGCGTGTGGCGCGTGTCATTTACCGACAGTACAAGCAGCAAAACGCAGCATTATGGCGACAGGAGCGATGTTATTTGGCGCTGCATCTTATGCCAACAATATTTTGCCCTATAAAAATTACGTGTTAGGTGAAGCTTATACCCGTGACGGTGAGCCAACCGCCATTGCTGGACCGCCATTAGCCAACAGCGAAGAAGCGGCTAAAAATCATGGGGTTTTACCTATTTTGTACCCGTTACCGAAATGGCAAAATGTACCGCCGGGTGATATTTTTCGCGTGTTCGAACGTGGTGGTCGTAATATTTCCAATGTATTCCCTGAAACTGGACTACCGAATGCACTTGGGCAATTACAGCGTCTTGAAGAACCGGGTAGACCAGACTTTAAACAATCTAATCGTGGCCCTGGTACTGGTGGACGAATTTCAGTGCCGCTACTTAATGCACATAAAACCCGTTTAAACGATCCACTGATGTGGTTTTTAGGCACCAACGATAATCCGGGTGATTTTAGAACCTCAGGTTGTGGCTCATGTCATGTAGTATATGCCAATGATCGAGAACCTCGCCATTCTGGACCTTACGCACAATTTGGCAATAGTGGTCAAACGCAAACGGTAGATCCCACCATTGCCAAAAATGAAGATGGTCATCCTTTAAAACATGTTTTTTCTCGAGCTATACCAACAGCGCAGTGTATGTCTTGTCATATGCATCAACCTAATATGTTTGTGAACACCTTTTTAGGTTACACCATGTGGGATTATGAAGCTGACGCACCAAAAATGTTCCCGAAAGAGCAGCGTTACCCAAGCCATGAAGAAAAATTCAATACCATGAAAAGTAACCCTGAAGGCGCTGCGGTCAGAGGCTTATGGTCAGATCAAGAGTTCTTGCGTGATGTTTGGACTAAAAATGATGAAATGGAAAATACCCAATTTGCTGATTACCACGGTCACGGCTGGAATTTCAGAGCAGTGTTCAAGAAAGATCGTAAAGGTAATTTACTCGATAAAGAAAATAAAATAGTCGAGCCTGATGACCCGAAAAAATTCGATAAAGCGGTCCATATGTCATCGGTACATTTAGATGTCGGTATGCACTGTGTCGATTGTCATTATTCTCAAGATAATCATGGCAATGGGCATGTATATGGAGAAGTCGCCGGTGCGGTTGAAATAGATTGTGTTGATTGTCATGGCACGGTTTCTGATTATCCAAATTTAAAAACTTCAGGTCCTGCTGCGCCTCCTGGCGGTACAGACTTATCATTAATCCGTAACCCTGATGGTCAGAAAAGGTTTCAATGGAAAGAAGACGGACTATATCAGCGCAGTTTAATTTGGCCTGAACTGGAATGGAAGTTAAGTCTTTTAAAAGATGTTATCGATCCAAAAAAGAAAGAATATAACGCCAAAGCTGCTCGTGCTAAAACCATGAAGAAAGATCCGATTGATCAGCATTTTGGTTTAGATGTTACTCCAGATATGTTAGCGCATAATAATGATGAAATGGAATGTTACACCTGTCATCAGTCTTGGACGACAAGTTGTGGTGGTTGTCACTTACCGATAGAGGCAAACTGGAAAACAGAAAATAAGCACTATGAGGGCGGTGAGTCTAGAAACTACGCCAGTTACAATCCCCAGGTAGTGCGCGATCAAATATTTATGTTAGGCCGCAGGGGGGGGATCAATGGTGGAAAAATTGCGCCACTTCGTTCAACATCTGCTTTAGTGCTGTCTTCAACCAATTCAAACCGTGAAAAAATCTATGTGCAACAACCACCGATTTCTGCCAGTGGCTATAGCTCACAAGCGATGAACCCGCATTTTTCCCATACGGTGAGAAAAGAAGAAACTCGCGAGTGTAGTGATTGTCACTTAGCTGAAGATGCCGACAATAACGCTATATTTGCGCAAACACTGGGTTTAGGCACTGACTTTATCGACTTTATTGGCTTTCATGCCTATGTCGGCGGTGAAGAGTCAGTTGAAGCAGTACAAGTTACTGAGTGGGAAGAGCCACAAGCCTTGAAGGGCAGCTTTTTACATAAATATGTCTATCCTGATTTTTATCAACAGCATTTAGATAATAATAAAGAACTAAAAATTGGCTATGACCACAATGCTGGCGCGATTAATTGTTTGCAATTGCGCGGCGAGTACTTATTTGCTGCGGCCGGCAAAGAAGGTTTAGTGGTTTATGACGTTGCTTCCATTGCCAATAAAGGCGTAAGTCAGCGCATTATCACGGCGCCAGCATCACTACTTGGCCAAGATACCAATATTAAAAGCGCTAATGCTACTTGTGTCTCTTTGGTTACGACGCAACCGGTTGCTCCTGAGCGTAACCAAGGTGATTTGATGCGTATTACCAACCAAGAGAAACCGTTCCACCCCATTTATAATTACGCGTTAATTACTGATGCTGACGAAGGCTTAATTTTAACGAATATGGATACGTTGATGGATGGAGAGCCGAGAAATAACTTCTTAACACGTGCCTTAACATGGAATGAAAACGATGTTTTAAAAGGCGCTCGTCATTTAACCATTGGTGGCCGTTACGTTTATGTCGTTGCTGATGCGGGTTTGGTCATTTTAGATTTAGATCAACCGTTAACGCCTAAACACTTACTCACAGTGCCTTTAAATAACGGTCATTCAGTGGCACAACAATTTAGATATTTATTTGTCACCGATGATGATGGCTTAAAAACTATAGATATTACCGCGCCAGAGCGGGCTTTTATTGTGAACAATAATACTATTTCAATTGCAGATGCTAATCGTGTTTTTGTTTCTCGTACTTTTGCTTATGTTGCAGCAGGTAAAGAAGGCTTAGTAATTGTTGATATCAATAAACCTCAAGCGATGAAAACCTATCAAATTTATAATGCTCAAGGGCAGATAAAGGATGCACAAGATGTCGTTGTTGCTACCACTAATGCCTCACTCTTTGCTTATATCGCAGATGGCGATTCAGGATTAAAAGTAGTGCAATTAACCTCGCCAGATTCACAACCTCGCTTTTATGGTTTTAGTCCGGACCCTAAACCTGAATTTGTTGCTTGGTATTCGACCACATCTAAAGCACTGTCTTTATCTCGTGGTTTAGAGCGTGATCGCGCTGTTGATGAAACCGGTGGGCAAATTGCGGTATTTAGTCGTTTAGGCTCAGGGCCTTTAACTGAAAAAGATATGAAAAGTCTTTATTTAGATAAAAATGGCAAGCCTTGGTTTGTAAAAGATAAACTAGAGTCTATGGCCGAGCAAACACACTTTGGTGTGGCAACCCCTGCTTTAGTTGTCCCTGAACAGTCAAAGCCTAAAAAAGATATAGTTGAAAACATGCCATTACCTTCAGTGCATGAGGATAAATTATGAGAATTTTAAGCATTATCATCGCAAATTTTGCTGTCTTATGGACTTTAAGCGCTACTGAATTACCACAGCAAGATGAAAAGCTTCATCAGGGCGTAGCAAGTTGTGCCGCCAGTATGTGTCATGGTTCTGTTATTCCGCGTGATGGTAGT
>JBFJQB010000038.1:0-20781 GCA_041616855.1 Cognaticolwellia sp. | reverse complement strand
TTAATGCCCATTAACGCATGAGCAATCTCAGCATCTAAACGATCAAAAATAGGCTCACCTAGACCTACAGGGACATTATTTGCCACCACCACCAATTTAGCACCAATAGAGTCTTTTTCGCGCATTATCGCGCGTAACAACCCTTCTAATTGTTCAAGCTTATTAGCATCGGGGAAAAAGAAGGGGTTTTGTTCGACAATATTCCAATCAATGTTTTCGGCATATACATCGCCAATTTGTGTGACACAGGCTTGAATGGTGATGCCAAATTTCTGCTTTAAATACTTTTTGGCTACTGCACCAGCAGCAACCCGCATCGCGGTTTCACGTGCAGATGAACGCCCGCCACCTCGATAATCACGAATACCATATTTTTGCCAGTAAGTATAATCTGCATGTCCGGGACGAAATGTTTTCGCGATATCACCGTAATCTTGCGAACGTTGATCGGTGTTTTCTATTAACAAACCAATCGGAGTGCCGGTTGTTTTACCTTCAAATACCCCCGACATTATCTTCACTTTATCTGCTTCACGACGCGCAGTCGTAAAACGAGATGTGCCGGGTTTACGGCGGTCAAGATCAAGCTGCAAATCAGCCTCACTGAGTTCAAGACCAGGAGGACAACCATCGATAATAGCGCCGAGCCCTAAGCCATGACTTTCACCAAATGAAGTCACCGTGAATAATTTACCAAAAGTATTGCCTGACATAATAAACCTTACTCGTGAGTGTTGTTACTAGCTCATCCATCATATGATTGATGAGCTAGTAAACTTATTGTATGAAGTCCTGCTGATGCTGCGCTAATTGTGCTTTGGTTAATCGAAAAACACCATGGCCACCGCGTTCAAACTCTAACCACTGAAATGGTACATGAGGAAAAGCAGCCGTTAAATGCACCTGTGAATTACCCACTTCACAAATCAATACGCCATTGTCATTTAAATGACTCGCTGCTTGCGCCAATATTTGTCGTACTATATCTAAGCCATCATCGCCACTGCCTAACCCCATTTCCGGCTCATGCAAAAACTCTTGCGGCAATGCATCAACATCTTCTTGATCAACATACGGGGGGTTAGTCACTATTAAATCATAGCTTTGCCCTGCTACCCCAGAAAAAACATCAGATTGAATTGGGATCACTTGTGCTGATAAACCATGACCTTCGATATTGATTTGCGCTACGTTAAGCGCATCGATTGAAAGGTCTAAAGCATCAACTTCCGCGTCAGGAAACGCCGCTGCACAAGCTATGGCAATACAACCACTACCGGTACATAAATCTAGAATCCGCGTTGGTGCCTTGTCGATTAACCCCAAAAAGCTATTATCGATTAATTCACCAATGGGCGAACGTGGCACTAGCACCCGTTCGTCAACATAGAAGGGTAAACCACAAAACATCGCTTGATTAGTGAGATAGGCCGCTGGAACTCCCTCAACAATACGACGTTCAAAGAGCTGTAAAATTGCCATTCGTTCTTGTGAAACTAATTGGCATTGCATAAGTTCAGCAGCTATTTCTATAGGTAATGCAAGTTCATGCATCACTAAGGTAAGAGCTTCATCCCACGCGTTATTGGTGCCATGACCAAAATACAATTCAGCCTGATTAAACTGACTCGCGCCAAAACGCACGTAATCATTAACGGTATGCAATTGCTCGCTTACCTCTGCAAAGTTTATTGTTTCCACGTTTTCCTCAAGCTTAATTTCATTCATAGATTTTGTTATTTATTATACTTTCGCTTGTTATTGTTCGTCGATGTTTTTAGACTTCGCCAATGAAATTTAAAGACGCACTTAATGCGGAAGAAAAAAAGTTATTTAAAGACGCCATCGGTAAGGTAAGACCTATGGTGCAGGACAGGGTACACCCGGTAAAAAGAACCAGCAAGCAGAAAACCACTTTAGCAAAACAAAAAGATAGCAAAGCCCTAGCCGAATTCCATTTCTCTGATGAATTTGAACCTAATTTAAATAGTCATGGGCCAGTAAAATATGTTCGTGAAGGCGTCGATAGCTTTGAAGCTAAAAATTTACGACGTGGGCAATATCGTCCTGATCTTATTTTAGATTTACACGGTCTAGATCAACACCAATCTAAAAGAGAAATTGCCGCCTTACTTGCCGCTTGCGAAAAAGAACATGCACAATGTGTTTGTATCGTTCACGGTTTAGGTGCTCGAATATTAAAAAATAAAGTGCCACATTGGCTAGTACAACACCCTGATGTAATGGCCTTTCATCAAGCACCACTGGAATGGGGTGGCAATGGTGCATTACTGGTTTTAGTCGAGTTAAAAGACAAATTTTTTCGCGATTAATCAAACTTACCGAAAGTTAACCAACCGCTATGGCTCACTACTTGGTGGTGTCATTAGGTGCGATTAATCGCAACAACTGTCCTTGCATCTTATCTGTATCATAGTCAATTTGCGCTATAGACCCCGTTTGGAATATTGGCATAGCCTTATCACTAGTTAGTTCTGCAACCAAATAACTCACCAAAGGCATGTGCGATACCAACAATATGCTTTGATACTGCTCATCAGAAGAAACAGCATCAAGATAATCATGCACGGCTTTAGGGCTATCTTCTGGCGTGATAAAGCTCAATATTTGTCTTTTGCCTACACGACTTAATTGCCCAATGACTGCGTCTGCCGTTTGTTGTGCGCGCACATATGGGCTGACAAACACACAATCCAAGGTCTGACTATTTTCCAATAACCACTGCCCTGTTATTTCAGCCTCTTTTACACCGCCCTCCGTTAATGTTCTTAGTGAATCAGAAGGTGCAATGGCTTCCGCTTGCCCGTGGCGCATAACAAAAATTTGCATAAATACCTTAATTTCAATACGGTGTAATGACAAGCCCAAACATATGAGCATGCATTTTAACTGCTTTGACTAGAATACCAAGCCTATTAAGTGTTGAGTTGATAAAAATTATTAGCATGGCTATAAGCCTTAATCATATTGGCTATAGTAAAGGAATTATCTATCTTTTATAACATCTGTTCAGAATAAAATGGACTCACCTTATTCCTTGAGGTAATTTAGGATAATAATAAAAATTACACTCAAGCATAGTCAGACCTTGCTATAGTTAAATTGTGCGGGAGCGACAGTGAAAAAAAGCCCGAATGACTCTAAACAATATCAAACCATTACGCTAACCAATGGCTTAAGAGTTTTATTAGTTCATAATCCTGAATCTAGTAAGTCTGCCGCTGCTCTAGCGGTAAATGTTGGTCATTTCGATGATCCTTTGCACCGACAAGGCTTAGCGCATTTTCTCGAGCATATGTTGTTCCTTGGCACCGAAAAATTTCCTGACGGTAGTGAATATCAGAAATTTATCAATGAGCATGGCGGTAGTAATAACGCTTGGACAGCAACCGAACATACCTGTTTTTTCTTTGATATTGGTCACCAACACTTCAGTTCAGCCATAGAGCGTTTTGGTGAATTTTTTACCGCGCCATTGCTGTCCGAAGAATTTGTTAACAAAGAGCGTAAAAATATTGACGCTGAATTTAAGTTAAAACTTAAAGATGATATTCGCCGACTTTATGACGTTCACAAAGAAACCATTAACCAAGCCCATCCTTTTGCGAAATTTTCAGTCGGTAGTAGTGAAACTCTGGCTGATAAAGCTGGCTATAACTTGCGTGATGAAGTGTGCAGCTTTTTTGAAAAAAACTATCAAGCGCATTTTATGACTTTAGTGTTAGAAGGGCCACAAATGCTCAGCGAATTAGCAAGTTTGGCCACAATGCATTTCTCAAAGATAAAATCCAATGGCCTTGCTAAGGCTAAAATTAGCGAACCGCTTTACCATGTTGAGCATCAGCAAAAATGGATATCTGTGCAGCCGGTTAAAAACGATCAACAATTGATCATCAGCTTTGCAATGCCAAGTATTGATCAATTTTATCGCCATAAACCAGAGTCTATCCTTGCTTACTTAATCGGTCATGAGGGGCCTGGCAGTATATTATCCTTATTAAAAAGCAAACAATGGGCATTATCCTTAACCGCTGGCTCTGGAGTAAATGGTTCTAACTTTAAAGACTTCAACATTAGCATCTCACTTTCTGATTTAGGTGCGCAACATGTCAACAATATTGTTAGCATAGTGTTCTCATATCTAAATTTACTGAAACGCGCACCATTAAATGAACAGTACTACCAAGAAAAGAAAGCCTTAGCGGAATTATCATTTTCTTATCAAGAAAAGCTCTCGCCGCTCGACTCTGTCAGCCAATTAGTGATCAACATGCAGCATTATCCCGAGCAAGATTACATTTTTGGTGATTATGTTATGGACGGGCAAAACGAAGCCGCATTAAACACTTTGCTTGGTTATATGACCGCGACTAACCTGCGCATTATTTCAATTAGTAAAGATGCGCATTCCGAGCTTCATAAACACACCAGTAAGTGGTATAAAGTGCCTTACTCTGTCAGTAATATTAAAGCAGAGCACATTGAGCAATGGCAAAACGCACCTTGCCTAAACGAGCTTGCTCTTCCCCACAAAAATCCTTATATCGTTGCTCGACCTGAACTCATTAAAGCCGAGAGTGATAAGAACACGGTACTAACACCACCCGAAATGATTTGTCAGGAAGATGGACTTAATGTTTGGTTTAAACACGATACCAGCTTTAACACTCCTAAAGGTTATATCTACCTGTCAATAGACTCGCCAGCAGTGATCGAAAATGCTCGCTCAATTGCCATGACACGTTTATTTATAGACCTATATAGTGACGCGGTTATCGAAGAACACTATGACGCTGAGTTAGCAGGTATTCACTATCACCTGTATTCACATCAGAGCGGCTTAACATTACAGTTATCAGGTATTAGTACAAAACAAGAACAGCTGTTGCCGCTTTTATTAGCCAGCCTTAATAAAGCTCAATTTTGCCAGCAAAAATTCGAATTATTTAAGCAGCAGCTGCTCAGTCATTGGCAAAATGCAGAAAAGAGTAAATCTATTTCACAGTTATTTGCTAGCCTGAGTTCAACTATGCAGCCTAAAAGCCCAAGCAGCAAAACCTTAATTGAAGCACTAAATAAGGTAGAGTTTAACCAGTTTATAAACTTTGTTCCGCAGATCTTTGAAAATGCCGCCGTTGAAGCGCTTATTCATGGTAATTGGTCACGACAATCTGCTGATAATATCATTTTTGAAATTAAACAAATATTTAACGGCAAGTTATCGAAAAGTAATCAAGTAAAAATTCCTTGTATTGATATTCAAGGCCAAGGCACGCTTACCCTTCCAAAGGAATTACCAGATCATGATCACGCGGCGGTACTCTATTATCCTATGCCAAACAAAGATTTACGCACCGCGGCGTTAACCATGTTAGCCAATCAGTTGTTATCTCCTATTTTCTTTCAAGAAATGCGCACAGAAAAACAATACGGTTATTTAGTTGGCGTTGGTTTTATTCCTATTAATCGCTACCCTGGTATAGCCTTTTATATTCAATCGCCCAATACCGACGCGGTAACACTGACCAAGGCAATGGAAAACTTTATTGCATGCTCGAGTGATTACATCGCCAATTTACCTATTGAACATTGGCAGCACTTACAATATGGCTTAGCTAGTCAGTTACAAGAAAAAGACACTAATTTAAGGATTAAAAGTCAGCGCTATTGGGCCGCGATTTGCAATAAAGAGGCATCATTTAATGAAAAACGAAAATTGATCGCCATCATTGAAAGTTTGTCGATAAATGATTTGGCAGATTACATCCAACAGCATTTTCACGATACGAAGACCAATGATCGCTTGTCCCTATTAAGTTATGAAAACGACGCTCACTTAGAGAAAATAGCTAAAGATCACAATATTAATAACAATATCGAAACTTTTTTAAAAAAATGTCAAAGAAAATATTAATTTAGCCGATAAAGTGTAATGGGTTAATAAATAGATTATGGCCAATCTATTGCAACACTATTACGCCAAAGATTGACTTAGTTCACGACATCATTTGTAATGGTGCGTGATATAAAAAAATAAAAATAATAACGCTATATAGCATACCTCTAAGTTAAATCATTAAGGTGTGGGTTACACTACCAAAAGGTTGTATTTGTGCTTTTGCTTTTTTTCAAAAATAAGTTACTTTCTAAATTTTCTGCGAGCTTTGCTGCCATAGCTTTTCTATTTTTGCTAATGTCTAGTCGTGAAATTCTCGCTTTCGAAAACAACATTAACCACCCTCCTTTAAAATTTGAACGTATCTCTATTGCTGAAGGCTTATCGCAAAGCTATGTATACGATATTATTCAAGATAAAAGTGGTTTTATCTGGATTGCTACCCAAGATGGCTTGAATCGCTACGATGGCAAGAACTTTGTTTATTATCGTCATGACAGCACCAACAAAAACTCGATTGCCGATAACTTTATTCGTAAACTTTTTATTGATAACAAAAATGTCTTATGGGTCGGCACAAAAGAAGGCTTAAGCCGCTATAACGAAGCACTTGATAATTTCGATAATTTCTTTCACCAAGAAAGTAACAGCAATTCACTGAAAGACAATGAAATTTGGGATGTTTATCAAGATCAAAAAAACAATATTTTTACCTCAACCAAAGAGGGGCTACATAAATTTGATCCTGAAAATAATAATTTTTCGCGTGTTAGAATTCGTGGTTTTGATGCTGCCTTAAAAGAAATTAAAACCATTTTCCAAGATGAAAAAGGTAATTATTGGCTTGGAACTTACGATAAGGGAATATTTTTAACCAATAGTACAATGTCTTCTGCCGTATCATTAAGTGATCAAAATAAATGGAACCTCAAACTGAACGCTAGTGCACTTTATGATCTAAAATTTATCGATAATCAATACTGGTTAGGAACCAATAATGGCCTTTTTATAATTTCGCAAGATTATAAGATCGTTAAACATTATACAGAAAGTAGTACTGATATTAGTTTAAATATTCTATCTAATAGCATTCGTTCTATTGAGCAACTAAATGAATCTGCTATTTGGTTAGGCACTTTAAACGGGTTAAACAGTATTAACTTACTTACTGGTGAAATTACCGCCTACCAAAGTACTCCTCATAAAAACTCATTATCTTATGATCTTATTTTAAAAATATTTAAAGATAGATCTGAAAAAGTTTGGCTCGGCACCAATGGTAGTGGCATTAATACATTCAACTCTTTGCAATTAAAAATTAACCATGGATTATTTAACTACAGTACCCCAGCACAAGCAGTATATGGTTTTACTGAGACGTCTGACGGAACTGTTTGGTTCACAACCGATGATGGTAAACTTAACAAAATAGATAAGAATGGCCGCATTAATCAGGCTAATATTAATAATGAAAAAACTATATCTCATTTGCTTGTCGATGAAAAAGACAACTTGTGGTTAAAAGCCGAACCTAATACCCCCTCTGAGCCTGGGGAACTATATTATTATCAAACTTCAACAGGTAACTTAACTGAAAATAAAGAATGGAAAATAAAGTCGACTTATAATGACTTTAGTAACTTAATATATGCAAATGGACAATTGTGGTTTATTGATGAAACAAAAAACTTTGCTACTTATAATATTGAGTCCAACCACTTACATGTATTTGCAAATGCAAATCAAACTGCATACTCAGCGATAAAATACGATAACAATGATAAATTATGGTTAGCTACAACTGACAACAAAGTACTATATTACAGTATATCTCAAGAGCAATTTTCTGATGTAATTATAAACGTCCCTTCTAATTTGAAGTTTGGCAACATATCAAATATAGGCATATCAAAACAATGGATTTGGCTCGGTTCCAGAGGGCAAGGCATTGCGGTTTTCAATAATACAACCAGCTCTTTATCGTTGATAAACGAAAGTAATCAATTGAGCAATAATTTTATAGCTGACATTATTATAGATAGTCAACAACTTGCTTGGATATCAACCAATCGAGGGGTAAATTTGGTTGATCCAAAAAATAACGTGGTCAAATCTTTTAATAGAGACTTACAACTAGATAATAATGAATTTATCAGCGACAGTGCTATTTTAACAAGCAACGATTCAATTTATTTCGGCGGCATTAATGGTTACCATTCATTTATTCCAAAAGAGCTATTAAGTATAAAGCAAGTATTATCAACACCTTACCTTACAAGTATTTTAGTAGCAAATAAGGAACTTGTTATTTCAAGTTTAGGATTCAAGCAAGTAGATCAGCCTTTCACTTTAGCTAGTTCCCCTAATACTTTAAAAGAGTTAAATTTAGCGCATAACCAATCCCCGTTTAGTATTGAATTTATAACACCTAACGTAAAGCTATTAGGTCACCTCAAGTATAGGTACCGCTTAATCGGGCTAGAAGAAGACTGGATTGATGCAGGCAAAAACAATCTACGTGCCACCTATACCAACTTAAGCCCCGGTGATTATACTTTCGAAGTGCAAGCCTATGATTTGCAAAACGCGCAAGAAAGCGCCATAAAAAGCCTCGACATAACCATTATGCCGCCATGGTGGCTGTCACGTAGCGCAATATTAGTTTATAGCCTTATTACTCTATTAATCATTGCTTATATATTGCAGCAAATGCGCCATAAGCGTTTATATCACTTACAAATAAAGAAAAGTGAAGAACGCCTTAAGTTATCGCTTTGGGGCAGTGGTGACGAAATGTGGGACTGGAATATAAAAAAAGGGAAAATATACCGCTCTAACATTTGGGGAATTTTAGAATTCCCCCAAGATGGAAAACGCAATGTTGGTGCCGATCAAACCAATATTCATCATCACGATATTCCTCGGGTAAGGGAAGCTTTAAATCAGCACTTTGAAGACAGCAGTAAACATTTCGAAGCCACTTACCGTGTGAAAGATAAAGATGATAAATGGATTTGGATACTTGACCGTGGAAAAATTGTCGAACGAGATGAAAAAAACAAACCCAGCCGAATGACAGGTACCTTAAAAGATATTAGTCAAATAAAGCGGGCTGATGAACGCTTAAAACTTTTTGCTAAATGTATCGAAAACATTTCTGATGCAATCGTTATTTATGATCGTCAATTTTCCGTCGTCGATGTCAATAAGGCATTCCAGCGTATTACCGGAAGAAGTAAGTCACAAATGCGCGGTACACTACTTAGGTTTGAACAGTACCCTGAGAGTTTTAATCAAAATGTTAAGAAACATCTAATTACTAAAGGTAATTGGCATGGTGAAATCGAAAGTATCCGTGATAATGGCGCACCATATTTAACTGACTTAAATATTGATATTATTCGTGATGAAAGTGGCAATATTTCGCACTTTGTTGGCGTTTTTTCTGACATAACAAAACGCAAGCAAACCGAAGCAGAGTTAAGGAAGCTCGCCAATACCGATACCTTAACAGAGTTACCTAATCGTGCTTACTTTCAGGCCAACCAACAAAGGTTAGTGAAAGGCAAAATCCCACATGCATTGTTAGTGTTTGATTTAGATAACTTTAAGAAAGTTAATGACTCTTTAGGACATGAAGTAGGTGATATACTGCTTTGTAAAGTTGCTGAGCGCATTCGAAGTCTAGGACGTAACCAAGATACAGTTTATCGACTAGGCGGTGATGAATTTAGCTTAATTATTGAAAACACGAATGACATCCATACCATTACTAGTATCGCTAAAAGTGTATTAAAGTCTATCGCCTTACCACTTAAACTGAAAAGCCAAGAAATTGTGCTTTATAGTAGTATTGGTATCGTACTCTATCCTGAAGATGGCGCTAGTTCCCATGAACTGCTAAAAAATGCTGATACGGCCATGTACCATGCAAAAAACTCTGGCGGTAATAAATATCAATTTTTTAGCGATTCAATGAATAAAACCGCCGTTAAACGCCTGCAAATAGAAAATTTAATACGACATGGTTTAAAGGAAGATTTATTTTCTGTTTTTTACCAACCAAAAATCGAAATAGCTACCGGAAAAATTGCGGGCATGGAAGCATTAGTACGCTTTGAAACCCCGAGCAAGGGCATTATAAGTCCCGTAGTATTTATTCCAGTATCAGAAGAAACAGGACAAATTATCGATATTGGTGAAGTGGTTTTACGTAAGGCTTGTTTTGCGACCAAAAAATGGGTTGATGCCGGACTTTTTGACGGCCGTGTCGCTGTCAATCTTTCGGCGGTGCAATTTACTCAGCCGAACTTAGTCGCCATGATTGTCGATATATTAAAAGAAAGCGCATTACCTGCAAAATATTTAGAATTAGAAATAACTGAAGGTACGGTGATGGACTCACCACAAAAAGCCATTGATACTATGCTACAAATTCGCGCGATGGGTATTCATTTATCTCTAGATGATTTTGGCACCGGTTATTCTTCACTCGCTTATCTGAAAAAATTCCCATTGAACACCTTAAAAATAGATAAAGCCTTTGTTGATGATATTGAATCCTCTGAACAAGGACGCAATATGGTGGCGACGATAGTCACCATCGCACATAACTTAGGTATGCAAGTGGTGGCAGAAGGTGTTGAAACCAATCAACAACTCAGCTTTCTATCGGGCTTGCGCTGCGAGCAACTACAAGGCTACTTGTATAGTAAACCTCTACCAGAAAGTGACTTTCAAAAGTATTTACTATCTTTTCAAATTACCAATAAATCTACCTCATTTGGTACAAACCCCATCTAAGAATCTAGTGTCGACTTTATGACACTATAAATCCCTCGCTCCCATTACAAGTTCAAAGCCCTATGAAATAAGGCTTTGAACTTTTGGCACAGTTTTCGCTTACCCTTATTGAATTTAAAATAATCTTAATAAGGAAATAACATGCTTAGTTCATTAATTCTATCTTTGGTCATGTCAGGCACACCTACTTCAGCAAATATAAATGCTCTTAACATTGAAGAAGTGGGTACGAAACGCAGTCAAGTTCGTATCAATGCCCAAGAATTATCAATTGAAGAAGTTGGAACAAAACGTAGCCAAGTTCGAATCGGCACTAAACGCAGTCAAGTTCGTATCAATGCCCAAGAATTATCAATTGAAGAAGTTGGAACAAAACGTAGCCAAGTTCGTATCGGCACTAAACGTAGTCAAGTTCGTATTGATGCTCAAGATTTAAATGTAGTTGAAGTAGGGACAAAGCGCAGCCAAGTTCGCATTGGCACTAAACGTAGTCAAGTTCGCATCTAGGAGGTTTTATGATTAATTTACTTAAATCATTATTTGTGACAGAAAAGGCTGAAAACAGCATTGCTGCAAGCATCGAAATAAAAGAAATGCCTGCAAGCACTTGGTGGAATTAAGCTCTAATAGCGTATTTACAGGCTATATAAGAGTATTGGACACTTCGCTACAGGGAAGTTAGCGTCTTTATCGAACAGAGCTTAGGAATAGAAGATAAGGAATAGTTAAGCATTATGCTGAAAAG
The DNA here is from genome assembly GCA_041616855.1 of Cognaticolwellia sp. Lineage (GTDB taxonomy): Bacteria > Pseudomonadota > Gammaproteobacteria > Enterobacterales > Alteromonadaceae > Cognaticolwellia. The sequence continues at coordinate 9,316 of JBFJQB010000038.1, read as the reverse complement.
TGCAAACAATCAAAACCAAAACGCTGATACACTTTTACGCGTTTCTTCATGCAGAACATTGGCCACACAAAAGGCCCAAATATTAAACCTGCCGTTGCCCACCGCTTTCTCCCCAAGCCACTACTGATAGCCTGACAATAAAAAAAAACTGAAAAAACAATACTTAATACCAAACCAAACAACAAAATCACGCTCTACTCACTTCTAAATATTCAATTTAAAAAACAGTGAAACTACCAAACGCGCGCATTCTAACAAGTTTAGAGTAATTGTTCAAAATTTATTCTAACCCTATATCGAACAAAAAAGAGGCAATATATTGCCCCTTAGCTTGTCATTTATTGCCTCCATCGAGGCAAATAAATTCCGTGTGTAAATACATTGTCACTATTATTTATAAAAGCTACTACCTTCTTCAGCCATTTTTACTAAGGCACCACAAGGCGCAAATCGCTCACCAAACTCTGCCTGCCATTGCGTTAACTTACTGACTAACGCTGTAGCGCCAATTTTATCCATATATTGAAATGGACCGCCAAGGAAAGGTGGGAAGCCGATGCCAAAAATAGCGCCAATATCACCATCGCGTGCATTACGGATAATACCTTCATCTAAGCAACGAGCGGCTTCATTTAACATCATATAAACACAACGCTCAGCCTGCGCAGCAGTAACGGCTTTATTACTGACTTGTAGCCCCAGCAAGCTATATACGCTGTCATCTACTAACTTCTTTTTACTCTTGGTATTATATTGATAAAAGCCTTTTTTCGCTTTCTTACCTAAACGGCCATCCTCAATAAGTTTTGAAAATGCTGCTGGCGGTGCGAAACGCTCACCTAATTCTGCTTGTAGAATTGGACCAATTTTAGCGCCAACATCAATGCCCACTTCATCGAGTAATTGCATTGGTCCAACTGGAAAACCAAATTTAACCATTGCTTTATCCAGTGCTTCAATGGAGCAGCTTTCAAGTAGCAATATCGCGGCTTCATTCATATAAGGTGCTAAAATACGGTTTACATAAAAACCCGCTTTATCTTGAACCACAATCGGGGTTTTACCTTGCTGTTTAGCAAAAGCTACAGTTGTTGATATGGTTTGATCCGACGTTTTCTCGTGCGCAATGATTTCCGCCAATGGCATTTTATCAACTGGCGAGAAGTAATGCAGTCCAATTACGTTTTCTGGACGTGAGGCCTTTTCAGCAATTTGGCCTATTGGTAAACTCGAGGTGTTACTAGCAAAAATGGTACTTTCTTTACAGTGACTCTCAATATCTGTCACCATATTTTGCTTCAAAGTTAAATCTTCAAATACAGCTTCTACAACAATATCAACCTGCTTAAAGCCAGTGTATTCTGTTGTCCCTGTTATCAAAGCCAATTGATTTTGCATCTCGCTATGGCGCATAAAACGACGTCTAACTTTTTTGTTCAACAAGTCATAACCATATTTCAAGGCATAACTAATACCTTGATGCGAGATATCCTTGATCCGTACCGGCAACTTAGCTTTTGTTGCGGTGACAAAAGCAATACCACCGCCCATTAAGCCCCCACCAAGTACGGCAACATTATGTATTTTTTCAGGGGCAACGCCTTCAACCCCCTGCTCTTTTTTCATATCTGTGGTGGCAAAAAATAGTTGTCTCAGCTGCGCTGAAACATCACTCATCACTAACTGACCAAAAAGATCAGCTTCCACTTGATAACCTTTCGCAGGCGTTTGCTCAACACCGGCTCGAATACAATCAATGATTTTTAACGGCGCGGGATAGTTACCCTTGGTTTGGTTTAAAACCTTTTTAGTTGCTTGACTAAATACAATGCTGCGGCCTAAACCATTACCTTCAAGTAGCTTGTCCATCAGTGATAATTTGCGAGCCTTAGGTTTTATCTTGCCAGAAAGCGCTAGTTTCTCTGCAGTTTGCAATAAAACACTGTTCGGTACTACATCAACTACCAAACCGGCCTTTAATGCTTGCTTCGCACGTAATTGCTTGCCAGTAAGCATCATGTCTAATGCTTTTTGAATACCGACTCGTTTTGGTAACCGCTGAGTACCACCACCACCAGGAAGCAAGCCCAATTGCACTTCAGGTAAACCTAATGCTGTTTTAGGGCTATCACTACAAACGATAGCGTGACATGCCATAGCAAGCTCTAACCCACCACCTAAACAAGCACCATGAACAGCAGCAACGACAGGAATTGATAAATTCTCTAACTGATCGAAAATCATTTGTCCTTGACGAGACAAAGCCGTCGCTTCTGCGGCCGTTTTACACCCTGCCAACATATGCACATCAGCACCGGCGACAAAAGAGTCTGCTTTACCGCTGGCTAATACTACGCCAACAATCGATTTATCTTCGCGAATTTCTTTTAAAACTTCAGAAATTTCATCGGAAAATTCAGCTTTTAAAGTGTTCATGGAGTCCGCTTTAACGTCCATAATCAAATGTGCTATACCATTTTCTTGGCGCGCTAAGCTAAAGGTATTATTATTTTCTTGTGCTTTTTTAGTTGCTGCTTTAGTCATTAGTCTGTCTCCACAATCATAGCTGCGCCTAAGCCACCTGCCGCACAAGCTGTTGTTAAGCCTGTACCGCCGCCACGACGATTTAATTCATTTAATGTTTGTACGATTAAGCGAGTACCCGTTGCCGCAAAAGGATGACCATAAGCTAACGAGCCGCCCATAACATTAAATTTGTCCATATCAATCTCACCAATTGCTTTCTTTTGACCCAGTTGTGTTTGGGCAAATTTATTACTAGCGAACATTTTTACATTCGCTAATGCTTGCGCTGCAAACGCTTCATGCATTTCAATTAAATCTAAATCGGCTAAATTCATGCCGGCACGCTTTAAAGCAATTGGCGTGGCATAACTAGGCCCCATCAACATATCCTCCCAGACGTCAATCGCGGCAAAGCCATAACTTCGAATGTAACCTAACGGCTTGTAACCTAACTCTTTAGCTCGTCCTTCACGCATCATCAACACCGCTGAGGCACCATCAGTTAACGGCGTACTCGTTGCCGCGGTTACCGTACCGTGTTTGCGATCAAAAACCGGACGCAACTTCGCGTAACTCCCGAGTTCTGAATTTTCACGAATACAGTTATCTTTAGAAATATATGCTTTATAAGGTTCGCTATGCGCGGTCATGACCTCACCGTCAAGCTTGCCCTCTTGCCAGTTTTTCGTGGCTAACGTATGTGAGCGATGCGCTAATGCGTCTTGATCTTCGCGGCTAATACCATGTGTTTTCGCCATTTGCTCAGCCGTTTTCCCCATAGAGATGCCCGTAGAGAATTCTGCAACAGCAGGCGGAACAGGTAATATATCTTTAAAGTTAAGTTGACGAATTAACGCCAATTTTTGTCCAAATGAACGTGCTTTACTTAAGTCTAACAAGGTGCGCGCGAATTTTTTCGAGACGCCTATCGGTGCAACCGAGGATGAGTCAGCGCCGCCAGCCACACCCACATCAACAAAACCGGCCATAATTGACTCAGCAACATTCACTGTCGATTGAAAACTAGTTGCACAGGCACGAGACACACTATAGGCATCAGTATGAACATTCATGCCAGTACCCAGCACAATCTCACGAGCAATATTAGGTGCTTCTGGCATTTGTACCACTTGCCCGAACACTAACTGGTCAATAATTTGTGGATCAACATCATGTTTTTTTAATAATTCATTGACAACAATTTTGCCTAAGTCGACTGCTGGAACACCGTGAAAAGCCGTCGCTTGTTTTGCAAATGGTGTGCGTAAACCCGCGACGATCGCAATACGCTCGCCACTACCTGTTACTAATTTTGATTTTGTCATTTTTATTTCCATCTTGTTGCAACACTCAAGAGGTCTGACCTCTTTGGATTTAACATAATTCTAACTATATATAGAAAAAATTCAATGTTTATCAGTAAACAATCACTAAGGCATTAAAAAACACGCAAAAATTTCCAACAATTTTGTCATCACGGTTGTTTTTTGAAAGCTGAACCTTATATCAATTTATGGGTCAGAGTGGCTGACTAAAACTTTTATAATCAATAAGAACGATAAACTATGGCTATTGAACATTTTTCCTCATTAAAAGAACATTTATCTTCACAAATTATTGGACAGCATGCGCTCGTTGAAAACTTACTGATTGCGCTTTTAGCTAATGGTCATCTTATTGTAGAAGGTCCTCCGGGTTTAGCAAAAACCCGTGCTGTCAACGCATTAGCACAGGGCATAGAAGCAGACTTTCATCGGGTGCAGTTTACCCCAGATTTATTACCGGCAGATTTAACCGGTACCGATATCTATCGCCCTGAAGATGGCAGTTTTGTTTTTCAACCTGGGCCATTATTTCGTAACTTAGTATTAGCGGATGAAATTAACCGTGCTCCGGCAAAAGTGCAATCAGCTTTATTAGAAGCAATGGCAGAAGGCCAAATTACGGTCGGGAGAAACACCTACCCATTACCAGAATTATTTTTAGTGATGGCGACACAAAACCCGATTGAACAAGAAGGTACCTATCCATTACCTGAAGCCCAACTCGACCGATTTTTAATGCACGTTGAAATTGATTACCCTGATGCCGCTAGTGAATTAGAGATTTTAAAACTGAATCGCGGTGAAGCATTAAAAACAGAAAAACCACTGATACAAGAAATCACTCAAGCCGATATATTTGCAGCCCGTGAACAAGTGATGCAAATTCATATGGCGCCTGCGGTTGAAAACTATATCGTTGATCTGATCATGGCGACCCGCAATCCAGAAAAGTATGACGATAAACTAAAACAGTGGCTTGCTTACGGCGCTAGCCCGCGTGCCACCATTGCACTCGATCGTTGTGCGCGAGCGCGGGCTTGGTTAAATGGCCGTGACTTTGTCAGCCCTGAAGACGTACAAGCGGTATTTCATAATGTCTTGCGCCATCGTATATTAATGACTTATCAAGCTGAAGCGGAAGGTATCAGTAGTAATCAACTACTGGATCATATCCTCAGCTTAGTGGCGGTTGCCTAAGCGCAAAATACTGTTATGTGGTTTAATCAAAAAAAAACTAGCGAGCAAAACGATCCGCAAATATTGTTGGATGAACTATTATGCAATGGGATTGAACTCACCATTGAGGAGCTGATTCGATATCAAACGAAAAGCTCGTTAATTAATTTAGCGGCTTCGAAAAGTTTACATGGCAAAATGTCAGGCAATTACCTTGCGCGCAGTAAAGGTCGCGGTATGGAGTTTGATGAAGTACGCCATTATCAAAATGGAGACGATATTCGCGCTATTGATTGGCGAGTAACCGCACGTACAGGACAAACACATACCAAACTATTTCGTGAAGAAATTGAACGGCCAGTGTTAATCGCTACCGACTTAAGCACCAGTATGTTTTTTGGTAGCCAATTACTGTTTAAATCAGTGCAAGCTGCGCATGTTGCTGCCCTCGTGGCTTGGCACGCTAAATCACGTGGCGATCGTATTGGTGGCGTGGTGTTTAATCAACACAACCACACAGAATTAAAGCCGCGAAGTCGACAACAAGGGGTGCTGCATTATTTACATGCGCTTGTTAAAAGTCACGCAGAATCAGCCATTGCATGCAACGACGCTATAGATCACACACAAGCAAAAATAGCTTTTGAGCAAAACTGTGCTCGTTTACGCCAACTAGCTAAACCGGGTAGCTTAGTATATTTGATCACTGACGCGTTTAATCTCACCGATGAGGCCGTAAGGCACTTAGCCAGCGTCAGCCAACACTGCGAATTAGTTGTTTGCTTAGTTAGCGATCCCCTTGAACAACAACTGCCAGATAGCCAAGAAAAATTGAGTGTTACAGTCACCGATGGCAACGAACGCCAACAGTTGATATTAGGTGATAAAGCGCTGGCTGAAAAATATCACCAACAAGCCATGAACTTAAACGAAACCATAGAGCAAAAATTAGCAAAGGCCGGCGCTCGCTTATTGCATTTTTGCGCCAGTGAGCCGCTCGAAACCCAATTACATCGCGGAGTTGCGTCATGGATCCGTTAGCACAACTAAAAGATATTCACCTACCAACCGATGTTCACAGTTACCCCATCGCACCCGGTTGGTGGCTGCTTGCGGTGATTGTGTTAGCGTTAATGGTTTATGGCGCATTAAAGCTGCGACAATATATAGTTAAACGCAAAGCACAAAAAACCGCGTTAAAGCAATTAGCCAATTCAGCTGATATCAGCACGATGATGACAGTACTGAAATGGGCAGCCCTACAATATTTTCCACGGCAACAGGTCGCACATTTAACCGGTAACACTTTTAAAGCTTTTTTAACGGCAACATTGCCAGCTAAGCAGCAAGAAAAGTTTAACGAGCTTAGTGGTGCATCATTTACCTCGGTTTATCAAAGTGATGTGGCAAACCAAACAACTCCTGAGTTCATCGCTGCTGCGCAATTATGGCTTCGTCATGCACTACCGCCAAAGCAAGATTTTTCGATGAATGAAATTGCAAGTTCAAAACTCACACAAGTAAACGAAAATAATGGAGTCAAACCATGATCCATTTTGATTTTCTCTGGGCATTAATCGCCCTACCACTGCCGTTACTGGTTTATTGGTTACCCACTAAAAAACAAGTACAAGCTGCGCCGCTTAGAATGCCGACCCTTATTAAAGGTGTGCAATCAGCAGAGTTTGCGCCAGAAAAGAAAAAAACCTCACTGATACTTTTAAGCGTGATTTGGCTATTGCTGGTACTTGCTAGTACTCAACCTCAATGGCTAGGTAAAGCCGTCAACGTGCCTACCGACGGTCGTGAAATGATGATTGCGGTTGACCTGTCTGGCAGTATGAAAGTAGAAGACATGACCCTCAACGGTCGCCGTGTTACCCGCCTCGATATGCTAAAAGTATTACTCGGTGAATTTATTCAGCGGCGCAATGGCGACAGATTAGGTTTAATATTATTTGGCGACGATGCCTACATGCAAACGCCAATGACCTTTGATCGAAAAACGGTTCAACAAATGCTTGATGAAGCCGTAATAGGCTTAGTGGGTCAAAAAACGGCTATTGGTGACGCCATTGCGCTTGCGGTGAAGCGCTTTGATGAAAAGAAAGAATCAAATCGGGTGTTATTATTACTGACAGATGGCCAAAGCACTGCCGGAAAAATTACACCAGAGCAAGCCCTTGAGTTGGCTGTAGCAAAAGATATCACCATTTACACTATTGGTATTGGCGCTGATGTTATGATCCAAAACTCATTATTTGGTGCTCGCCGAGTTAATCCGTCTAGTGAACTTGATGAAAAGTCTTTACAAGACATTGCTGACAAAACGGGGGGCTATTATTTCCGAGCTCGGGCCAGTGAGGACATGCGTAAAATTTATCATTTACTTGATGAACTTGAGCCAGTCGAGCAAGAGCAACAACAAATGCGTCCCTTAACTGCCTTATTTTATTGGCCGCTTGGTTTAGCGTTATTAATAAGTTTCATCACTTTGTTAATTAACACCCTTTCCAGCGGGAAATTTTTCACCAACAAAAATAACATTATGGGAGCAAAGCACTAATATGGCTGACTTTCATTTTATTCGCCCGCTCTGGCTATTTGCCATTATTGCCTTAATTCTCATGTTGTTTATGTTAAAAAATCTGCGTATTAAGCAGTCGGGTTGGCAACAACTTTTACCAAAACATTTAGCAAAAGTGCTCGTAGAAGGTAATGCAAAAGCACAGTCTAGCTCCTTAGTCATGCCTTTTTTCATCGGTTTACTGTCAATTATTGCCATGGCTGGGCCCAGCTGGCAAAAATTACCACAGCCAGTTTATCAAGTTGCACAAGGCTCAGTGTTGATCATGGATATGTCATATTCTATGTATGCCACCGACGTGGCACCTAATCGCCTAACGCGAGCGCGCTTTAAAGCCATTGATTTGCTCGACAGTATTAATGAAGGCGAAATAGGTCTTATCGCGTACGCGGGTGACGCATTTAGTATTAGTCCACTAACCGATGACACTAACAATATCAAATTACTTTTACCTTCATTAAGTCCTGATCTTATGCCGGCGAAGGGTAGTAATCCCCTTGCCGCACTCGCATTAGCAGATGAAATGTTAGTCAATGCAGGTTATAACAGCGGCGATATCTATTGGTTTACTGACGGTATAGATAATATTGATATTCAAGATATCACCGAGTGGTCACGCAAACATCCTTATCGCTTAAATATCCTCGGTGTCGGTACCAAAACAGGCGCGCCAATTAAACTCAGTCATGGTGAGCTGATGAAAGATGATAACGGTGCGATTATTATACCGAAATTAACCGTACAAGCATTAAGAGGCTTGGCTAAACGTGGCAGAGGCAACTACACAACCTTAACGCATAATAATAAGGATATTGAGCGACTTACTGCCCAACCGCTGAATCTTGACAATGAAAAAACCCAAGCAAGTGACAATACTGGCGATCAATGGCAAGAGTTTGGTCCATACCTGTTGTTTTTGATTTTACCTATGGTGTTAACGTATTTTAGACGTGGCGCATTGCTCGTAACACTGCCATTTGCCTTAATGCTACTGCCCAATAGTCAAGTACAAGCTGATATCTGGCAAGACCTGTGGAAAACCAAAGATCAGCAAGGCCAAGCGCACTTTAATAAGCAAGAATATCAGCAAGCCGCCGAACAGTTTAAAAATCCACTATGGCAGGGCAGCGCGCATTACAAAGCGGGTGATTATGAAAAAGCCTTGGCGGCATTTCAACAGCACAACAGCGCTGAGGCGTTATATAACCAAGGAAATGCCTTAGCAAAACTGCAAAAGTTTGACGACGCCATAGCGGCGTATGAACAAGCTTTGCAGCGCGATCCTAATTTAGTGGATGCAAAAGAAAATAAAGCCATTTTGGAGCAATTAAAACAGCAGCAAGAAAACCAAGAACAGCAAGCTGGAGACGAGCAACAACAAGACAAAAACCAAGAGCAGAATCAAGACGGTGACGGTCAAGAAGGCGATAGTCAAGACCAGCAAGAACAAAGTAATGAAAGCCAAGCAAGCGAACAATCACAAGGTTCATCAAGCTCTGAGCAACAAAATCAAGATCAAAGCCAACAAAGCGACTCTTCATCGCAAGACGGCAGCGAAGAGCAGCAAGAAGACCAGCAAGAAGACCAGCAACAAGGCGAGAGTGATCAGCAAAACCAATCTGAGCAACAATCACAAAAAACTCAACAAGCACAGAATCTTGAAGATACTGATAATGAAAACAGTGCTCAAGCCCAAGCAATG
>JBFJQB010000037.1:0-20999 GCA_041616855.1 Cognaticolwellia sp. | reverse complement strand
TAGCCGAAACCGCGTTAGATAACTCATTAAAACAACCTCTTCGACTTGTCCCGAAGAAGTGGAGCGCATTTTAGAGATTTATCGCCCCGCGTCAACCGCTAAATGCAATTAAATTACATAAAAGTGTTTGTTTGCTTTTTATTTGTACTGGCCGTGCTTTTATTAAGCTAAAGGGGAGTAAATAGCACTCAACATGCACTACTGACAAGTTAAGGGCTATCTCAATGCAGTGTTCAATCAGACAATTCAATCCAGACACTTAAGACAAAAGTAAGCACATAGCAGTGTCTTTATATAAGCAACTTATAGATAGGTATTTATTTAAAAAGTACACCTATAGACATTAACAGCACAATAAAGCCACATTTTGGCTATTAAAAGCTTACTTGCCTGATTAAATTGCATAAAAATTACACTTATTGTTGCACATTGCTAAAAGGTGGGTAACATAGAATTGCAATTTAAGCTTTTTATAAAATAATAATTAGGTATCCATTATGAAGTCTCCTCAAGCATTAACGCTAATCGTTGCGTTAGTATTTTCTGTAGCTATATATTTTTTAGCTAGCAGTGATGTATTCGAACTAACCTCTATAAGCGTTGCAGTTGTCGCTTTTGTTTGTGCATTTATCGCGCCGTTAGTTGGAAAAGCCGAACCCAATGCCCAAGAAGCAGATGCGAGCATTACCACACTCTATGTAGGCAACTTGCCTTACAGAGCTAATGAAGTCGCAGTAAGGGAATTGTTCTCTGAGTATGGTCAAGTTCAATCGGTAAGATTGATGAAAGATAAACATACCGGGAAAAGACGCGGGTTTGGTTTTGTTGAAATATCTGCCGCAGACGCAGATAAAGCTGTTTCATCATTAAACGATAGTGAATTTCAGCAGCGCACCCTAAAAGTACGCGAAGCGAAAGAAAGACCTGAGCAAGCACCTGAATAAACTCATCGCATGCATTCCATGATTTAAAGCCCACGCTAGTGGGCTTTTTTTATTCTACATTTAAAAACTACCTGCTCTGCTATATACCGAACAGTATCGACATACAGTATATTAATAGTTGATAGAATGTCTCTTTATACGAAAAGCTATGCTTAACAAGCGAATTCTTCTAAAATATAAGCACTCTATAGTAGACAATAACTGGGCACTCGCTAAAATCTCCGCCTTATATAGTTAGCGATATCCACTCTCAACAAGGTATTTCAATGTTCAGCCACATTCATCCCGATAATTATCAACAACAGCTTGACGAAAAAAAGCAAAATATTGCCGCAGATTTTGCTCAGTTTGAGTTGCCCGCATTTGAAATATTTACCTCCCCCCCTCTAAATTATCGTCAGCGCGCTGAGTTTCGAGTGTGGCATGAAGGCGATGATCTTTATTACATTATGTTTAATAGTGAAACAAAAGAAAAATTTAGGGTCGATGACTTCCCTGTCGCGAGCACGCTGATTAATCAATTTATGTCCGCACTATTAGCTGATATAAAAGATAAAACCGTATTACGCCATCGTTTATTTCAAGTTGACTTCCTTGCTACCCTCAGTGGTGAAGTTTTAGTGAGCTTGCTTTACCATAAACAGTTAGATGAGCAATGGATTGAACAGGCGCAGCAATTAAAAGCGCGACTATCGGCAATCGCTCCTGTTGATATAATTGGTCGTGCGCGCAAGCAAAAAGTCGTATTGGATAAAGACTTTGTTATGGAAACATTAACGGTTGCAGGCAAAGAGTTTCACTACCAGCAAGTTGAAAACAGCTTTACTCAACCAAATGCCAAGGTCAATGAAAAAATGTTGCTTTGGGCCCAACAAGCAACAAAAGACATCGGTGGTGACTTAATTGAGCTGTATTGTGGAAACGGCAATTTCAGTATCGCCTTAGCGGAAAACTTTGATCGGGTGTTAGGCACAGAGATATCAAAATCATCAGTTAAATCTGCACAAGTTAATATTGCAGCTAACAAACTGGAAAATGTTGATATTGTTAGAATGGCGAGTGAGGACTTTAGTCAGGCAATGAATGGCGAACGGGTATTCCGTCGCCTAGAAGGCTTTGATTTAACTAGCTACAATTATCAAACCGTACTTGTTGATCCTCCTCGAGCGGGGCTAGATCCTGACAGTGTCGAATTGGTTAGTCGCTTTGAGCGCATAATATATATTTCATGTAATCCAGAAACATTGCGTGAGAACTTAACCGAACTAGTTAAAACCCATAAAATTGAGCACTTTGCTTTATTTGATCAGTTTCCATATACCCATCATGTAGAAACCGGCGTTATTTTGTCTCGCCTTTAGTATTACTTTTACGTTGTTCACTTCGGTTTTCATGCCGCAAACCAAACTCAAATGCACCTCGAGCAATAAACCTTAGCTGTTTAATTGTTCGTAGTGCTAATTCTGCTAAGTCTTTTTTATCACAATCTAAAGCATCAGACCCGGCACTAAAAACAATGGTTACCGCGGCATTGGCTTGCAAGTAGGCTACTTCAGCATCGAGTTTGTTAGCTTGTTGTAGGTAGTCACATAACTCCAACGTGAAATAACGAATTTCACGATTCACAGCCGCGCGAAATGCCGGTGACGTTCCTGAGCGCTCTCGCAGTAACAAACGGAAAATGTTGCCGTTACTTTCAATGAATTCCATAAAGGTATGAACAGAGATCTGGATCACCGAGCCACCTTTTTCAATACGTTGACGAGCTTGTCGCATCAGTTGACGTAAAGTTAACCCCGCTTCGTCAACTAAGGTTAAGCCCAACTCGTCCATGTCAGAAAAGTGACGATAAAATGAGGTCGGTGCTAACCCTGCTTCTTTTGCTACTTCACGCAAACTTAAGCTGGAAAAGCTTCGCTCACTGCTTAATTGCCCCAAAGCAGCATCAATTAATTGCCGACGGGTTTTTTCTTTTTGTAATGCTCGAATACCGCTCATCGCCAATACACCTAAGAATTATTATCACGCTATAACCAAGTTGATATGATACTGAAAAAAGTTAACATTACTAGCTAATTGCAACATAAGGCTGACGTGGAATGTGTAACTTTTGTTAAAAATTCAGCATCAACACTTGACTCAACATCGAGTCAAGTTAAAATAGCGTACAAGTGTACACTGAAATATTTTGCAGTGGCTAGCCCTAGATGGAAGATAAATGAACAAACCACCTATTATTTGGTTAAATGTATTTGTATTTAGCATAACTTTTCTAATTGCTGCAATCGCAGTTCCTTACCGCGCATTCACTCATGGTTTTGATGCCACTGAAATCATCGCAGCAATTATATGCTTTATCTATTGTGGTATGTCCATCACCGCTGGATATCACCGCCTGTGGTCGCATAAAACCTATCAAGCACACTGGTCATTAAGACTTATGTACGCTTTGGGTGGCGCATTTGCTTTGCAAAATAGTGCCTTGCACTGGTCTTCAGATCACCGCATTCATCACAAACATGTCGATAAAAATCATGTTGACCCATATTCAGCAAAAATGGGCTTTTGGCATTCTCATATAGGCTGGATGTTGAGAGACTTTCAACCCGAGAAGTACGATAACTACAACAATGTACGCGATCTACAAAAAGACGCTATCGTTGTCTGGCAACATAAGCATTACTTGCTTTTGACTATATTGATGAATTTCGGTGTGCCTATCCTATTTGGCTTGTGGCACGGTGATATGATTAATAGCTTACTATTACTGGGTTTTTTACGTTTAGTGCTCAGTCACCACACCACTTTTTTTATTAACTCTCTAGCTCATATTTGGGGCAAGCAAACCTATACAGATAAAAATACTGCGCGTGATAATGGTTTTTTAGCCTTCTTTACCTTTGGTGAAGGCTACCATAACTATCATCATATCTTTGAAAACGACTATCGTAATGGTATTCGTTGGTGGCAGTTTGATCCGACAAAGTGGCTGATCAAAGCCTGTGAGCACTTAAAGCTGACTTCGAAATTACGCGTAACCCCTGAAGATAAAATAGAAAAAGCTCGCTTGTCGATGATCTTACTACGTAGCCAGAAAAAAATAGCTGCTCATCCTGATGCTGAGCAGCTGTTAGAAAGATTACAACATGAGTACGATGAGCTTATCCATAAAATCAATGAGTTTTATGATGTTCGAAAAGCGTTACTTGCCACTAAACGCGACCAGTTAATCGCAGATGTAGAAAACTCAGAAGTGATGTGCCAATACCAAGAAATTAAACGCCGTTTAGCGGAACAACAGCGCAGCTGGCAAAATATGGTAGAAAAACTAGCATAAAAACAGTTACCTTAGATTTAATACCTGCTAAAATTTTTCTAATTGAAGCAGGTATTAAAGGGTTAACCGTTGAGTAAACAAGCACAAGCCGAGACTACAAAAGCACACAGCACAACTAAAAGCTATGATTTCGACGCCATTATAATAGGCACAGGGCCTGGCGGCGAAGGTGCTGCAATGAACTTAGCCAAGCGTAATAAACGTGTTGCCATTATAGAACGCTATCACCATGTTGGCGGCGGTTGTACTCATTGGGGCACCATCCCATCAAAAGCATTGCGCCAATCGGTGAGTCGCCTAATCGACTATAATTCCAATCCACTATTTAATGCTGGGCAAAATGCCAAGCAGCTAACTTTTCAAGATATTTTAGGTCACGCATCGGCGGTTATTCGTAAACAAGTTAATTTACGCAGTGGTTTTTATAATCGAAACCAAGTTGAACATTTTTATGGTGAAGCCTCATTTGTTGATCCTAACACTATCCAAGTATTAAGAAATGATGGCTCAATCGATACCATCACAGCAAAGCAAATTGTTATTGCCACGGGCTCTCGTCCTTATCACCCTGACGATGTAGATTTCTCACATCCGAGAGTTTATGACTCAGACAGCATTTTATCGCTTGAACATTCACCGCGTAATATTATTATCTATGGCGCAGGGGTTATCGGTAGCGAGTACGCATCAATTTTTCGCGGTTTAGGGGTCAAAGTAGATTTAATTAATACCCGAGATCGACTGTTATCATTCCTAGATGATGAGATGTCTGATTCCTTAAGCTATCACTTATGGAATAACGGGGTTGTTATTCGTCACAGCGAGCAAATTGAACGTGTCGAAACCAATAAAGATTCAGTTATAGTGCATTTACAGTCGGGTAAGAAAATGCGCGCTGACTGTTTATTGTTTGCCAATGGTCGCACCGGCAATACTGCGGATTTAAAATTAGCCAACGCTGGATTAACAGCCGATGGCCGCGGGCAATTAAAAGTCAATGAGTCTTACCAAACCGAGGTAGAAAGTATTTTCGCTGTCGGGGATGTTATCGGCTACCCGAGTTTAGCTAGTGCGGCATTTGATCAAGGCCGAATTTGTGCCAGTGCCATGCTTGGTGGTGAAGGTAAAGCGAAACTGACTGTTGATATTCCCACCGGTATTTATACTATTCCTGAGATCAGCTCTGTTGGTAAAACCGAACAAGAGCTAACTGAAGCAAAAATTCCCTATGAAGTTGGTCGTGCACAGTTTAAACATTTAGCCAGAGCGCAAATATCTAATCACTTAGTTGGTTCATTAAAAATTCTCTTTCACCGTGAAACAAAAGAAATCTTGGGGATACATTGTTTTGGAGAAAATGCCGCAGAAATCATTCATATTGGTCAGGCGATTATGCAGCAAACTAATGGCGGTAATACCATTGAATACTTTGTTGAAACAACCTTTAACTACCCAACCATGGCTGAAGCATTCAGGGTGGCTGCATTAAACGGCTTAAATCGACTTTTCTAAGCTAAAAAAAGAGGGTAAAGCTTTTTCGCTTTACCCTCTCCAAGCTACTTTATTTAAATCAAAGCGGAACAATTATGAGATATCGTTCACTCCTAGCATTATGCTTTTTTGTATTACCAACCCAAGCATACGATAGCTTTAGCATTTACTTAGTGCGACATGGTGAAAAGCAAGCGGTAAAAGAGGATCCGAAACTAACGCAATGTGGTAAGTTGCGAGCAGAGCAAATTGCCAACATGCTTGCACAGACAAATATTAAACATATTTATAGCACGCCCTATCAACGCACCATGGCAACAGCAGCGCCATTTGCTAAGCAGAACAAACTCGCAATAAAGCAGTATTCGCCCGCAAAACTTGCTCAGTTCTCACAACAATTACTCAAGCAAAAAGAAAGTGCCTTAGTGGTAGGTCACAGTAATACCACGCCACAATTAGCGGCATTACTCAGCGAGGTGGAGGTGGCAGAAATTACCGAAAAGCAATATCGTAACTTGTATCAAATCCACGTTAGTAGCAGTGGCAAAACTGTAACGTTACTTACCCAGCCACTAACGTGTCATTAACGTTACTGATAATTACATCTCGTTGTCATGGGCTTTATTGCCTGGCGTAATCAATTCAATATCGGTAATAGTAAAAGGTGTGCCCCATTGTTGAATGGTCATTACATTTTTTACTTTACCTTTAATGCGAACCACAGCGCCATTTTGTGCAAACTCTTTTGCTAAGTTCATTGGCAATATTTTATTACCTGAGTCGGTGATGATGCCGTAAAAGCCCCCTTCTAAGTTTAAAAACTGCACACGACCTCGTTGCCAATCACTAAACCCATCTTTCAAACTTTCCATCTTATGCCCTTTTAATGCCTCTTTAGTATGTATAGGCGTAGCGACAAGTTCAGTAACGTCGTGCTTAGGCTCTACTGCTTTAGTATCTTTTGCTACCGCTTCATCTGCTTTTACCGTGTTAGTTTGCTCTTTTTCATTTGTGCCACTGCCACAAGCACTAAGTAACAAAGTCGTCACTAATAAACATAAAAATTTATTGTTTTTCATCAAAAAATATCCATTAAAAGTCAATTTATCCCCCAAGCATACCTGATACTAAAGAGATTAAATAGTTTGTAACTTATGCTCTTAATAGCGAACTGAGCACAAATAAAGTATTCTGACCAAACTTACTATACGAGAAGAAAAAGTAACTCGCCCCGCTTTGTAAAATCATGCAGCAAATGCTGATTTTTACTTATAAAAAAAGGAGCCTAAGGCTCCTTTGATTTAAAACACGCTATTTAGCTGAGGCAAACGATGGAAAAAAATATCGTTTAAAAGCTGAAGCTTATTGATGAAACGGCTTACTTAAACGATGCACAGACTCAATAAAGTGCCCCGCATGATCTGGGTTTACATCTGGGTGTATACCATGACCTAAGTTAAACACATGCCCTGTGCCACCTTCACCAAAACCCGTTAGTATTTTCGAAACTTCTTGTTCAATTCGCGGCAATGGCGCATATAACATTGATGGGTCCATATTGCCTTGTAGCGCAACTTTATCACCTACACGCGCTTTTGCGTTTTCAATGTCAATTGTCCAATCAAGGCCAACTGCGTCACAACCTGTTGCAGCGATATCTTCTAACCACATACCGCCATTTTTAGTAAATAATGTTACTGGTACTTGCCGGCCGTCATTATGACGGGTCAAACCATCGACAATTTTTGCCATATATTGTAATGAGAATTCTTTATAATCTCGAGGTGACAACACACCGCCCCAAGTATCAAATACCATCACTGATTGAGCGCCAGCAGCAATTTGGGCATTTAAATATGAAATGACAGAATCTGCTAACTTATCTAGTAATAAGTGTAAGGTTTTCGGCTCTGCGAACATCATTTTTTTGATCTTAGTGAAGGCTTTTGAACTACCACCTTCAATCATATAGGTGGCCAGTGTCCATGGGCTGCCAGAAAAACCAATTAACGGTACATCACCATTTAAAGTTTTCTTAATCGTGCGAACCGCATTCATCACATATTGCAATTCAACTTCAGGATCTGGAATACCAATTTTATCAACATCGGCTTTACACGTGATCGGACGTTCAAACTTGGGTCCTTCGCCAGTTTCGAAATAAAGCCCTAGCCCCATAGCGTCTGGAATAGTTAAAATATCGCTAAATAAAATTGCCGCATCAAGCGGAAAGCGGCGTAATGGCTGAATGGTTACTTCACACGCTAAATCAGCATCACGGCACACCGACATAAAGTCGCCTGCACCTTTGCGAACTTCACGATACTCAGGTAAATAACGACCGGCTTGGCGCATCATCCAAACAGGGGTGTAATCAACAGGTTGACGCAATAGCGCGCGCAAATACGTATCGTTTTTTAATTCAGTCATGAAAGTTCTTCTCCGCTATAATATGCGCGCATTCTAGCACTTCAAATTTTATTGATCTATGTCCGAAATCAAATCAACACCTACAGATAGTATTGATTACACAGTTTTTTAATAAAAATGCTTAAATCCAGTTCACAGATCGAAATACTATACAGTTAATTTGCCTATAAAGTGTCCGCCCCTCATCGCATAGCGACAAAACAACCAGCTCAAAAAAGCAGCAGTTTTATTATATTAATCAACAGGGATAAAAAATAATTTAATTTTTTTTCAAAATTATATTTTTATAAACCTCTCGAAAAGTGACTAATATTTAGCCAGGAATTTGGGGCATTAGACCAGGAAAGTATCAAGTTGGGTTTTGCCGTTTTATTTTTAAATTAACTAATCACTTCTTTACAACTTGATAGATAAGGACTTTTTACAGACGATTAACATTTTTATCATAAAACAAGCCAGTCAAAAGTGAATTTTTTTAATTTTCCACTGCAGGCCTAGCTATCAAGCCGCCACCACTAACCTTGTTTGTACGAATTTTTTCGTGGAATATATGCTCTATTAAAGTTGTTGCACAGTGAAAAAGGCTTTGCTATAAATTGTCCCGCGCTAAAGAAAAACAATAATAAAAATAAAGAAAGAAATAAATAAAAAGAAGCTAGTTTAACTAGACCATAAAGCGAGCATTTCAAGCCTTACTCACGTAAGGCTTTTTTATTGCCTGAAATAAAAAACAATTTGGCTTTAGTTTGGTAGCTCTTTAGGGGGTCACTCTTTAACCGCCTCACTGCCTGCATACCTGAGCGCATGCCAATCAACAACGTGTAACAATGGCTGACTTTATTACTATTTCGCATGCCGGTCTTGCTGAACGGCAACTTAGCAGCCACAATTTAATCATATGCATTTGAAGATAAGGCCGGCTTTATGGATCGTGTTGATGTGATTATTGTTGGCGCTGGTGCTGTGGGTTTAGCGATTGCGGCAAAACTCAGTAAAAAATATCAGCAGGTTTTGCTCGTCGACAAAAATGCCAGCTTTGGTGAAGAAACCAGTAGTCGCAATAGTGAAGTGATCCACGCAGGGCTTGATTACCCTGAAAATAGCTTAAAAGCCAAACTGTGCGTTAAAGGAAAGCAACAACTTTATCAATATTGCCAGCAACGGCACATACCCCATAAAAAAATGGGCAAACTACTTGTTGCCAATGGTGCGACAGAGGAAGCCTATTTAGCAAAAATTATAACGCAAGCTCAGCGCAATGGTGTTGATGATTTAGTTTGGCAAAGTAAAGCGCAATTAGAGCGCTCTACGCCAGCATTACGGGCATCATCCGCTTTACTTTCGCCATCAACAGGCATTATTGACGTACATAGCTATATGCAAAGCTTACTGGCAGAGACTGAAATGAGTGGTGCAACATTTGTTGGCCAAACCATGTTTATTTCAGCAAGCCAAAATTCGCGAGGATTTTCGGTAAGACTTAATAGCCAAGGAGAGGATATCAACCTGCAGTGTTCGTTACTGCTTAACTGTGCAGGTTTACACGCAAGCAAGGTAGCAAAGGCAATTGAGAGCATGCCTGCACAGCATATCCCAACTATTTATTACTGTCGTGGCCACTATTTTAGTTATCAGGGAAAAAGTCCCTTTCAGCAGCTGATTTACCCTATACCTTCTGCTAATGGCTTAGGCATTCATGCTTCGTTAAATATCGCCGGACAATTAAAGTTTGGCCCTGATACCGAATATGTCGATAGTATTGACTATCGTATCGATCCCGAACTTAAAAATAAGTTTGTCGATGCAATCGCGAGGTATTTTCCAAGCCTTGATGCTAATAAGTTACAGCCTGATTACGCGGGTATTCGGCCAAAACTACAAGCTGCTAACGAAGGCTTTAAAGACTTTATGATTCAGGACAATAAAGTTCATGGTATAGCTGGGCTGATTAATTTATTTGGTATTGACTCCCCCGGCTTAACCTCAAGTTTAGCTATTGCAGAATACGTTGAGCACAGCACCTAGTTTAACTACGCACCGGGAATTAAAGTCAGTACTTAAAAAACAAAAAACCAACCGCAATGGTTGGTTTTTGTTATTCAACAATAAGTAATTTTTACTTATCGCCAACTTGTGCCGCAGCTGCTGGTTTTTGAATTTCTAATAATTCAATTTCAAACTGCAGTACTGAGTTGCCCGGAATACGGGGTGGGTTACCATTTGGGCCGTAGGCTAAATCAGAAGGAATAGTAAATTTATACTTAGAACCTACCGACATTAACTGAACACCTTCAGTCCAACCTGAAATAACACGGTTTAAAGGAAATACTGCAGGTTGACCACGGTCGTATGAACTATCGAACGTTTCACCGTTAAGGAATGTACCTTTGTAGTGCACCTTTACAGTATCTGTAGCAGCTGGCTTATCGCCCTCGGCAGCGGTTAATACTTGGTATTGAATACCTGATTCTGTAACTTGTACGCCGTCTTGCTTAGCATTTTCATCTAAAAACTTTTGCCCTTCCGCTAAACTGGCTTCCGCGCTCGCCGCAGCTTGCTCAGCTTGTTTTGCTTTCATCTCTTGGTCTAAGTTCATTAGCAATGCTTGAATGTCTTCTTTTTCTATTTGCGATTTACCCGCCATGCTATCGGTAAAGCCACGGATAATAAGTGACTTATCTAATGCTAAGCCCATTTTATCGTGCTCTTCTAGATTACGCTCCATGTACATACCAATTGAAGCGCCTAAACCGTAGGCTTGTTTTTGTATTTCTGTTTCAAGCGCAACCGCTTTTTCTTCTTGTTTAGCAGACTCTTGACAACCCATTACTGATAATAAAGCAATAGCGACTACCGTCGGTTTAAAAAATTTCATTTACATCTCCGTTTTACTACTCAGCCGGAAATTCGCGCTAAGTCATTTAAATATGTGTGAATTGTTAAACAATGCGGCTTATACTAACGATAAATGCCCTAAGAAAAAAGTATTAATATTTTGCTGAACTGTAACTTAATTCCCACTAAAGCCAAGCTGTTGTTTTTATTGCTATTACTAAGTGCTTGCCAACCTGTAGGCCAAGCACCTGAGCAAAGGTGGCAGCATGCTGTAGAGGGTTCCTACGCGGCTAATATTTCTAATGATGCTAAATTCAGTGTTGTTTCCTCAATTCACCACGGCATCAGTTTATGGGATTTAGAAAAGAATGCCTTAAAATATAACTGGTCGCAGCAGCAAAATAGTGCGGATAATTTAGTTTTGGTGGCAGATATTGCTGATAACAACAGCCACGTAATCACCGCTAATCGCCATGACTTTTCATTATGGAACATTGAAAATGGTCAATCCGAAGGCTTTTGGTCGATAACCGAATCAACAATTCGCGACGTTGCGGTATCAAATAATGGTGACTACTTACTTGTAGGCCAAGGTAACGGCAAAGTCGTGCACATTACCCCATACAATGGTCGGCGCTTAGAGTTTTTAGGTCACCAAGAAAAGATTAATTCAGTCGATATGTTGCCTAATGGCCGCATTGCTATCTCAGGCTCCAACGATTTTGTTGCCTACGTTTGGGATACCGTTTCTGGACAAGTTATTTATCGTTTTAACCACCCTAGTCGAGTCACTATGGTGGCACTTGATGCCAAAGGTCGGTATGCCTTTACCGCAGATAGCAAAAAAGCCGCCAATATTTGGGACTTAAAAACCGGTAAGTTAATTTCCAACCTAAAATACTTTAATCGCCAAGAGGTTTTCAGTGCCGTGCAGTTTTCTCCTGATGGTACAAAATTACTCACTGGCGCTCCATCACGTAAGGTCAGTGTTTGGGCGATTGCCACGGGCGAACGCCTGACAAGTTGGCGCGTTATGCCGCGACAAGATATTAGACCTGCTGGTGCTGTTGTTTATAGTGTTGCTTTTAGGGATAATAACCAAGTAATCACCGAAAGCTCTTCTGGATACGCCGAACTATGGCAGGTAAATAAACAGTGAAATCAACCAATGAATTAACCCAAGCTATTGAAACGCTTGAAACCCGTAATGCATTTCAAGATGATGTTATTGAGCAACTCAACCATGAGTTATCGATACATCAAAGCCAAATCGCAGAACTGAAACAACAAGTCGCCTTACTCGCGAATAGAATTAAAGAAAATACGCCTGATCAACAAGGCAAAGACGAAATAGAGCCCCCACCACCGCACTATTAAATCAGCGCTGATTGCCAAATCAACTCGGCGCACTGCGAGAATAAGCACGAATCTTCATTTATCTCTAATTGAACAAGGTTACGCTATGAACACCAAAATATACAAGCAAGTACTTTTCCTCACCGATCATTTAATGGCGGCAGCCCAAGCGCAAAATCAAAACCTGTTTGATAAACATTACCTTGCATTGAAACAACTGTGTCAAGACAACGAAAGTACTGATAAAGACCATCCAGTACAATGGGAAACGCTTGCTGACTTTACTGATGACTTAGCTGAAGCTATCACTATTTATGAAAAAGCATTGCTCAAAGCTGAAGCCATTAATGACAAAGATTTCCGTTCATCGATTAGTTTTTCTATCGCGGTGCAAAAAGTCGAATTAGGTGATAAAACTGGCGCTATTGAGTCTTTAGAAAAAGCAAAAATCAGCTGCAATAAGATTTCGGACAAAGAATTAAAAGCGGAAATTCATGATTTGTTGGAAGAATTAAAACGCTCATAAGCATTATTGTTTAGTCGTGAAATAAATAACTGCGCAGTAAACAGCTAAAGCTAATCAACAATATAATTTCGTTAATTTTTTTCCATTAGAATTTATTTTCTAATGGACTTTAGCTAGACCTTTAACTTTAGTTTATTGAAACCTCGCCCAGCTATAAAATTTGTGAGCAATCAGATAAAGCTTTTTGAGCCATCAAGTAAAGCATGGAGATAATCATCTTTAGCGGTAATGATTAATACTGTATTTATCCCCGTAGTTTACTGTCAGTTAATCTTGTTTAAAAATACCAATCACTTGCTCATTTGGCCTTACTTCTTGTACTACGTGCTCTGCGGGTTGTGACATTTGCTCACCACAACTGACACAGGTTACCGTTTCAACCCCGTTTTCTTTGGTCAGTGCCATAGTATCCATTGCCTGACATTTTGGACACGTTGCGCCAGCTATAAATCTTTTTTTCACGTATATACTCAGTTTTAATTAATTTGCATTAGTTTTTAAATGGTTTTAGCAAGATATCTGCCCGGTGCATCTATTTTACCTTGAACAACCCCCTAAGGAAAAGCGACAATAGCGCCTTGCATTAAAATGAGTAACCATAAATGATCACAGCCACAGATTTAAGTTTAGCCCGAGGCGCAAAAACCCTCATAAAATCATCAAGCTTTACCATACATCCCAACCATAAAGTGGGGCTTGTTGGTGCTAATGGCTGTGGAAAATCTTCTTTATTCGCCAGCTTATTGGGCGCGCTGCCCGCAGATATGGGCAACCTGCTAATGCCAGCAAGTTGGAAAATTGCTACCGTTAAGCAAGAAACTCCAGCACTCGAACAGTCAGCCTTAGACTATGTTATTGATGGTGATGTTGAGTATCGCCAGTTAGAAGCTAAATTAGAACAAGCGCGTGCAGACGACAACGGCACCCTTGAAGCCACCATTATCAATCAAATCGATTCGATTCACGGTTATAGTTTACCAGCTCGAGCTGGCGAGCTTTTACACGGTTTAGGTTTTATGCAAGAACAGCTGTCAAACCCGGTTAAATCATTTTCCGGTGGTTGGCGCATGCGTTTAAACTTAGCCCAAGCCTTGATCAGCCGTGCTGATTTATTATTGCTCGATGAACCCACAAACCATTTAGATTTAGATGCGGTTATCTGGCTACAGCGCTGGCTAAAGCGTTTTACCGGCACTTTAGTGCTAATCTCCCATGATCGTGACTTTCTTGATGACGTTATTGGCCAAATTCTGCATATTGAACATCAAACGGCTAAGCTATATTCCGGTAATTACAGTGCTTTTGAACGTCAACGCGCCGAGCATTTAGCTCAGCAAGACGCACAATATCAGAAACAACAAAAAGAAGTGGCGCACTTAACCTCGTTTGTTGACCGCTTTCGCGCCAAAGCGAGTAAAGCAAAACAAGCACAAAGCCGTTTAAAGCGCTTGCAAAAATTACCTGATTTAGCACCTGCTCACGTTGATAGCCAATTTACTTTCAGCTTCGAGCAACCCGATACCTTGCCTTATCCTTTATTAGCCCTTACGGATAGTAAATGTGGCTACAGTGAACAAGCGATAATTTTAGACGACGTGGGCATGACCTTAGTGCCGGGCAGTCGCATCGGCTTACTTGGCCGTAACGGCGCGGGTAAATCCACCCTGATAAAATCACTTGCCGGTGATTTAGGTTTACTTAAAGGCGAGCGCTATTGCGCGCAAGACTTAACAGTAGGTTACTTTTCACAGCACCAACTTGAACAATTGCACTTACCTAGTAGTGCCATAGAGCATATTACTCGGGCAAAACCTGAAATAACCGAATTACAAGCACGGACATTTTTGGGTCGCTTTGGCTTTAGTGGTGACCAAGCCTTAGATCGAGTCGCGACTATGTCGGGCGGAGAAAAGGCTCGCTTGGTTTTAGCGCTAATCGTGTTAGAGAAACCACAACTGTTACTGCTTGATGAACCCACTAACCATCTTGACTTAGAGATGCGCCAAGCGCTGGTATTAGCCCTACAAGACTTTGAGGGTGCGATCATACTTATTGCCCATGACCGATATTTATTAGAATCATGTGTCGATGAGTTTTACCTCGTCGCTAACGGACGAGTAACGGACTTTGATGGCGACATTGATGACTATCAACAATGGTTAAATGACGATAAAAAGCAAACGGTAAAAGCCAATAAAACGGTCAGTGAACCACAAGTAGATAAAAAGCAGCTACGAAAAGAGCAAGCTGAATTACGTAAAAAAGCCTCACCACTGCGCAAACAAGCAGATAAATTTGAAAAGTTAGTACAAAAAGCCCAAGATGAGTTAACCGAGGTGGAATCGCAACTTGCTGATAGCGAAATTTATCAAGCAGAGCATAAAGCTCAACTGACAGAATTACTAAAACGCCAAGCCAAGCTTACCCAAGATTTGGCCGAGCATGAAATGCAATGGCTTGACCTTGAAGAACAAATTGAAGAGATAATGTCACAAGCATTATAAATTTGTTGCTACACTTAAACTAAATTAGGTAAACGCTTTAATTGTTAGACAACACAAATAGAGGTATAGGACATTATGCTAAAAAAATTAACCTTACTCGCACTCAGTATCACTTTATTGGCGCAGAGCTCCGCATACAGTGCCGATTTAGATTTAGGAATATACGAACTAAACCGTGGTGAGTTTAAAGCCGCTATTGCAGAATTTCAACCTTTAGTCGAAGAGGGATACGCCCCCGCACAGCACCAAATGGGTTTAATTTATTTAAACGGTTATGGGGTCATTAAAGACGAACAAAAGGCGTTAGAATTATTTAATTTGGCCGCATCACAGAATTACTCTGAAGCCTTATACGAGCTTTCCTTGCTATATGGTGAAGGTATAGTCACCAAGCAAGATTTAAAAACTGCTTATGCCTTAATGGAAAAAGCCGCAAATAAAGGCTTACCGCGTGCACAATTTAATTTAGGTGTCATGCTTTATAATGGTGACGGCGTTGAACGTAATTACTTACAAGCATCACGTTGGTATCAAAAAGCAGCCGATCAAAACTATGCACTGGCGCAATTCAACCTTGCCTTAATGTATTTCGAAGGCAAAGGCGTAGCTAAAAGTACAGAAATGTCCTACATCTGGAATATTATTGCTGCTAAAAATGGCTACCGTATGGCAGAAAAAAGTCGTGATATGGATGAGCATAAGCTATCCGTCGATCAAATTAAAACTGCCCGGGAAAAAGCTGATGCTATTTACCGTAAAATCATCGACCAAAGAGAGCTAAGATTCAGAAAGCTTTCTTAAATCTCCAGCCCTGCCCGTAAAAACACATAAACCCGTAAGTCACATTTACGGGTTTATACTTTCGCCCTTATCGTCATCAACTAGTCGAACTTTACACTTACTTAATCTGTTGTGTTAACGATATAGTGCTACGGTTAATTAATTTTTATCACTATATATTAGCGTCATATATTAGCGATATCATAATCGCAATATTGCACTATCACTGTAGCGGTGGGCATGAACGCGCTTTTAACGTACAATAACCTTTTTGTCCTAATCGCTATTATCACGCTATGTTTACCGAAAGTTCTTTCAGCCCAGCTTGGTGGCTTAAAAATGCCCATTGTCAAACCATTGCCGCAAAGTTTTTTCGCCGCCATCACGCCATTTACACCAGCACTGAAACTTTAGAATTGCCTGACGGCGATTTCGTCGATTTAGCCTGGACAGAGCAGGTTGATGCAAGCAGTTCGCGTCCCATTGTCGCGGTATTACATGGTCTTGAAGGCTCAAAAAACAGCCATTATGCCAAAGGGATGTTATCGGCAATTAAAGCCCAAGGTTGGGTAGGCGTGTTAATGCACTTTCGAGGTTGTAGTGGCCGGCCCAATCGCATGGCAAAATCTTATCATAGCGGTCAAACTTGTGATGTAGAGTATTTTAGTCAATATCTTGCAAGCAGTTACCCTAAAGCGAAAAAAGCCATTGTCGGCTTTTCATTGGGTGGCAATGTCTTAACCAAATACTTGGCTGGGCAACAACAAAATATCTATCAAGCCGCCTGTGTGATTTGTGCCCCGCTTGACCTATCCAGTTGTTGCGACAGAATTAACCGAGGCTTTTCGCGCGTATATCAAAAATATCTTGTTGATATGCTCAAAGCCAGTACCCTCGAAAAGATAAATGCGAAGTTATTGAACAATGTCGATATTAACCATTTAGATAGTATTCGTTCGATTCGAGACTTTGATCAAATGATCACGGCTCCCGTCAATGGCTTTCGTGATGCAAATCACTATTATCAACAAGCGAGTGGCCGTGAAGTGCTTAAACAGATAACCACGCCATGTTTGATCATTCATGCTAGCGATGATCCTTTTTTATGTCATAAAAATACCACCGCCATTACTACGCTACCTAAACAAATAACCTTTGAAGTCAGTGCTCGTGGTGGCCACGTCGGCTTTATTAGTGGCAAAAATCCTTTTAAGCCAAAATTTTGGCTTGAGCATCGTATACCTGAGTTTTTTGCGAGATATTTATGATCATCCCATTAACAGAACTATCGAGCGACACCTTAACTGCTATTATCGAGAACTTTGTCCTCAGAGAAGGTACTGAATATGGCAGTGAAGACGTATCGCTTAGCGATAAAATTGCCCAAGTGCATCAGCAATTACAACAAGGTTCAGCCCTGTTGGTTTATTCTGAACTGCATGAAACTGTGAATATTCTCCCCGCAGATCAATTTGTCGAAGACAGCGAAGAAGCGCCATAAAAAAGGCACTAAACAGTGCCTTGATATCAAGATGAAGCGCTTTATTATTGCATAAATATTAGCGAGTAAATATTACCGAAAAAGTCACGGGCACCACATAGTTGATACTCGGTAATGAGGCTAAAGACTTTAATTTATTGATTCCTGCGACTAAGCCAAAGGCATCTGCCTTAATAAAAAATGGCCTGTGGGTATTCACCAATATTTTATCCGCTGTTAGCTTAACGACACTCACTTCGATTGTTAACGCTTGTTTTACACCATGAAAGTCGAGAGTACCGCTGACATTAGCCACCTGCTGCTCGCCAACCAATAAATCCTTAAGTAACGATTTATCAAGCTGGGCTTCAAACTGTGTTGAGCTATATTTATCTGTTTCAAATAAAAATGTTTTCATGCGTTCATCGCGAATAGCGATATTGGTGTTCACACTCGCAAGATCAACACTAATATTAAGCTGTGCTTGCTCATTAATATCGCCCTTCATAGTCGAAAAATAATGATGTTCAGCAATAGCGCCTTTTTTAACCGATATAAAATTTAACTGTGAGTTTTTAACATCAAGCTGCCAAGCTGCAAATGTCGGCAAGCTGATTAAAGCGGTAACCAAAAGGGTGATTAAAATTAAAGCTGTGTGACGCATTATGCACTCCGTCGTTTAAGTCAGGCTCTCACCCGAACTATTATAGCCGATAACACGAAAGTCGAATGAGCCGTGTAGGTTTGTTAGCAATATATTACAAGGTGATATTTTTTCGTGTCGCTCTATGCGGTTTAATGATCTCTCGCCATGGAATCTGATGATTGCCTAACGATATAAAATCAGGTTGCATTAGCGTTTCACGCTCATTGTAAGTTAATGGTTTGAATTCGCTATCAATAATGCTACCGCCCGCTTGTTCAATTATACAATGACTCGCGCCAGTATCCCACTCCCCCGTGGGGCCAACGCGTAAATAACAATCCGCGCCACCTTCAGCTATTAAACAATTTTTTAATGAGCAACTGCCTAAGGCAATGTGATCGAAGTCGAAATCAGCATTTAAGTATTGCCCCATTAAGTTAATGTCTTGGCGACGACTTATCGCCACTTTAATGCGACGTTGACCGTCATATTGCGCCACTTGTATTTTATGGCTAGCAATATTGTTTTCTTTAAATGCACCTAAGTTATTTTGGCCATAGTAGGTTAAATGATGATCAGGTGCGTGAATAACACCAATCGTTGGCCAGCCATTTTCCACTAAGGCAACATTAACCGCAAAATCACCACTACCGGCAATAAACTCACCCGTACCGTCAATCGGGTCGAGTAACCAATAGCGTGACCATTTACTGCGCTGGGCCAATGCCACAGCTCCAACCTCTTCAGAAATAATCGGAATATCAGGCGTTAGGGTTTTCAACACATCCATTAAAATGTCATTCGCGGCCATGTCGGCACTGGTAACTGGACTATTATCTTCCTTCACTTCCGCGGTATAGTCGCCTTGCTTATAATAACGAGCCACTTCTTGCCCAGCTTTTTTTGCACTTTCTAATGCCACTGACAATAACTTTTCCGAGCTCATAAAGTATCTCCCAAGTGATCTTTCACTAATAACAAAGCGGCAATACTGCGCGCTTCATTAAAATCCGGCTCTTGCAATAGTTGTTGATAGTCCGATAGCGGCCAAGGTACTAACTCTAACGGCTCTGGCTCATCACCAAGCAATTTTTCGTGGTAGAGATTTTCAGCGAGAAAAATGGTCATTTTAGCGTCAAAAAATGCCGGAGCCATAGCAACGCTGTGAATTAAGCTCAGCTTTTCAGTACCATAGCCAACTTCTTCTTTAAGCTCTCTATTAGCAGCCTCAGCAGCACTTTCACCTGCGTCAATTAAGCCCTTGGGAAAACCAAGTTCATAGGTGTGAGTGCCACCACAGTATTCTCTTACCAATAGCATGGTATGTTGATCTAACATGGGCACAATCATCACTGCCCCTCTGCCTTTCCCAAACATACGTTCATATTCGCGCTTTTCGCCATTGCTAAACGTGAGGTCGACTTGTTCAATAGCAAATAAACGACTTTTAGCGACTTGCTTGCGTGCTGTAATTTGCGGAAGTACTTTTTTTGTTGTCATAACGCCCTTTATTGCAACAACTTAATTGCTCAATGTATCGCAGAAGAAGCTAAAATTTAACCATAGCATGATAACGGTGAATACATAGCTAAGCCCGTTGGGTATAATCCTATAATAAACGTGTTTCTAGGGAAAAATCTATGCTTGATTGGTCAAAAATCTCAACTGTTTTACTGGATATGGACGGTACCATTCTTGATCTCCATTTTGACAATCATTTTTGGTTGCACCATTTGCCAATGCGCTACAGCCAACTGCACAATGTGAGTGTCGAAGATGCCAAGGCCTCTTTACTAGCTCACTATCACAAAGTTGCAGGAACAATTGATTGGTATTGTTTAGATTATTGGGCCGAACAGACCCAGCTGTCGATCACCGACTTAAAGCGTGAAGTACAACATCTGATCCAACTGCGCAGTGATGCGCATGACTTTCTCACGGCGTTAAAGTCTTCAGGACGTGACGTAGTATTGGTCACCAATGCCCACCCGGATAGTTTATCGCTGAAAATAGAACGCACACAATTAGATAAATACTTTGATACGCTCTACTCAACACATGAATTTGGCGTGACAAAAGAGTCGCAACTACTTTGGCAACGGCTACAAGAAAAACACGGATTTGCCTTAGAAAACACATTGTTTGTTGATGACAGTATCGTGATACTTGATTCTGCCAAACAATATGGTTTTGAGCATTTATTAGCGGTAGAAAATCCCGATAGCCAACAACAAAGTCAAGTGATCGATAGCTATCCATCCATTAGTAATTATGGTGATTTATTGCAGGATATTAAGCTTACTCAATGCCTAACTAAATAAAGTGAGTAAGCTCAATCGAGAGAATAAGCTTTTCATAATGGAGTAAAGGTTACATTTTTAACCGATAGCGGCCTTTTTTATCCGCTTTGCCTAAAAAGCTTAAGGTTGCTCTTAACTGTTCAGGAAACTTAGCGCCCGGCGTTAGATAACCACTGCCCGAAAAACGCCCCCCTTGCTTTAATTGCGCACGATAACTTAAGCCTAAGTTATTGTTGGGGTCGATCTCTGCAATAAGCTCACCTTTATCGCAAGTCAATTTTGCTGACAAGCCGCCAAGCATAACTTTTTCCTCAAATGCGGTTAAAGCCGCGTTAGGCCACTGTAACTGCCCTTCTAATTCACGACAAAC
>JBFJQB010000036.1:0-21993 GCA_041616855.1 Cognaticolwellia sp. | reverse complement strand
GAATGCGCCTCAGGCAGTGTTGCCGGCGTTGTTAGCTGCCAACTATCATTCGCTTTTTGTAGACTCACTTCAGTGTGGCTAATATTTACTACCTCATTTATCGATAACAACGACTTATCTAACCAGTCATTGAACTGAGTATTAAGCTGATAGGCGTTAAATTCAATGCTATATACCTCGTTATTATCGGCGTTTCGAGCATAAATACTTTTGTAACTCGGTGAGTCACCCAGCAGCAAGGTTTGTGTTACGCCAGCTGTATTTTTTAAACTCAGCTGTTTCTCAAAATGGTTATCTGTCACTTTAAAGCGCTGATGGCTATTTTGTGTTGAGGTAACCGGCCAAGAGACATTAATGCTTGCTAACTTATTCGTTAATGCGCGAATCTTATCTTGCACTACCGGCAGATCAGGATACTCCTTAAGCTGCCAGCTTTGTGCTACTTTCGTTAAAACAATTTCTGACGATGGCGCAGTGATCTTAATTTCATTAAGTGTGTCAGGGTCAATACTGATTAACTTTTGCGCCGTCACCTCACTTTCATCATAACCACCGTCAGCCATCAGCAGCCCAGCAATGCTGAGCTGTAAGAAAAATAAGGCGGTTAACATCGTTAGATATTTGTTCATGTCAGCTCCTCCTACTGTGCCAACCAAGTTAAATAATGACGCTGCTTACGTTTACGGCGTTGACGCTGCCAAACAGCAACAGTAACCAGTAACATAAATGCTAAGGCGTAGTTACTGTATTCCCAAAACAACTGCTGATTATGCTCTAACGGTGGCAAAGTGCGATTAAAGTTGCCACGCGAGCGGATACTCATCAACGCTCGGTCTTCTAATGACCAATCAACCGCATTCACTATTAACTGCAAGGTATTTAAATAATCCCCTTGCGAAATACCTCCGGTTAATTGAATAACATTATCTTGCAGGAAGTCATTCGAGCTAAACAGGATAATTCTCGCGCTATCGGGTGCATGCTTGATAACACTACTCACCTCAAGTTTTGTCGTTTCTTCAGCGTCAGAATTGCTCTGCTCTGTTGTAGCTTTATCAGCGTCATCATTTACTTGTGCTAACAATGGAGAATCTTTATCGCTAAAGTAAGAGCTAAATTTACCTTGTGCGATTACCCCCAATAAGCGCTCACCAGTGTCACCTTCAGATAAGTAACTTGTTTCACCTAGCTTATTTACCTTCGGCATGACATCAAGCGATGGTGATGTCCAAGCATTCTCTGAGCTTTTTAGCAGAGGCGTAAACGCGATATCAGTTTTAGTTTCATCAAGATTAATCGGCGATGACCACGCCATGGTCAATTGCGGTAGATCAGCGGTGATCAAGTTATCTTTGTTCAATCCTGAGCGCACATCAACAAAGTATGGGTAATCGAGCATGCGCATTTCTTGTAATTGCAAACCACCCACATTACGCATCACTGGCATCGGGAAAGCCGCATTGCTTTGATCCATCACGAGACTGTGCTCAATGCTCAAGCCGTGGTGAGTTAACCAATCATTGAGGCCACTATCTATCGGTGACATAGCTAAATTTTTATTGCTTAAGCTCACTTGATAGGGCGATGTGGCTGCGATCACCGTGCCGCCTTTCATCAAAAATTGGTCTACCGCGAACAGTTGCTGCTCAGTCAATGACTTGGGTGACACCAACATTAAAATATCCGCTTCACCAGAAACCGTACCGTCCGTTATATCTTCTTTAATAACATTAAGCTCAGCGCCCAACATTAGCTCTAATTGCCTAAAGCTTGCCCCTGGCATGGAGTAGTTACCATAGCTTGCTGCTTGAGGTAGCACTAAGGCAATATTTTTTGTAAAACCTGACGCAAAGCGCTTGATGGCGGCGTCAAAATTGCGCTCAAAACTGCTCGCACTAAAATCGTCCAAGGGTATTTGCACAATTTGTTCGTCACCTGAAAGCGTTAAATAGAAATAAAATGCTTGGTTGGAAAACAAACTTGTCGCCATGGCTTGAAAACCATAGTCTTGGGCAATTTGTTGGGCGACTTGTCCACCATTAGCTTCTGGCTCAATAAAGTTAATCGAGAGTTTTCCTGCTGACTCTGCACTGATTTCTTTCAGATGCTGTTGAACCGATTGTTTAAATGCCACCAGTTGCTCGGGTAATTTATTGTCAGCAGAAATATAGCCGGTAAAATTGAGTGGCTGTTTGACTGTGGCAAATAAATTGCCCGCGCTTTGGTAGTTTTGTAAAACTGTTTTAATGGCTCGGGTAACGTCATGTTCTGGATTTCTTAGCAGTACATCAACATCCGATTCGGCTCTAGCGTTTACTTCAATTAAATCCCTAAACCCTAATACTTGATGCTCGTCACCATATTGCACCAAAATATTAAAATAAGAGCTAACAATAGCGGCCTGATAACGGTCCGCTACTTGAAATGGCATCGGCTTAATGCCAAATTTAGTATTCGCTTCTTCTTCAAGTTCAGGGTGTTGCTGCGGGTCAATAAATTCAACCCTAACTTTGCCATCACCAATAACGCCATACTCTTCTAACAAGTCTTTTACCTGCGGCACCAGTGGCGCTAAAAGCGGATGCGTTTTTTCACTAAAATAACCTCGAATTAATAAGGGCTCTTGTAGTTGCGCAAGATAAAGCTCTGTTGCCTCTGAAATAGAATATTGTTTACCTGCCGTGGTATCTATGCGCAGTTTCGGTAATTGCCCCAACCATAAATTAGCGGCAAGTACATTCGCAACAAGCAGTGCGGTGATTGCCTGCCAATGTTTGTGATGTGCCTTTTTGCCACTGTTAACCCAGCGTTCTTGCTCTAAAAAGTAAGTATTAAGCGCTAAAAACACTAACGTTAACGAGATATAGTAGTAAAGATCGCGGACATCAATCACGCCTCGGGTAATGTCTTCAAATCGAGCTCCTGTCCCCAGTTGTCTTAGAAAATCAGCTTGTTGATGGGAGAAAAAGTCGGTGATTGCCGGAGTACCGATGAAATAAAATAAACCACCAATGGCGATTGCGCTCATTAAACTGACAATTTGATTATCGCTTCGAGCAGAAACAGCAAGCCCAATGGCGATATAAGCACTGCCTAATAACAATACCGCAAGGTAGCCTGAAACTACTGGCCCCCAGTCTAATTCGCCGAGTATATTAACCGTGATTGGCAATGGTAAGGTGATCAGCAAAGCAACCGTGAGCAAGGCTAAACACGCTAAAAACTTACCAATAACAAAGTGCCATAAAGGCACGGCAAGGGTATGCACGTATTCTATCGTGCCGCTGCGTCGCTCTTCACTCCATAAGCGCATGGTGAGAGTCGAACACAAAAAAATCAGCAGTAGTGGCATCCATTCAAACATTGGCCTGACATCGGCAATGTTACGAGAAAAAAACGCCTCTCCCCAAAAGAAAATGAATAACGTAATCGCAATAAAAGCGCCGATAAACAAATATGCCACCGGAGAAGAAAAAAATAGCGCGACTTCTTTCTGTGCCACGCGAAATATATTAAATTTTGCCGATTGATTAGGCTGCATCGGACACCTCCTCATGACTGGCTTTTGTTGGCAATTGCTCATGGTTTAATTGATTAAAAATACTTTCCAAGTCGCGTTTTTGAGCATACAAAGCAAATAATTGATAGTCCGTTTTAATAATAGCTTGGCTAATTTCACTGGCAATAGTGGCCATAAAGGCTTGTTTAGATATCTCCACGGACAATTTGCCTTCGCTAACAACATTGACCTGCTTAACCCCTGATATTTTTTCTAAAAGTGCTAACTGCTGACAATTAGTTTCAACGATTAATTGCTGGCTTGCTTTTAACGCTGCCAGTTTTTCATCAAGTACTAATTTTCCGGCTTTGAGCATCAGCACCCGATCACATAGCGCATTAACCTCCTGCATAATGTGAGTTGAGAGTATTACCGTAGCGTGCTGCGCTATCTCACGTATTAAGCTGCGCATATGTTGAGTTTGCTCTGGATCTAAACCGTTGGTGGGTTCATCTAAAATCAGTAACTTTGGCTGGCCTAATATCGCCTGTGCAACCCCAACCCTTTGTTTATAACCGCGTGACAAGGTGTGAATAGGCGCTAACAGTTTTGCCGAAAGGTCAGTGGCTTCGATAGACCGTTTGATTTCAGCTATTTTTTTATCACCGCTTAGCCCCTTGAGATCGGCGGCGTAATCTAAATACTCTGCTACCGTCATTTCCGGATAAACCGGTAAATTTTCAGGCAAATATCCAAGGTTTAGTTGCAATAACTTGGCATTATTTTCTAAGGTGATACCATCAAGTGACACCTCGCCTTGATCTGCTTCTAAGTAACCGCTGATCATCTTCATTATCGTGGTTTTACCGGCACCGTTATGCCCGAGCAAACCGATAATCTCACCTTTTTTAATAGTAAAACTTACCTCATCTACAGCCACAAAACTGCCATAGCGACGAGTTAAATTACGCACGTTTAGCATGGTTATCTCCGCAGAAATTACTGTCTAGAAAAAATGATTGTTGTATAGTTTGAATAAGCTAACGCTTTGAAATTAATCAATATATAAGATAGGTTCGTAAGATACATTGTAAAAGCCTCCATAGTTGCAAGGGTATCCCCAAAAAACACAAAGTATGTAACGAATTAATTTTTTCATATGGGCTAAAAAAAAGAGTTCAAGTGAAAAATTAAATTTTTTTAGCTCGGTAATTTTTATATAAAATTAAATAATTAGAGCGATATTTTTTATTTTAAAAAATTATACCCCCCCCCCTTTGAATGATGATTTTTTGTCCCTAATTAGTAAATTGTCTAGCCGTGAGATATTCACAGCGATATCACAAAAACTTTTGATTTTAATTTGATAACTTCATTTGGAGGATATTATGATGAACTCAATTGACCTAACTCCGCTGTATCGCAGTAGCATTGGTTTTGATAGCTTGGCATCGATGTTGGACCGAACTTTAACAACCGACTCCTCTGCCACCACTTACCCACCATACAACATAGAAGTGATGGACGATAATAAGTATGGTATTACCTTAGCTGTTGCTGGATTTTCAAATGACGAGCTTGATATTACCGTTGAAAAAGGTGTGTTGACTATACGAGGCAAAACCAACAAAGAAGACGCGCGTAAATACCTGCATCAAGGTATAGCTCACCGCTCATTTGAACAAAAATTTAATTTGGCAGAACACGTTGAAGTCACCGGCGCTGATCTTAACGAGGGTTTACTGACCATTAGCCTAGTTAAAGAAGTACCAGAAGCGATGAAACCTAAAACCATCACCATAGGTAAAAAGCAGGAAGCAATTGAGCACAAAACGGATAACAAAAAAGCCATTAGCCGAGAAAAGGCGGCATAATATGCGCGGGCTAGCGCTTTCGTAGCCCAATTAGAATAGTAATTATAGTTTATTGGCGTAGCGAGAAATGAGTTAAACATGGTTGACAGTGAAGCTTTGGCAAAAGTATGTAACAGATATCACTCACCTGAAAGCACTATAACCGCTGCGCCAATCAACTTACTTAACTATTAAGTAACTAACTTTTAATCGTCACCCTATTTTTGCCATTTTGTTTGGACTGGTAAAGTGCCCTATCGGCTTGTTTCATTTCGGTATCAAAGTCGATATTCTCGCTCGTTTGACACAGCTTAAACCCGAGACTAGCAGTGATCGATAGTTCGTGCCCGTCACTTGATACTTTAATATGCTGAATACCAGCAATAATTCGTGCCGTTAAACTTTCAAGATCTGACGCGTTTTCAATAGCAACCGCAAAGGCAAACTCTTCACCGCCATAACGACAGTAAGCTTCATCAACACGGCAAAACTGTTTTATGTAATCGGCTAAAGCTTTTAAAATTAAATCGCCAGCATCATGACCATAGCTATCATTGATCAACTTAAAATCATCGATATCAAGCAGACCAAAGGCAATCGACAAGCCCCTCCTATTGCAGGACTTAATCAATCGATGCACTTGTTCAATAAAAAAACGTCGGTTGGGAATATTAGTTAAAGGGTCAAGAAAGGCAATTTTTTCTAATGTATCTTTGGCTTTCTGTAGCTCTATTGTTCGGTCTTGCACCAGTTGTTCAAGCTCACTTTTTAAGGCTTTTAATTCTTGATTTCTGAACTGCAATTGTTCTAAATGAAATTTACGCTCTGAAACATCACGCTCAATAGCGCCAAAATGTGTCACTTCCCCATACTTGTTTTTCAGTGGGATAATATTCATTTCAATCCAATAAGGCCGACCATTAATATCATAATTTAATAATGTTTCCGTAATTGCTTGATGATTAGTCAAGGCAACACTTATGCGAGCCATGGCGGCTTTATCGGTCAAGTCCCCTTGTAAAATGCGCGGAGTTTCCCCTAAAACCTGCTTTTTTTTATAGCCTGTCAGTGTTTCAAAAGCGGTATTGACGTAGACAATTTTCGGCCCTGTTGGATACTTAATATTGCTCGCTTCACAAACAATGACAATATCTTGGGTATTTTCAACAATATCGGAGAAAAAATACAGCTGCTTGAAATCGGAAACATCATTAAAGGTAACAACGATAGAGCGCTCATCACTATCTGCCTTTCCTTCTGGGTAGGCATTAATCATAAACCAACGCACGTCACCGTTCGTGCTATCACTAACCCCTAAGATCTCGTTTATTACCGGCTTTTGTGTTCGTTTTACCTTATTAACAGGAAAGTCAGCAACAAGCAGTTTTTTACCGGCATCATCCAAAAAGCTCCATCTAGGATCAAAGATATCTTTGCTAATAATTTCGTCAAAACTGAGCTCAAAGAAATCTAAAGCAGTGGGGTTGGCGTAAACAATGGATGTATCCCAGCGATGAATAATGACTCCAATATGAGCCTTTTCCAATAAATTTTTTAGATTAAGACCATAAAAATCGGACATAGCTAGTTAATGCTCTTTGCGAGTTCTACGTTAAAGCTTAGGTCAGTTTATGATTTAAATACACATTAAAGACGTTAGGAGGAATTTAACCCCCATAGTGCCTGCACTTATGCTTAGAGTTTCAACGTGATTAGCTGACATCAACCATTATTAAGTACTTCGTGTTTAACAATAACATTGGTTACTGCCCTTTTTTGCTATCCATAACGCTTTTAGCTACAGTTGATCAAGACTAAATAGCTCTAGAGTACGTACACATTTGCGTACTTTATCAAATAATTATCATGATCAAAGGGTATATATTGTGAGTAGCGGACCATTTGGCAATTGTAAAACAGCAGAACTTCATAAGAATTTAAAGTTACAAGCATATGGGGCAATGATCGCGATTGACAAACGCAGCCATCAAATATCAGCTTGTTCCAACAATATCAAAAAATTTATTGGTAAAAGTCCAGAAGAACTGCTCAACACCCCTTGGTCGAGCGTATTAACTCCAGATCTGATTGATTCTATGTTTATTGCGAGTAACAGCTCAGAAACAAATATCGGCGCGATTGTCACAACCGAACTTAATGGTGTTAATGTCGAAGTGTCAAATCATACCCTAGGAAACTACTGTATGGTTGAGATTGAACCAGCGTCGAGCAAAGATAATGTATTAGCTTTCAGCCAAAAAGTAGCTTTTCTTGAAAACCTTGCTGCAGCAAGGACAGAAGAAGCTTCCGCTAAGGCATTAATGAATGAGATTGCCGGCCTAATTGATTTTGACCGAGTCATGCTTTATAAATTTTTACCCGGTTGGCATGGAGAAGTCATCGCAGAAGTGAATAAGAAAGGCATAGAAGGCTATCTAGGACTTCGCTTTCCAGAAGGTGATATTCCTGCCAATGCTAGGCGCTTATTTACCATGAATTGGCAACGCTTAATTGCTAACGTCGCTGAAGAAACTGCTGATATTTTAATTGCCAATGATACCGTTGACCTTGACTTAAGCTATTCACAACTGCGCGCAATACACCCGGTGCATATAAAATATCTCTCTAATATGGGTGTACAAGCTTCTTTTAGCATTTCATTGGTTTGTAATGGCAAGTTATGGGGCATGATTGCTTGTCATCAACTGTCAGCGAAAGTGCTTTCTATCGGCATAAGACAGTCGTGTGAAGAGCTTGCTCGTACCGCTTCGCTACATATGAATAACATTATCATCGCCAAAGCCGAACGAGAAAGACACGACTTCAGAGTCGGCATCTCTTCTTTGCGTGCGGCACTCAATGTACAACAAAAAGGCGTTACCGCGTTAAATTCACATATCGGTGATATTCGTGAAATATTTAGAGCAACAGGTGCTTGGCATAGCTTTAAAGGCATAGACCATTTCAGTGGCAAAGTGCCAGACTCAGTCAGTTTGAGTACTTTAGAGAATTGGCTGGCAAAATTTGATTTAGATGACATTATGGCTGTCAGCCAAATACCTGAAGCTCTGAGTGACAATGCATCACTGTTAAGATTTGCTAGCGGTATATTGTATATTCCCATCGGCAAAGATGAGTTTATTTTGCTGTTTCGACCAGAGCAAATTGAACATGTTGAGTGGGCAGGTAAGCCGCATAGCTTAATGGCAGATGACAGTTCAACATTAGCGTTAACCCCTCGCTCGTCTTTTCAAAAGTGGTCACAAGAATTACGCGGGCACAGTGAACCTTGGGAATCAGCCGATCTTGAAGCAGCAAATATTTTACGTGATGATTTAATTGATTATTTACAACGCAGTGAAATGGAAGAAATGGCGCTAAGAGACCCCTTAACCAGTCTAGCAAACAGAATGCAATTTGAGCGTAATTTAGACAATGCCATACGACACTCTATTGCCGATAATTCTATTTTTGCTGTCTTTATGATTGATTTAGACAACTTTAAGCCTGTCAATGACACCATGGGGCATGCCTCGGGGGATGAACTGCTGATCCAAGTTGCCCAGCGGATCTCTGCTTTATTGAGAGATAATGATAGCGTTGCTAGGTTAGGTGGAGATGAATTTGCCGTAATATTAAGAAATATTAAAGAGCAGCAAATGGTAGATGACATTGCAGAGCGTATACTCAACGAGATGAAGCGAAACTTTACCATCGATGGTCGACAAGTACAGATAGGCGCCAGCATAGGTATTTCTATTTTCCCCAATGATGCCTCTAATGAAGAAGAATTATTACACGATGCCGATTTAGCACTATATAAAGTTAAAGAAGAGGGGCGAAATAACTTTAAGCGTTTTGATAAGACAATGTTGACCGGAGAAGGTAGCACTGATTCTATTCGAGAAAACTTACTGGCAGCATTTGATCAAAAGCAATTTATATTTAAATTTCAGCCCATTGTTAACATAGTATCACGCAAGCTAGTTGGTTTTGAAGCCTTCTCTGTATGGCTACACCCTGAGAAAGGAGCATTAGCTGCGCGAGAATACATTGATCTTATTAGTAAAGCTCAGTTAAGTAGCCAATGGGGCGAATGGGGGCTAGAAAGCCTGTTCCAATGTCAAAGTCAGTGGGCACGATCTGGCCTACAAATGGTTCCTATTGGACTTAATATCGATGCCAAGCAATTTTTAAATATGGATATCGAAGGTATTTGCAAAGCGCTCATGGATAAATATCAAATTTCAGCATCTTGGCTGAGATTAGATTTAGAAGAACAAACACTATTAACTAACGCGACCAGAATAGGCGAAAAAATAACTAACCTAGCCGCACAAGGTATTTTAGTTAATGTTGATCATTTTGGCCGAGGCTTGATGTCGCTTAAACAGCTAACGGAGCTTAAATTAAATACCTTGAAGGTACCCGGCAAGCTTTTAGCGCACTTTCATACTAGCCATAAAGTACAAGCGCAAATGGCTATCCTTAAATCAATAAGTAACGTTTTAAAGGTCCCCATCATTGCTACCCAAATAGAAACGAGTGAGGCGATACGCGCTGCTCAAGATAATAATATTACTCGTAGCCAAGGTTTTATTTTTGGTGAACTACTAAGCGCGGAGGAAACGATAACTTGGATCAATGATGCAGAAGCCATGTTAGAAAAGTTAAAGCTATAGTGGTTATTGATAAAGCTGATATCAACGACTTTTTACGGTCATTAAAAAGATATTTAAAATTAGCATAAACGGTCCGAATTTGATTCGCTGTTATTGCTTAACTTAAGCATAACTTTATTGATTTAATCTCCCCTATCAGCGTATATTTATTAATATCTGTACTAAACTTTCTTAACTAGCATGAATAAATAACATGCACGTATCCGAAGATTAAAAAGGATATATAGATTTGAAAAATATCTTAAAATTACTAGAACATAGTAATTTAGGTGTTGTGATACTGTCAGAATTTGGCGAGGTCATCAATGCCAACTCAAATTTCAATCAATGGATTGGAGCAAATAACCCACCGGCAAGTGTAAAACTACACTATAGTTTTACGGCTTTAGACCGACACATAAAAAAATTAAATGCGACACCCAGTTTAAAGCACCTGGAATGTCGCTTCCAATTACACAGAGCCGGTTTAGCGAGTCCTTTCACTATGCATGGGGTGTTAATGGCTGCCCCTCAAGGTGAACAAACCTTTACTTGTGGCCTGATTTGTTGGCTTGACGAATCACCACCGATAAAACCCTCTGAGCTAGATCCTTCAAGGCTTAACAACCTTTTTTTAAATATACCCACAGGTATTATTACCCTCAATGCAAATTGGAAATGTGATTTTATCAATCCAGAATTTTCGATACTAACAGAAAAGTCAGAAAAGGAGTTAGCTGGGCAAGGTTGGTTGAATCTTTTTAAAAGCCAACCCGAACAATTAACGGATTTAATTAAAAATGCAACACAACATGGTAGTGCTCGCACCGAATTAACAATCGTTCGACTTGGGCATAACACTAAGACTTTAGAATTTAAATTTAAAGCGCATTTAGATAGTAATGGCCAATTTGAAAGTGGCTTTGGTGCTTTAATTGATATTTCTGAGCGCGTTACTCATGAAGCCAAAATTCATCGACTTGCCAATTATGACTCAGTAACGGGTTTGCCTAACCGACAAGCGACAATAGAAAGTTTAAGTAACTACATTAAAAGCGCGTTGAAAAATAAACAATCGTTACAAATGCTATATATCGACCTAGATGGTTTCCAAGGCATAAACGATTTATATGGCCATCAAGTAGGTGACGAGTTATTAAAAGGTGTAGCACAAAGAATAATGAACTTTAAACGCTCTAGCGATATTGTTTCTCGCTTTGGTGGCGATGAGTTTATTGTTTTAGTGCCCGGAAATTCAGCGAATGAAACGGTCGACCAGCTAGCAGAGCAAATAATCGAAAATATCAATGTGCCCTTCTATATTGATGATTTACGCCTACATATCTCCGCAAGTATTGGCATCGCGACCTACACGCCTGATACCCTTAGTAATGATGTACCATCAAACTATGTGCAAGTAATGACTCAGGACTTATTTCAACGCGCCGACATTACTTTATATTGCGCTAAACAGGCAGGTAAAGATCAGTTTATTCGCTTTTCAAATGACAAAACCGAAAAAGTAACAGAACTTTACAATATATTGCAAAAGTTACCACATGTAATAGAAAACCAATTATTTACCATGATGTATCAACCTATTGTTGACACTAAAACGGGCAAGGTAACTGCTGTCGAGGCTCTGGTACGTTGGTACGATGACGAGCTACAGTGGATAGGGCCAGATAAATTTATCCCTATCGCTGAGACTCATGGCAAAATAATGCCTGTTCAGCAATGTATGATCAATCATGTTTGCCGTGATATCACCACGACCTTTCAACACTTTTCCACATCAAAAACACCAATTCGTATCACCATCAATCTCAGTGGCGTGCAACTCGCCGACACAAAAAACTTAATGGTGTTCTTAGATAACTTTCAACAACAGGGGATTCAACCAGAACAAATTACCCTTGAGATAACAGAACATATTTTGATTGAAGAAACGCCGGCACTGATAAAATGTCTTACAGATATCAAACAGCGAGGCTTTACCATAGCTTTAGATGATTTTGGTACCGGCTATTCATCGCTCAGTTATTTAGCTAAGGTACCGATGAACAGCATAAAACTTGATAAAAGTTTTGTCGATCCTATTGAGTCATCCCCTTTACAAAAGGCGTTAGTAAAAGGGGTTATTTACCTAGCGAAATCCCTTAAATTAACTGTCGTTGCTGAAGGCGTAGAAAATAAAGCACAAATGGAGATACTAGAAGACTTCGGCTGTGATTATATTCAAGGTTATTTGATTGCCAAACCCATGAAAGCAAAAGCACTGATGCAATGGCTGGAGAACAACCATGAACGATAAAACGCCGGTAGATACAACAAAATTACCAACAGTAACCCCTGCTGAGTTTGTTGTCGGCATCGGCGGCTCTGCGGGCAGTTTACGTGCCCTTGAAGCATTTTTTGAAAATATCAATAAAAGCAGTAACGGTGCCTTTATTTTGGTGCAACACTTATCAGCTGACTTTAAAAGTGTCGTCGGTGAAATATTAGCAAAACACTGCGGCTTAGCCATTAAAGTTGCGAAAGACTTAGAGATAATAGAGCAGAATACCCTGTATATTTTAAGTCAAAAAAAATTCTTAACTGTTGGCGATGGACGAATCATACTCTCTGAGATGTCAAGTGAAGGCATTCATTATCCGATTGATTATTTTTTTAAATCCTTAGCCGAAGAATATCAAAACCACGCTTTAGGAGTTATTTTATCTGGCACCGGCACTGACGGCACAAATGGTTTCAAAGCTTTAGACCATGTAGGTGCTGACCTGTATTGCCAATCAGTTGAAGACGCAGAGTTTGATGGTATGCCACAGGCGATTATTAACTCTGATTTAAAAATCACCGTCGACTCTGCCGCACAGTTAGGGAAAAAAGTTAATGAACACTTACAACACTTACATCGTTCAAAAATAGAATCACCCAATAATGAAATCTACATAAGCGACATTGAAGAAATATTTTCTCTAGTAAAAAA
Source organism: Cognaticolwellia sp. (assembly GCA_041616855.1). GTDB lineage: Bacteria > Pseudomonadota > Gammaproteobacteria > Enterobacterales > Alteromonadaceae > Cognaticolwellia. Next base: position 8,991 of record JBFJQB010000036.1, on the reverse strand, counting down.
AGCCACGAAAATAGATTTGAGCGATTACAAATTAACCACGGTTGAACGCCGTATTGAACATCGGATGGGCGTATTAGAAATAACCGACTTAGCGCTATATTTTGACTACATCAAACGTGAACAAGAAGAGTTAACATTACTCGCACAAGATATTATGATTGGAGTAACACAGTTTTTCAGAGATCCCGATGTTTGGAATTACACTTTAGAAGCGGTAATAAAGCCTTTATTAATTAAAAAACCGCAGGGTGAGCATATTCGTATTTGGGTGCCCGGTTGTGCCAGTGGCGAAGAAGCCTTCACCTTAAGTATGTTGTTTGAATATGCTCAAGAGCAATTAAATTGCCGTAGAATAGTAAAGATTTTTGCTTCAGATATTAGCAGGGATAGATCAATTCGTAGCCATAACACGGTCTACCATCAAAAAATTAGAAGTGATATTCCAGAGCAATATTTCTCCCGATATTTTACCGAATTAGAAAATACCCTTGTCTTAGATGAGCGCATTAGTAAAAATGTCATTTTTACTAAGCAAAATGTCTCGTTAGACCCGCCCTTCTCTGATATGGATATGATCAGCTGTAGAAATTTACTGATTTATTTTCAACCTTCAGCACAAAAACGCATTTTGTCTTACTTCCATTTCTCCCTTAATAATGATGGCTATTTACTGCTTGGGAGCTCGGAAACCATTGGCGCGCTTCATGAGTACTATCACACGGTAAGTGCTAAATACCGTGTGTATAAAAAGAATAGTGATTTAAGAATATCACTGTCACAAGCCGGCCTGAAGAAGCAGCAGCTTTCAACAACGAGCAACTCTGATAATAAGCCCAATAAAACCTTAGCACAACTGCATAAAAAGCTCTTTAACCACCCCGAAATTTCCAATATTTCGCATGTTAAAGAATTATTACTTAAAGCTTATGCTCCGCCTTCTTTTATTCTCGATAATGCTTTTAATATTATCTACAGTTTTGGAGATACTGAACTCTATACTCAGAAAATTAAACCCGGCTTAAGTACTTTAAATATTTCAGCACAGTTACATAAAGACTTACTACCTTTTGTCTCTAATTTACTGAAAAAAATAAAAAATACCCATAAACCGATGCGTATAGAAAGTGTGCTAATGCTACCTGAAGGTATTAATGTGGCCATTGAAGGCTTTTGCGTGGTCAAAGATAATATCATTGAAAATTTTGTGGTGAGCTTTATTCATAAAGAGGAACTCACAAAAGAGCAAACTTTGGAAGAGTTGAACTTGCAAAGAAAGAGTGAATTCAGTGAAAAGCTGTCTAAACTCGGCGCTGATCTTATTGACACTAAAGAAGCGCTGGTTGAAAGCCAATATGATGTTAAAAGTTTATCTGATGAGTTGCAATGTGCGAATGAAGAGTTAATGACGGCCAACGAAGAGCTACAATCAAGTAATGAAGAATTACATTCGGTAAACGAGGAACTGTTTACCGTAAACAGTGAATACCAAGATAAAATCAAAGATTTAGAATCAATAAACAACGACTTAGATAACGTGTTAAATTACATTGATTACGGTGTAATCTACCTTGATGCTCATCTCCTGATACGTCGATTTACCCCTAAAGCGCAAAGCTTTGTTCGCATATTAAGTTTAGATTTAAAACGCCCTTTTACTGATTTATCTTTAACTTTTAAGGGCGATAATTTAATTAACTTAATTGAAACCGCTATCAAAGAAAACAAAAGTAAAAATGAAATATATAAACAAGATACCGGGGCGGACATTCAAGTATCAATCCATATTCACTCAGATAAACAAGAAAAAATAGAAGGTATAGTGCTGATATTTAAATATATCGCAAGCTCATAAAACAACAGGATAAGCAAAAATAAATCAACTTCTGGCATCGCTGCCAGACTAATGCTATAAACGCGTCATATTATTTGAACTAGCAGTAATAGCAAAACGATTGAGTAAAATTTGCTGCGCCGACAACTTAAGGAAGATGTTTTCCACCGTGGACTTCACAAAGATGAAAACACTGAAATACCATGAAATTAACCGTAGAATTTACTAAACCTGAAATTAAAAACGCATTTGATTGGCAGCTAACGCAAGAAATTAATGTCAAGAACGACGAGAACCAAGTGATTGCGAAAGCGGAAATTGAAATAATCACCTTGAATAAACATCGCGGTGCCGATGAAAGCTATGAATTACTGAGTCAGCAAGATGCAACAGACTGGGAAGTGCCATTAAACTTGTTTTTTAAAAAACAAAATATTGCGGCCGATTTAGTAGAAAAACTACAGGCCAAAGTAGATGCTAAGGCCAAAGATCATATTTTGATTGAAGCCATCAGTGTACTGCCTGCCTACCGCAAACAAGGTGTGGCAAAGTTTTTACTGAAAGAAATCGCCCAACTTTATAGCAAGGTGCAATCTATTTCAGCGCTCAGCATGCCAATGAACTTGTTTGTTGATGCACAAGACTGCGAAACAGCAGAAAATAAAGCCTATTATCAAGCCATGAACTTGACCGAAGATACCTTAAATACCGAGCAATTGAGCGCATTTTTTCAGCAATCTGGCTTTAGCCATTTAGCTATCGATGACAGCGCCCTTGAAACGCCACTACCATTTCAGGTATTTATTGCCAGTCCAAAGACTATACTGTAACTCCCTTTCATATTGACCACTCGTGAAGAGTTACCACTCACGAGTGTAATCCCGCAAACGGCGAAAAATTAACTTCGATTTTATTAAAGCAAGTTCAGGTTATTTTGCTGGCGATTTTTTGCGACTAAATTGCTTTTTCGCTTTTGATTTTCGCTTAAAAGCCACTTTCGGTAATTCGGCAAAAGATTGTTGCTCTGATTGCTGAATCATTTGGACAATAGTCGATGTTAGCGGGTTAATTAAGTCTTCATAACGACTTTTTCTCTCACTAATATTAGTTAATGTTGACTCCCAGTGTGCGGTCATATCTGGCAGTGTCGCCGCCAAAGGTAGGGCATTAATTAAAGACGACCCCACCACAGTTGCATGAATACTTTTGCCTTCGCGTTTTAAATAATCACGCTTAAAGAGTAAGTCGATAATACCCGCTCGTGTGGCTTCTGTGCCTAAACCGTCATTTTCTTTTAACAGTTTCTTTATTTCAGGATCGCTAACAAACCTAGCGATACCTGTCATAGCACTTAATAAAGTCGCATCAGTAAAATGCTTTGGCGCTTGGGTGATACGGGTGATTAATTCGCCCTGACGACATAGTAATTTCTCGCCAGCGATAAGCTTAGGTAAGTGTTGATGAGCTAATTGCTGCTCTGCAGGGTCATGGCTCTTACCGACGTTATCAAACTGACTTTTAGCGCGGCTAAATAACACTTTCCAGCCTTGGGCAATCGGGGTTTTAGCATTAGCTAAAAATTTACCGCCTGCAATCATCACCTCTACCCGACACTGGTTGTATTGATATGGCGGATAAAACTGCGCCAAATATTGTCGAACAATCAAAAAATAAATTTTCTTTTCAAAAGTATTTAACGATATTGTTTGCGCTGATTTTTCTGTTGGAATAATCGCATGATGCGCTGTTACTTTGGCATTGTTCCATGCTTTGCTTTTTAGTGAACTCTTCGCGCCTTGCGCAAACACACCATAATTGTCATCTGAACGCGCTAACATCGCGATAATACTCTTGGCCTGTGCATGATGTTCAAGGGGTAAATAGCGACAATCTGAGCGCGGATAAGTGATGAGCTTATGCTTTTCATACAACGCTTGGCACACATCGAGCACCAATTTTGCATTTAGTGAATATATTTTTGCCGCGTCAATTTGCAACGCTGATAAGCTATAAGGTAAAGCGGCGGCCTGATTTTTTTGCTGCTCTTGCACCGACAGAATTTCAGCGCTTTGATTGCTGATACGACTGACAACATTTTCAGCTAAGCGACGATTAACCACTCGCCCTTCTTCGTCCATGTGCGGCTGACAGGCTTCACTGGGTTGCCATTTAGCAATAAACTGCTCTTGTTGACGGGTTTGTAAATGCGCGTGGACATCATAAAAGTCTTTCGCAGCAAAATTGTCTATTTCTTCCTGACGCTTTACCACTAAGCCTAAAACCGGCGTTTGCACTCTACCAACCGATAACACACTGTTAAAGCCAGCTTTTTGCCCTTGCAAAGTATAGGCGCGCGTTAAGTTGATGCCATACAACCAATCAGCCCGAGAACGCGCTAAAGCAGAAATGGATAGCGGCATAAACAATTGATTACTTTGTAGGTTTGCTAGCGATCTTTGTACGGCGGGTAAATTTAAATCGCTAATTAATAACCGCTGAATATTTTTTTTCTTTTTTGCGGGTACTTTTAAAAAATCAATCACCTCATCAACTAATAGCTGCCCTTCTCGGTCAGGGTCGCCAGCATGAATAATATCATCAGCTTGCTTAACCAACTTGCGCAACACGCTAAGCTGTGTACGAGTTTGTGCTTTGGGTTTCAATTGCCACTGCTCTGGCACGATCGGTAAATGCGCCATTTGCCACTTTTTAAAGGCGGGATCGTAATTTTCCGGATTCGCTTGTTCGAGAATATGGCCAATGCACCAGCTCACCACATCGCCATTAGCCAGTTCGATATAACCTTGGCGATTTTTTTGAGGTTTAGGTAATGCCGCTGCAATGGCCCGACCTAAGCTTGGTTTTTCCGCGATATATAATTTCAAAGTAAAAGTGCTATCTGTATAACAAAGAGTCGTTAATGTTGTCGATAGCCTAACACTTTAAACTGTTTTTTTATACAGTAGGAAGAAAATCATTAATCAAGCACTTTATCTAAAGCGGCTAACCAGCCCAGATAATGGCGATGGCGACTCTGTGCACTCATGTTTGGCTCAAACTTCTGTTGTACTTGCCAAGATTGTGCCGCCTGCTCAAGGCTAGCAAACATGCCATGTTGTAAGCCTGCTAACAACGCTGCACCTAAGGCGGTTGTTTCGGTAATTTTTGGCCGTTCAATAGTTAAATTCAATATGTCAGCAAGAAACTGTAGTAACCAATCATTAACCACCATGCCACCATCAACCCGCAATTGGGTCGTTGTAACACCATCTTGTGCCATGGCTAATAATAAGTCTTGAGTTTGATAAGCCACCGACGCCAAAGCCGCGCTAACAATTTCTGTAATACCTGAGTCTCTGGTTAAACCGACAATAGCGCCACGGGCATCAGGTTGCCAATGTGGCGCGCCAAGCCCGGTAAAAGCTGGCACTAAGTAAACATGATTTTCACCTTGCAACGATTGCGCTATAGTTTGACTTTGACCAACATCAGTCAGTAATTGCAAACCATCGCGAAGCCATTGCATGGTAGCGCCAGTCATAAAAATACTGCCCTCAAGCGCATAAGTTGTTTTACCTGCTAATCGATACGCAACGGTCGTTAACATTCTATGTTGTGAAGTTAAGACCTCTGCTCCGGTATTGACCATGACAAAACACCCTGTGCCATAGGTGCTTTTCATCATGCCTTTGGCAAAACAAGCCTGCCCTACTAATGCGGCTTGTTGATCACCGATGATGGCGTTAATCGCAATTCCCTCACCAAAGTGTTTACTATCCGTTTCGCCAAAGTCATCAGCACTGTTTTTTACCTCTGGTAACATTGCTTTAGGAATATTAAATAACGCCAGCAGTTCTTCATCCCAGCAGTTTTCAACAAGATTAAATAACAGTGTACGAGAAGCATTACTGGCATCGGTGGCAAACACTTTACCGTCCGTTAACTGCCACAGTAAAAAAGTATCTACCGTGCCAAAATAAAGTTGTCCGCCTTGTGCCTTGGCGCGCGCGCCAGCAACATTATCTAATATCCACTCAATTTTACTGGCAGAAAAGTAAGCATCGATTAACAACCCCGTTTTCGCGGTAACCTTTGCAACAATGTCAGCATTTTTTTTAAGCTTTTCGCAGCGCTCGGCGGTGCGTCTATCTTGCCAAACAATGGCATTATAAATGGGCTTACCGGTTAATTTATCCCAAACGATAGTAGTTTCACGTTGATTAGTGATGCCGATAGCCGCAATCTCACTAATTGTTAAAGCACTTTGTGCAATGGCTTGTTGGCAAGTCGTCAGTGTGGTGTGCCAAATAACTTGCGGATCGTGTTCTACCCAGCCGTCACTCGGATAAATTTGCTCAAACTCTGCAGACGCACTAGTGATCAACTCGCCATTGCGGTTAAAGATAATGGCTCGACTGCTGGTAGTGCCTTGATCGATAGCCAGTAAATATTCTCTTTTCATCGCGTTAGTGCCTCTACACTCCGGCTATAGCTATTTTCAATTAAGTTGCTTAAGCAAAAAATTATTAACTACATCGTAGCTATATATTTTACTGTCTGTGAAGTTATGCTACTTTCAAGCTTAAGCCAAGTAAGCAAAGAAATCTTATTAATGTCTAGCGTTGATACAAGCCAATGCCCACTATGCCAACAAAACAATTTATGTGCTGTCGATGAGAGTGCACCTTGTTGGTGTGTTAACAGCGATATCAAGCGGGAATTATTAGCACAAGTGCCCACAACATTAACCGGAAAATCATGCATCTGCAAAAAGTGTATTGACAAATTCAACCTTAAAAAAGTTATCGACAAATTCAACCTTAAAAAAGTTATCGACAAGTCTTAAGAGCTTGTAATACAGTGCTAGTCTAGTTTTAAATTATTACTTAACTCATGCAACCACTAGGGAATTACGTGTCAAATAATCCACAACAAGACACTATGTTCAGTACCATCACCACGCCCTTAGGTGATGATCTCACATGGCGTTGGGAAGATAAGCAATCAGCTTTACTCTGTGAATTTTCCTGGGAAAAAAAGGACCGAATTCTCACTTCGCTGCGTAATATATTTAGTGAAGAATGGAATAAGAAAACCATCAAAAAAGCGCCAAAAGTGATAAAGGATGAGCTAGGTGAATTAGCTCGATTGAGTAAAGAACAATTAATATTTACCCGCCCTGCTACTGAAAAGACACCAACGCTAGCGCTGATTTGGTGGCCTTGGGGGCACGGCGCTACTTACTCAATGCGCGTAAAAGTCTTAAGTGCGAATTATGATCAGGCCGCTCTGCAACTTGCACAAACTAGCTTAATAACCAGAATTTTACAACGTATCTGCACCAGATAACCCACTAAGTTTGCTTGCAAGCAAAGCGTAGCGACAATTATCGTAGCGCCCCTGTAACCTAAAAATATGCTTATGCTCTCGTTAACGCGTTATTATGTCAACACAGTAGTCATCTCAGCAAACGATAGCTTCCAGAAAGTTACGAGCAAAATTGCTGTGCTGAACGCTCTAATCATTTACCTGTAGTCATAGTGATAAAGATCGCACCATCAAAAATAACAAACTAGGTTTCATCAACCGTTAACTAAAAAATGTACCCCTATGCTAGCAAAATAGCCTAAAGCAATAACTGGCGTCCATTTAAGGTGACTAAAAAAGGTATATTGCCCGCGTGCTTGGCCCATTAAAGCAACACCGGCAGCTGAGCCAATTGATAATAGGCTACCACCGACACCGGCCGTTAATGTCACTAACAACCACTGCAATTGGTTCATTTCGGGTTGCATAGAGAGCACCGCAAACATAACCGGAATATTATCAACAATAGCAGACAATAAGCCGACCAGGATATTGGCAGTGGTTACTCCTAATTCTCCGTAGATAAAGTTTGAGGTTAAGGTTAAATAACCAATAAAACCTAAACCACCAACGGCTAAAATTACGCCATAAAAAAAGAACAAGGTGTCCCATTGTGCGTTGGCAATTTTATCAAAAATATCGAAGTCATCTTCAACGTCATGACTGGTCGGTAAATCTGATTTATCAATATGAGTATTGTCAAATTTGTGTAAATAGTAGGCATATAATTTCAAATAGGCTAAACCGGTCATCATGCCAAATACTGGCGGCAAGTGAAGAAAATTATGAAAACTCACAGCGGTAATAATGGTTAACAAAAATAAACTCACGATCACCAAGCCGCCCTTTTTAACTTGCACGGCTTTAGTCGTTATTGCAGAGGGTCTGCCCAATGGTAAAGCAAATTGCATGATCAACGCTGGCACTAAATAGTTAACTAATGCCGGTAAAAAAAGCTTAAAAAACGCGCCAAATTCTACTAGCCCTGTTTGCCATACCATCAACGTAGTAATATCGCCGAACGGACTGTAAGCTCCGCCAGCATTTGCGGCGATAACAATATTGACACAGCCAATAGCAATAAATTGCGACTGACCGCGCCCAACTGCCAAAATCACCGCTGACATGATCAATGCGGTGGTAAGATTATCGGCTATCGGTGAAATAAAAAACGCCAACGCCCCAGTTAACCAAAATAACGCCCGATAACTAAAGCCCTTGACGATTAATCTATCACGCAAGGCATCAAAAACCTGACGCTCTAGCATAGAGTTGATATAAGTCATCGCAACTAACAAAAAGAAAAATAATTCTGCGTAAGCTAGAAAGTTATGCCTTATCCCCTCGCCAGCCGAGTGATGGTCACCTGTCTGCTGATAAAACGCCGCAATCAATAGCCAAATAATGCCGGCAGCCAACAACATAGGTTTTGATTTTCGCAGATGTAACCGCTCTTCAAAAACCACCAAAACATAAGCCACAACAAAGATAAACAGCGCCGCATAACCGACCCAATGTTCAGCCAGTGATATGGTAGTATTTACGGCCTCATGAGCGAACGCCGTAAAGCAGGCCATTAAGACAATCAAGCTAGCAACCAATAGTTTCATAACCTAGGCTTCTTTTTTCAGATATTCTTAAGCGAAGAATTTCGTGATACAGCATCAATAAATTAACTTTTGTCTTATGCTTTTTTGTAACTTACTCGCCCTTATTTTTACCACCCTGTATCGGTGCATGGGCAATAATATGATCCGCTAAACGAGAGAACGGTAAACTTTGTAACCACACTT
>JBFJQB010000035.1:0-22165 GCA_041616855.1 Cognaticolwellia sp. | reverse complement strand
TTCGAAGGCTATCAAGGTAGTGGCAGTGGTGTAGTTAAAGTCAATGCAGCTAAAAAACCGTACTTGATCAGCAGTAAATTTGCATTAGCTGATATAAACGCTGCACCACTACTTAAAGACGCGATTGGCTTTGATAAATTAATGGGTAAAGGGCAATTAGCCTGGAACCTTGCTACCCAAGGGAGTAGCCAACGTGACTTTATTCATTATCTCAATGGCGATTTGAACTTAAGTTTTATTGATGGCGCAGTCAAAGGGGTTAACTTAGCCGCGGTTGCCAAGAGTGCAAGCAGTATTATGCAAGGTGACTTATCTGCGGTGAGTTTAGACAGTGACTTTAGCAACGCGGCTCAAACTGACTTTGCCTCTTTAAAAGCAGAGTTTCTCGTCAATAACGGTATCGCGAATACTAAAAACTTATCATTGAATAACCCTTTTATCAGAATATCAGGTACTGGCGATATCGACCTTCCGAAAACCACCGTTAACTTGCAGATCAAATCAAAAATGGTCGCGTCAACTCAAGGACAAGCAGCAGCAGATAGCGATAGCTCAGGTATTGAGATCCCAATAAAAATAACTGGGCCGTTTCATGATATTAAAATTCGCCCTGATGTCAGCTCAGGTGCAAAGGATAAGGTAAAAGACAAAGTAAAAGATAAGCTCAAAGACAAGTTAAAGGGACTGTTTGGCAATGACTAACCAGCTTGGTTTCTAATAACATTCACCTTACCTTAAAGGAATTTATATTATGTTTAACACGAAAACAGCCGTTAAATTTTCTGTTATCGCCGTCTGCTCAGTCATGATGGTTTCGTCAGTAAATGCACAAGAAAACTGGTGGCAAAAAGCAAAAGAAATGTTTAAAAGCGATAATAAAGTTTCGCAATTAGCATTAGATGATGAGCAAATTGCCAAAGGGCTTAAACAAGCGTTGTCGGTCGGCTCTGAGTCAGTGATTAATACTTTGCAACAAAGTGGCGCGTTCGCCGACAACCCCAATTTACGTATTAAATTGCCATCAACATTAGCCAGTGTCGGTAAAACTTTAGACAAAATTGGCATGGGACATTGGACAACTGAACTTGAAGACAAGTTAAATGAAGCTGCAGAACAAGCAATCCCTGCCGCCGGCCCTATTTTATCAACGGCGATTGATAATTTAACACTTCAAGATATTCAGGCTATTTATCAGGGTGAAAATGATGCGGCTACACAATACTTTAAAGCGCAAATGTCTGAGCCAATAGCCCTAGCCATGGACCCTATCATAAAGCAAAACCTAGAAAACGTCGGGGCATTAAAGTTATACGATAATATGATGTCAAAATACCAATCGCTGCCCTTTGTGCCCGATGTTAGTAGTAATTTAACTGAACTTGTTAAAACAGAGACGCTAGCAGGCATCTTTGACTATCTGGCAATAGAAGAAGCGGCAATACGTAAGAACCCAGTTAAAAGAACGACTGAGTTACTCAAGCAAGTATTTGGTAAACCCTAGGTTATTGCTAGTTAAATAACCGCATCATCAAAAAATAAAAGCCACTAATTAGTGGCTTTCATGCGATAACGCTGACTGATTATTTATCTTTAATTGTTGCTAACTACGACAATATCAGAATATAAATATTTAAATATTTTTTCGGCGGTATTGCCAATAACCAAACCTTTTAAGCCCTTGCGACCCACATTGCCCATAACTACAATATCGGCTTTAATCTTATTGGCCATTGAGGGCAGTTCTTTCGCAGGCACGCCTGCGCCAACATGCAAATTAGCCCCTTCGCCTGACTGTTGTTGTTCAAATTGCACTAGCTTATCGCGATAAGCTGTTTTATGTTTGAGCAAAACTTCTACTGGCTCAATAACATCAAGCTCCTGCCCAATTCTAGAAACCGCAATGATGGTGCCTAAATGCAGCTTTGCTTGTAGCACTGGGCAAAGTGTTTTAGCGCCATAGTTATAAGCCACAACGTTAAGCTCTTTTTGAGCACTACTTTCATCACTCATATCGAGTGTACATAATAAATCTGGTGATTTTTTCCATTTTGTATTTTTGCAAAATAGCAGTTTTGTTTTATCGGCACCTCTGAGTAACTCTTTGATAAATTCTATGCGCTTAGGATGTTCAATTAAATTTGGTTTACGTAACAATATTAAGTCCGCTTGGCACTCTTTAGATTTAGCTAAAATAAGCTCAGCAACTTTATTACTCGGTTGTTTTGACGCTGAAAACAATATAAAAGCATTACTTTCAGTATCATTTTTTTGATTAATGACAGAAAGTTGCTCATTAATTTCAGCCTCATATTCAGAATCAGTTAATAATACTGTGATCGAGTCCGACGCAAGTTGTGCCGCCTTATTGAACAACATTTTACTTTCATTTATATCGTCTACGACGACCATAATATTTTTCATAACACCCTCAAAATTTATTTAATACCATTTATCAATAACCATAGGGTTATCTTACATAGAACACAAAAATATAACTTGATACAAGGTAATTTACGACGGTTTTTGATTGCCCAACCTGTAGAGCCAATAATAACCAATCCCCCCCGCTAACAGCGACGCTAACAGAATGCCAAACTTGGCTTGTTGCATTAACAATGGTTCGTCGCCAAACGCTAAATCCGTAACAAAAATCGACATGGTAAAGCCAATACTTGCTAGTATGGCTGCGCCAGCAATGTGCATCATGCTGACTCCACTTGGAAGAGACACTACATTGAGCTGTAACGCTAGCCAACTAAAGCAAGTAATACCAACAAACTTACCGATTAATAAACCTAAACTTACCCCTAGTACAACCGGTTGTTGTAAAGTATCGCTAACACCCGAAAAGTCAATTTGCACCCCAGCATTGAACAGCGCAAATATAGGTAAAATACAAAAAGCGACCGGCATATGGGCAACATGAATGATACGCTGCAATGGCGGTTCTACACCTTCGACACCTTTATCAATAGCTTGCAGGGTTGAGATCATTCGTTGATTTTTTAAGATACTTGCGCCATCTTCAAAACTGTTATCAAACTTCTGTACTAACTCTTTTAAACGCTCTAAAAAAACGTGGGGATCAAAACGTGGTAAAGCAGGAATCGTGAGCGCGCTGATCACCCCCGCTAACGTGGCATGAACACCCGATGCGATTAACGCCATCCAGAGCATAAATCCTAAAATAAAATACGGCACTGTTCGACGAACGCCAACCAAGTTCAAAACGACCATAAAAAATGTAATCACTCCACCAGCCAATAACGCTGACCAAACTAATTTGTCGGTATAGAAAAAAGCAATGATCACAATAGCGCCGAGATCATCAACAATGGCAAGCGCCACTAAAAATGAAATTAATGCTTTAGGAACTCGCCCTGCAAGTAGTGCAATGACCCCTAGCGCAAATGCGATATCTGTCGCCATGGGAATACCCCAGCCCCGAGCAGCATCATCAGCCGGGTTGAAGGCAAAATAAATCAAGGCTGGTATCAGCATCCCCCCTATCGCCGCGATAACTGGTAAGGCGGCCATTCGCAAACTAGACAATTCGCCAACGAGAAACTCGCGTTTAAGCTCCAAACCAACCACGAAAAAGAATAGCGTCATCAGACCGTCGTTAATCCAATGTTGTAAAGATTTTGCAATAACAAAGTCGCCAAAACCGAAGGAAATAGGCACATGAAGTGCATGTCGATAGCTTTCTCCCCATGCTGAGTTTGCTAAAACGAGTGCAACAAGGGCAGTAAACATCAAAATTAAACCCGCAGTGGCTTGGTGTCTAACGAACTTTTCAAAAGGTGTTAGCAGTCGATCTAAGTTTCGCTCCCAGGGAGCATATAATACTCTGAGTTTTTCATGCTCAAATTTTTCAGACGAGTGGTCCATGACAAAATTTTCCTGGTTTTATGCTACATTATCGACCGTTAATATGACTTTATATCTTCAATCCAATTAATATCAAAATCATTACTAGCTCGAAACCGAATGATGATTGTATTGATACATAGCATTATATTTACAGTAAAATCCTATATTTACAACAAAACTTTCTAATTTATAGGATTAATTAAACCTAGAGTAAAAGCCATGCAGTAAGTAAAGCTGAAATGTGATTGTATATTAAGTCTCTGCCAGTATTATTTTGACTTATTTCATTTATCAAGCCTCAATCTTTTACTCAATCTTGAATTTTTGCATGAGTATTAGCTGATAATACAAATCGGAAATAATGCTTTGTGATGACAAACAACGGGAAATTAGTGTTTAAAGATTAGTTAAAATATAAAACCCACTTATTGTGATAAGCTAGGGAAACTTAACTTTGCAAATTCCGCTCTCAGTTGCTTAACTAACTCTTCATCACTACCTAGGCTGACCGCAAGGTAAAACTCTTCTGATAAATCCTCCAAGGTGTAAATCGTTTTAAAGTCTGCTTTATTACAACCTGTGCTTTGGCAATAAAACTTGATCACTTGATTATTTGACGGGATCACGTCTATTCGACCTTTTTCTAGCATCTGCATCGTTGAATAGGTATTAACAATTTCAACCAAGTTTTTCTCAAACTCAAAGCCTTTATCAACAAGGTGAGTGGCAATAGCATCATCTCGCTTTACCCCGATAAGTATATTATGAAGCTCAGTAAGTTCTGTGACCGGCTCTAATTCACTGTCTTTTAAGGCAATGAGTTTTGTCGTTACTTGTGCTACTTTGCCAATCCAAATAAACTTATTTTCACGCGAGGGAGTTCTCACCAAAGAAAATATGATGGTATTAGGGCGCACTAAAGCTATTTGATAAGCACGTGACCAAGTTAAAACTTCTATCGTATGATTAGGTAATACTTTAGTAATAAGTTGTTTAACTTGAGTGCCAACTGAACCACCGACCAATATATTATTTTCAGTAAGCTGATAGGGAGGTAGGTGTTCGGTAACAATAAGGACATGGGGAGTTTGAGTGTTTGCTTGGCTATTAAAAGCGAACATCAAAAATATAACATAAATTATCAATTTTCGAACTAAGAACAAATTAAATAAACCTATTAAAAGCTATCTATAGCAACCTATAGCGACTTGCCTAATACTCTCAATTTAGCAGAAATAGCAGCATATAAGTAACTTAAAGGTATTTATTTTATAACAGTGGTAGATATGACAGGCGATAAAGCAATTTCGCTAACCTACTAGCTCATACCTGTGCCAACTTGAAAGTGAGTATTTAGGTTTTGTCGGGAACTACTAACCTGGCCGTTCATCCTCAACATCGCCATTCTTTCACATAACGTGTAAAGGCATACTAATGTCGTGGTGCCATGGATGGCTAGGAACGACCATTTAATCATGGTATTGCCTACATGGATGTAGGTACTTAGGTTATGTCGGGAACAAATTACCTGACTGTTCATCCTGAACATCGCCATTCTTTCACATCCATGTGATCATGGCATACCGTTCATCCTGAACATAAAAAAGCCAAGCGAATTTCGCTTGGCAGCAAAGTAAAACCTGTCAGCTTATGCTGGGAGCGCAGTAAACACTGACATTATGGCTACTTTTTAAATCGACGAAAAGATAAACCTAATACCCCCAAGGCAAAAATAGCTAATGTTCTAGGCTCAGGTACTGCTGTGGTTCGATACATTAACCAGCCGGTTGAATTATCGCCAGTAAATAGAGCATTAGTTTCCGTTTGAGCGATAAGTCCAAATTCATTAAATTTTTGGCTAAAACTACTTGAATCAAGTAATAAGTACCCTGCCTTCCCGTCACTGATTTCATCATCATAGAACCATGCAGCATCAGTACTACTTGCTCCAACAGTATAAGAGTCACCCAAGAGTGATGTATACTCCTCACTTGAAAATGAACCATTTTGGGCACAGAATTGATGCCCTTCATTCAAAGAGCAGTCTCCTAAGTCAGCATCGTCATACAAGGCTTTGAGGAACCAATTAGCCTCTGCTACACCGGCTATGCTCCACCCTGAATAGGCACCTGTAGCAGCTGTTTCAACTAAAAGTTCGGTATGAGATTTCCCTTTTAATTGATCCCACCTTAACCACTCAAGGTTATTTAACGAATCGGTAATAACATCCGTTGAACCATCATCGTTACTGCTTAATGCACCAATAGTTATCAAGCCAGCATTGGCAGAGTTGATGACACAACCAAAAATAAAAACTGATGTAATAACTACTTTGTTTAAAAATTTATATTTCATGAGATTTTACCTTTTAAGTTCTTACCTTGATTGAGAACAGTGTCTTGTTGTTGATGGCTAAATGTAAATGACTGAATGTAGATTGTGATATTTATAAGTTTTTCACTGTGGATAAAAAGCCCACCTAAAACCAACCGGTGGGCTTTGCTTCCAGAGAAATTCAACTATTAATAGTTGTTAAAAAAGCGTGTTGCAGCGACAGCGTAATCCGCACGTGTTACAACATTTTCACCGTTAAAGTTAGCAATAATGGTTGGTTCTAAATCATAAGCACCTTGTTGAATGTCAAAATGCGCATTCAAAATCCCTAAATCTAAGGCCAGTTGCACATAGCCTTTTAACTGGGCAGGTACTTGTTCTTGGTCAGCTAGTGCTACACGTTGGTCTTGAAAAATTGCTGTAATGTTACCAGTAAAGCTTTCAGCCAAAGGTTGTAATGCTAGTGATTGCACTAAAGAGTAAGCTAACTGATTACGGTCAACGGCTAGTTCAGGATTAAAGTCACTCGCATTACCGGTTAATACGGGTGCTTGATCTTGAGCGGTATTGCGCAATGCCGAACCTTGAGTATTTACCGCATTAATTGCCGCCGTATATTGACCATTAACGTCGCTGAAGTTGTTCGAAGTCGCTAAGTTAGATTGGCGAATACCAGCACCTAAAGTTAAAAAGTCTGCTAACTCTTGACGGGTCAAGGTTTCATCAGGTTGAAAACCACTTGCGTTGGCATCAACTAACTCTTCACTTACGGCATATTCAATAAATGATTTTGCCGGATGGTTGGCCACATCGCCAAGCCCTGTGTAACCGTCTGTTTTAATAATTTTAACGGTTACATCAATATCACTTGGCACAGCGTAGCCATTAGTGAGTCCCGTTGGGTCAACATCAACACCCGAAATTCCACCAATACCGTGTGCTTGCAGTATCCAGTCACCGGCTTCAGCAGGAGCTGTTACAGCAATATTTTGCCCTAATACAGGAATAGCAATACTAGAACCGTAACGCTTACCGCTTGGGCTAGTTAATGATAAACCAACCGTATTATCGTCAATATTAGCGCGAACCATCACCATAGAAGCATCAGGTTTTACTGGTACAATCGTACCTTCGTTGTCGCCTACTGGGCTAAACGTTACTGTTTCAGGATATTCAGCTTGCACAGAAGTTAGTGCTTTAGCATTAAAGTTACGCTCTATTTTAGTTGTGTTACCAAAGTTTAAACTTTCGTCAACAACAGATTTAACCGCTGCATAAGCATTAGCATAACCAGCTCCAGCTTCCCAAGTCTCACGACCTGGCATATTAGTAGCGGTTTCTTGTAAAATTGCTTTTACTTCACGCCATGTTAAGTTTGGGTTAGCTTCAAGCATCAAAGCAACAATACCCGCAACATGCGGAGCAGACATCGAGGTGCCGCTCATCGAGGTGTAATAAGGAACATGGTTAGGCGCCATTACTTCACTGTCATCGCCAATACTTAAGGCACTTAAGCTTGATAAAGATGCACGGGTAGAAATGATATCAACACCTGGTCCAGTAACAGTTGGACGGTCTTCCCAATGAAATATTTCATTGCCAACCATCACTTCACCTCCTTTACCTTTAACACCGCGCGAACTAAAGTCAGCCAATCGACCTTCTTTATCGCCTGCTGCTACAGTAATGACCCAAGGAGCTTTTTTGAAGTTGCCGGTAATAGTCGCCTCACCACTGCCAGAGTTACCCGCAGAGAAAACCACAATCACGCCATTATCTGACAGCGCTTTAGTGGCAACGTTCGTTGGATGATCAGGGTTAAAATCAGTACCTGTATCACTAGTGCTACCAAAAGAATTCGATATTACACGAATGTTGTAATCATATTGGTGAGTTAATGCATAATCAAAGCCACCAATAGTATCTAGAATAAACAGACCCGCACCTGAGCCATAACCGATAATTTTAGCGCCTGGAGCTACGCCTTGGTACTTACCAATCGACATAGCACCATTGCCACCAATAATACCGGCAACGTGTGAACCATGACCACCCGCTATATCGGTATTGGCCGTGTCTTCTTGATATGAAACCGGTAAAATATCAGATAATGAATGCAGGTTAGTTTGCGCTAATACATTTTGTATAACGTGATTGGGGTATTTAATATCAGAGTGTGTGCCATCAACCCCTGAGTCGTTAACAACAACACCAATACCACGGCCAGAAAATGGCATACCTTGATTGCGCATGGTTGAGTCAGCACGCAAACGGTCGACACCGGTAATTTGAGTCGCACCGTCATTCTCAAGAGATAAAGGAGCGTTATACCATACAGAGCGAACTTCATTTGAAGCATAAATTTGTTCAATTTGCGCTTTTGTCGCGGTAATACCAACAATAGGTAACTGCTTAAAGCTAACACCGCCAGTTACACCAGCAGATTCTAGAATATTCAAACGTTCAGGGCTTATTGCCCCCTCGCCTTCAAAAGTTACAATCACTTCAAAGACATCTTGCACAGCAGCGTTTGATATCAAGCTTGCTAATTCTGGGCCAAATGATTTAGCGGAAAGATTAGGCGAGATTAAACCTAATCCAGCCCCCATAAGACCAGCGATTAGTAATTTATTTTTTAGTTTAGTTTTAAGCATTGGAAGTAACCTTATTTATTTCAACATAACGAGCATGTCAAACATTAAGGTATTAAAAAATCAGGGAAAACCCCTAGGGTCAATATGGTAAAACACCTGAGTTACATCAAAAGATGATTTTTAGCCGCATAGCGCACCAATTCGGCAGCATTGGCAACATTAAGTTTATCTAAAACTTTGCCACGATGGTTCTCCGCAGTCTTGACACTAATATCTAAAGACCGGGCGATATCTTTAGTGGTTTTACCTTCAATAATCAAGTGGAATACTTCACGTTCACGATTCGTCAGGTTTTTGTATGGGTCTTGCCAATTTTCTGCTGGCTTATTGTATTGCGAGGCTAAAACACTAGCGGCATATTGACTAAAGTAGGTTTTACCATCAGCCAATGCCTTAACGGCGTCAATTAACTCATCGCTAGCACTGTCTTTTAAAAGATAACCTGATGCGCCAGCTCTAACCATATGAATCACATACTCCTGTTCTTCATGCATAGTAAGTACTAACACTTTAGCTTCAGGTAATTGCTCATTTAAACGTTTCACCGCTTCCATGCCATTAAGTTCAGGCATACTGATGTCAATTACGATTACGGTAGGCTTTAATTCTAATGCCTTGTTTATCGCCTCTACTCCGTCTGCAGCTTCTGCCACAACACGAATGTTTTCATCTCTACTCAATAAGCTCACGAGACCATGGCGTAAAATAGTATGGTCGTCAGCAATTAGTACATTGATCATGACATTTCCCGTCCCGTCACTAACACTTTGATTTCGCAGCCTTGATTGGGTGATGAATTAATCGTCAACTGACCACCAAAAGCACTTACGCGGTCACGCATTGCCCCTAGCCCAAAACCATCAGGATTGTCCTCAGTGCCGATAGCCATTCCGATACCATCATCTTCAATTTTAATCATGAGTAATTTGCTCGTTGCGATAACATTTAGTGTAATTGTCTTCGCTTTAGCGTGCTTAATCGCATTGGTTAAAGCTTCTTGTATGACACGAAACGCCAAGGTTTGAGTATCACTATCAATGTCCGTATTTATCTGATGATGAAATTCTATTTTTGCTACTTCTGGCTCGCCCATAACTCTCACTAACCACTCTAACGCGGGAATAAGACCGAGATCATCTAAAATTCTAGGTCGCATTAAGCGCGAAATAACCCGAGTATCTGACAAGGCTTGGCGAGCTAAATCTATGCTTTCACTTAAGGCTATGGTCGGGTCGCCCTTTTGCACTTGTTGCAGTTGGTTGATCAACGCGGTTAATAATTGTCCTACGCCGTCATGTAATTCTCGGGCAATGTGCTTACGCTCATCTTCTTGAACTCGCCATACGCGTTTTGCTAAACCCCGCATTTGCTCATTACCAAAATACAATTGTTGAGATATTTGTTTCTGTTTTTCATTAAGTTGCGCAACCAACTTCGACATATCCGTATTATTGGTCATAACGCCTTAATTCCTGTAATGAGTCATTTAATTGAAAATAGTTTTGCTGGTCAATAAACCTAGACAGCAATTCTTTCGGCAAATTTTCCGCTAAACTTTTAAGCTTTTTACTGACTTTATCATGGTATTTTTTAGCATCTTGCTGATCAATAATCGCTAATTGTGCACGCAAACGGTCAAATTGAAAACTGCGCCAATAGTCACCCATTTTTCTTAATAAAAGGTCTGATTCTCGCAAAGTACCGGTTAACCCCTGCCAATCTTTTAAATAGAATTGCTGCACAGCGACTAACTCTAAATATTCTATATATTCATATTGGTAAAGGCCAAAATCTATCTTCTCCAACCGAGCTAAATAGCGACTAATATCTTTTTTTCCTGACCGTAACTCATCTCTTGCTTGCTGTATTAATTGACGGATATAAATAACTTGATGTGCATGATCGGTGACCACTGCTTTTATGTTCAACGTCGAGTTGGTAATTCTATTTTTGCTTTGATTACGTAAAAATAGATAAGCTGCTTTATATTCTTTATTACCATAGGTTGAAACGATTTTGCTAATTTGATCAAGGTGTTTTTCTGCTACAATCTCATCACCTAATTGTAATGACCAGTCGGCTAACCAAAGGCCAAGCTGCGCTATAGCTCTAACATCCTGCAATTTTTCGGCTTCAGCATAAAGTGCTTTCAATTCAGTAATACTCGATTGAAAGTTACCTTGTAAAAAGGCCAGTTTCGTTAAATAGCTATGTGACACCAGTGACTCTTCCGTGCTATTAAGCTCGTTAGCGTCTGCTAAAGTATTATTAAACAGATGATAAGCATTTCGCCAGTTGCCTTTTGCTAGCTCCAACTGAGCTAAATTTTGTCTGACATGAATAATGCCGATTGGAAATTGAATTTGCTGATAAAGCTGCTCAGATTGGCGCCAATAGACCAGCGCGTTCTCCGGATCAAGCAACATAAAATAGGTATAACCAATATTGTTCATGCTCTCCGCTTGCAGCATTAAATTGCCTAAATCGATACGAATATTTAAAGCATGGCGATAGTTTTCTAAAGCAATTTGATACAGGGCTTGTTCTTCTGCCAAGTTACCAAGTTCATTATAAGTATTGGCAAGGCCTTTTTGATCGTTTAACTGCTGATAAATCTCTAAACTTTCTTTTAAATACTGTTCAGCTTGTTGGTACTCGCCAATATTTATATGCATAGCGGCAAGGTTGGTCATTGTCGTACCCGCGCCCGCCAAATCGCCATTAACTTTTCTTATCGCCAATGCTTCTTGATAATAGTCAAAGGCTAATTTCGTTTCACCCAACTGTTCATATACCACACCAAAAGCATTTAATGCTTCGCCTTCTTTATATTTATTTTTTAGTTTTTTTGCTGTTACCAATGCCTTAACAAAATATTCATCAAGAGCTTTTTCAAAATTTCCTTGTAAAAATGCCGCTTTGCCGAGCATAAACCACGCTTTGGGATGGTTAGCATCAATATTGACAACATCTTGTAATAGCGCTTCCATTTTTTGATGTTGTTCAATTAAAAAATAAAACTCCGCTAACATCACTTTAAGTTCAGTATTAAACGGAAAAGCATTTACTAAAGTTAAATAATCGGCCTGTGCTTGTTCAACTTTGCCAGCCAAATCATTTAAACGGGCGCTGGCTAATTTTGCGGTATAAGAATTAGCCGTGCTAAATTCTAGCGCTTTACTATAGGCTTGCTCAGCTTCTAGTATTAAGTTTTGGGCAAGGTTAAGTTCACCTTGTTGCAACCATGTTTGTCCGGACTCAGGATTTTTACTTAAAATAGTGTTTAGCGCTTGTTGTGCAGTTTTAAATTGGCCTTGAGCAATAAAAGCTTTAATGGCAAATAAGTCAATCAGCGGATTGGTCTCAAGTGACAGCACTTTCTTTGTATTCGCTTCTATATCTAGACGTTTTTTGAATTTATCAACAAAGTCCGTCGTGGTAATTTGCCAATTTTTTTCATCAAAGGCTTTGCGTAGCAACGTTTCACGGTGGATTTTAAAACCATCAACAAAAACAAGCTCAAAGGTTATTTCTTTTGCTGTTGCACCAGCAATAATTGTTTGTGGGCTAATAAGTACGTCGACCTGCAATAAATCAGTCACCAACTCTATTTTACTGTCATCTAAGGGTAATTTAATACCCAGTTGCTTAAATAATTGGCTCAGGCGAGACTGCTCTACCACCCGTAAATTATTAATTTCGCTCAGCTGATAGTTTAAATAATTCGCAAAGGTTTGATCAAACTCTTCATCTTTGCTGGTCGTCGGTAATATAGCCACAGCGTAGTGACTTTTTGCATTCGCTTTAATTGGGCTTGGCTGACTATAGAGCCACAGCAGCACAAAAACCCCAACGACTAATAACCCGAAAATGCCATAATAGATCGGCGTGGTTACCGGTGTTTTTTTATCAGAAATTAAGGCGATATATTGTTGTTGTGCTTGAGCTATATTTATCGGTCGTGATGCGCTATGCACTGAAATTAATGATAACACCCAATTCTTAAGAAAGTTAAGCTCGGTATTAATCGGCGTAAAGTTAGGCTTATTGAGTAATTTATTTTGCACGATTTCGTCAATCGAATCACCGGTGAAAGGTAAGCATTGACAACAAAGTTGGAATATCACAATCCCTGCGGCATACAAGTCTGTACTGGCATTTACTTTACCTACTTGCAGGTATTCAGGTGGCGCATAATATGGCGTGCCTAATACACTTGCCGAGGCACTTTCTTTATTAAGCACAGACAAGCCAAAATCAGCTATATACAATCGCCCCGAGGTGTCTAACATGATATTTTCAGGTTTAATATCTTTATGTGTAACGCCCGCTTGCTGCGCAAAAGCTAAACCACTTAACAATTGTTC
The DNA here is from genome assembly GCA_041616855.1 of Cognaticolwellia sp. Classification (GTDB taxonomy): domain Bacteria; phylum Pseudomonadota; class Gammaproteobacteria; order Enterobacterales; family Alteromonadaceae; genus Cognaticolwellia. Next base: position 8,937 of record JBFJQB010000035.1, on the reverse strand, counting down.
TATAATGTCATGAATTTGTTCAGTGCTTAAAGATTGGCTAGCAATAACTTCTTCTAAGCTACACCCTTCTATCCAGTCCATGGTTAAGAAATGTATATCATCATGCTGATAATATTCATGAACGCGAATAATGTTAGGATGGCTAAGTTGGCGAACTAATAACAGTTCGTTTTTAAAATCAGCTAAAGTATTTTCATTTTGACTCAGCGATGGATCAAGCACTTTGATCGCGATAACAGCATCAAGTTGCTGATCATAGGCGCTATAGACACAGCCATAACGCCCTCTTCCTTGCAAGCTTTTTATAATAAATCGCCCAACCAAACACTCACCAGGTGTTAGTGAGTTTGTTGGCAGAATAAGTTGTGTAGTCTGTTGTGGATCTGCAACGGGTTTAATAGGTTTTGACTCTTCTGAAACGCTCATACAGCCTATACATTAATAAAAAATTAATGGCACAAGTTAAGCAAACTATTGTCTTTTTTACCAGATGTCCTTATCGAGTTATCATCAAGAATTAGTTGCAATGAATCAATCGACTGCTGGAGCAAAATTGCTTGAACTGATGCTTGAATTTGCTGGCTCATGGTACTTAAGATTTCGATATCCAATTCAGTTAATACTTTATCAGATAGTTTACTGTCAGTGTATACAACGCCAACAACTTTATCTTCATAAAACAGCGGAATGCAGGCTAGTGCAGATATTTTTTTCAGCTCTATGCTTTTACGCGCGCTTAACAGTTCATGGCGGGTAACATCCATAGCAATAACAGCTTGGCCTGACTCAAAACAGCGTGTAATTGCGCCAACACTACCTTCAAACTTAGCTAATTTAAAATCCGTTGGTTGCATACCATGAGCAATACTAACACTTAAGGTTTGCAGTGAATCGCCAAGTAAAATTATGCCACGTTGGGTTCCCGTTAACATAATGATGTTTTGCAATTGCGCCGACAAGTTTTGTTTTAAATGTTCAGTTAAAGGTATGGATACCGGTGATTGGCTACTCGATAAACGCCATTGATTATGCGTAATAATAGCATCAAGTTGCTCAGATGATTTTGTTTCAAATAAACAATCCAATTCACCGACAGAAATTAACGCATCTGTCTTTAAGGTCGATTGCGTAATAGCAATACCATTTACTTTTGTGCCATTGCGACTACGCTGATCTTTAAGTTGCCAAATTTGATTCGTATGCGCCACTTGAGCATGTTGACGAGAAACAGTTGGGTGATCAAGCAAAAGATCATTGTCAATTGCTCGGCCCAACCGATAACCGCTCCCTTCATACAGAAAACTTTCTACTGCAGGTTGGTTTGGGTAACATACTGTAATTCTAGCTGGCATAATTACACCCTTTATAAAAAATTATTGTGCTAATTAGCTAAACGTAAACTAAATCGAAGAGTATTGGCATAAGCGATCAATTCACCAGCGACATTACTAATATCTCTGCTTGAGCGCCATACATTGGGAATATTAAGCCCACTATTGTCATTAATACGACGGTTGAAGGCGTTTAGCTTATTACTTGCGATAGTATAATCTTTTGCTGATATCAGTTGACTAATCTCATTTAAATCTTGTGACAACGCTGAATATACTCCGGCATTTATTTGTGGAGAAAATTCATTTAACGCGGTTTGTAAGTCATTAAACTTTTGCTCTACAACCACCGACGGTGCTCGTAAATCCGCAACAATAATAAATTGAGAGAACTTACCTGTTGAGCCACTAGTGCGAAGACTTCCAGAGCCCAAAGTCTTAGTAATATCTTTAAACTCACCGTTTAATGGCGCTTTAAAAAAGCGAAATGGCGTCCCGGCGGTATATTCAAGATTATGGGTGTGCAAGTCGACAGAAGCTACACCAGAAAATGAAAAGCCACTGTCTGCTTTAGGTTCTATGGTGATCATCATTGGAAAGGCCGCAGCAGGAGTAATATCTAATCCGTTGGGTAAACGGTCAATTAAATCTAATGATGTAACATCGATCAACTCGGCACTTAGCCCTAAACTCTCCTTGGTTAGACCAACAGCATTTTCAAATTGCAACGTAAGGTCTGCAGAAATACCACCCGGCAAATGAACGAATACTTCGACCTTATTACCTTGGACATTTACTGATAACGGCTCTGAAGCGAAAGATACGGCGCTAAATAAAATGGCGGTTGCGGCCAAAACTTTAGTGGTTATATTTTTTATGTGCAACATAGTTTTTTCCTCTGGATACAGCCTAATTCTAAACTCAGGTTGTTTTACGTCTTTACCTACTAGAACCTACGTTGAAATGATAAAATTAGCAAGCATTAAGACTCATTAAATAGCAACAAAACCAACCTAAGATCTGGTTGGTTTTGTTTACAAGCTACAAGTAATTAACGTAAGTAGTTATCAAATGCACGACCAATAATAACGGCATAATCACCACGTTTAACATCATTGGCTGGTTCAAAGTAAGCCACAACTTTTGGCGTTAAATCATAAGGTCCTTGCTCTAAGGCGTAACGTACTCCCATCAATGACATGTCGATAGCCGCTTGTACATAACCTTTCAATACAGGTGTTACAGAAGCTGAGTCCATTACAGGAATACGTTCGCCCTTATAATCAACCGTTAATTCACCAGTAAAGCTTAATGCTTGTGTTTCAAGTCCTAAGCCTTGCACTAATGAATAAGCAAGTTGTTGTTTACTCACATTTTCACGAGGATAAAACTTGTCACCATTTGATAACATCACCGGCCATTGATTCTGAACTCTATCTTTTAGTGCAGAGCCAAGCGTTGTTACTGCATCAACAAATGGCGCATATTTACTATTTACATCCGTAAAGGCTACTTTTTGTTCATTCAAAAGGTTACGTTGTTGTCTAACAGATAAGCCCATTACTAAGAACTTAGCTAATTCTTGACGTTTTAAGTTAGCATCTGGACGGTAAAATCGGTCATTTTTACTATCAACCAAACGTTCACTTACCGCAAACTCTATCGCTTTTTCAGCAGGATGGCCGGCAATGTCATTTAATCCTTCATACCCCCCGGAATTCAAAATTGAAATTTCACCGCTGACATATTCAGGAATGCCTGGGCCATTGGTTGTCCCAGTAGGATCCGCTTGTACGCCAGACAATGAGGTTATACCATAAGCCGACAGTTTCCATTGACCAGTTTGTGCCGGTGCAGAAACTCTCATGGTATCACTCAATACTGGCGTCGTTAAGTTACCAAAATAAACAGTCCCGTCTGGTGCTTCTAATTTTAATTTAACTAGATTTGCAAGGGTTTGAGACGAAGCACTGATCCAAGCTGCATCAGCTTCAACATCGAAGGTATGCACTTCAGGCTCACCAACAGGAGAAAATAGTACTTCAAACGCTTCAGGGTTGCTATCCGCAATTAAAAAGGCATTAGCATTAAATTCATTTAGGTTGTTAACTGTCGCGCTATTTTGCTCATCATATCCCAGAGCTCCAGCTACTGCTGCATAAGCATTGACATGACCGGCCCCAACTTCCCAAGATTCATAGCCGGGCATGTTAGTCGCAGTTTCTTGAATAATTTGCTTAATTTGTAGAGGCGTCAAGTTAGGATTCGCTTCCAGCATTAAAGCAATGATACCGGCAACGTGTGGAGTTGCCATCGAGGTACCAGAAATCATTGTGTAATAAGGTAAATATTCGTTTTCGATAACACCAACATCATCAGCGCCACCATTAGAAGCAAGGTTAGTTTTAGCGCGAGTTGAAATTATATCAACGCCGGGTGCGACTATGGTCACTTCATTTTTATAAGTCCAAGAAGAGCCGTCTGGCATGGTAAAATCGCCTTGTTCGCCGCGTTTGCCACGAGAAGAAAAGTCAATCAATTCACCTTGCTTAGTACCTGCTCCAACTGACATACCCCATGGAATTTGTGCGTAAGGATTGTGGGTATCTTCACCTGATCCACTGTTACCGGCAGCAAATACAGAAATCATGCCTAACTTGTGTGCTTTATAAGATGCCAGTGAAATAGGGCCGGCTGGGTCAAATTTACCACTTGAGCCCCAGGAGTTACTCATAACTCGTATCGGAGAATTGAAATCCCAAATATGACTAATGGCGTAATCATAACCGCCGAGTGCATCTAGGATAGAAAGACCTGCACCAGAGCCATAACCGACAATATCTGCATCTGTGGCTGCACCTTTATATTTTCCGTCAGAGTGTGTTCCCCATCCTCCAACAGTGCCTGCACAATGTGTTCCATGACCAACATTTAAATCAGTATTGAGTTGGCCTTCAATCCAAACACCATCAACTCCGGTTAATGAAATTGCTTGAGCGTGAGTAACACCTTGAACGTTTTCAACAACTTTAGCGCCATACTCTAAATCCGCTAAAGTTGCGTCAATGCCAGAGTCATTTACAATAACAGTAACGCCCTTACCGGTAAATTTAATACCATTATTTGCTTCAAAATCATTGGATTGTAGTTTTTCTACACCAGTTAATTCACGTGCTTCAGCGTTGAAGTATTCTAGTGTACGGTTAGCAAAAATAGAACGTACGTCTGGCATAGCCGCTAGTTGACTAATTTGACTAGGATTGGCCATTACGCCAATAATAGGAAGCGATTGAAACTGAACGCCTTGTGCTAAGCCAATATTTAACAAACTTTGCAATTGAGATGTATTTAATGCATCGAGTTGATCATAAGAAACCACGACCATAGCACTGTCAGTGGCAGTCATATTTTGTAATTGTTGTTCTAATTGAGAGCCAATAACAGCCGCGGCTGTTGCGTTTAGACTGATACCTGCGATTGATATCGTCAATGCCATATTTTTAATTAATGATTTCATCTTTGTATCCACCCGCCTCTGAAAGCTTATTTTATTTACACCTTCATTGGACGGTATTTTTCCTTTCGTTACTATCAGGATCTGTCCCCAGTGCATGCAGGGGAAAACCCCTACAAGCAGCTTTTTTTTGTTGAAAATATCAACTAACAATTCGCTGTAAAGATCTACTTAATTCAACTCGACAAGCACAAATTGTTCAGGTAACTAATATGAGTCACCGATTATCTATAAAATCAAACGTCAAAATCATTTATATCATGGTGTTTTGCGAAACTTATTCAACTAAGAAGGTAATTAGCTAGAACATCCTTATTATATGTGCATAATGAACGTCTCTTCAGGTCTAATGTCAACGCTATTCAAAGGATACCCAAGCTCACTATATGATAAAAAACATTGCCAATTTGCAGACTAAACTGCAAACCTTACTCGCCGAACAACAAAGTTTTTACAATCAAGGTAAAGTAGCGGATTACATTCCTGCTTTGGCCGACGTATGTCCAAAGCAAATGGGCGCTTGTGTCGCCACGATTAACGGCAAAACTGTTGGTGCAGGGGACTACCAAGTACCCTTTTCGATTCAAAGTATTTCGAAAGTATTTGGCTTGGTCATGGCTATGAACCGTATAGGTGATGATTTGTGGGAGCGCGTTAATATGGAGCCTTCTGGTCAACCCTTTAACTCCATTATCCAGTTAGAATGGGAAAAAGGCATTCCTCGAAACCCAGTGATAAACGCAGGCGCTTTATTAGTTGCAGACGTGCTCACTTGTCACTTTTCAGCAAGTAAGTTAGCTTTTTTAAGTTTTATGCGAACTTTAGCGCATGATGACTCGGTATTTATCGATCATCATGTCTATGAATCAGAGCTTGCACATGGCAACCGCAATGCGGCATTAGCATATTTAATGAAGAGTTTTGGCAATATTGAAGCCGATATCCCCGAGCTATTAAGTCATTACTTTACCCAATGTTCCATCGCCATGAGTTGTGAGCAATTGGCAAACAGCCTACTTTTTCTGGCCAATAAAGGTATAGATCCTGTCAGCCAGCAGGCTATTTGCAGCCCTAGAGATGCCCACCGAGTAAACGCGATATTATCCACCAGCGGCATGTATGATCAGTCTGGCGAATTTGCCTTTTCAATTGGCTTACCAGCTAAAAGTGGTGTCGGAGGCGGGGTTGTTGCGATCGTACCGAACTACGGCGTAATTTGTACTTGGAGCCCGCCATTAAACTCTTTTGGCAATTCAGTTATTGGCACAAATTTAGTCGCGAGTTTAGCCCAAGAATTAGGCCTGTCGATTTACCATTAGCCTAATATATTTTCTCCCCACGTACTTGCCGAAATTCTTGGCAGGATAGTCTAGATTTGATCTGCATAGACTGAGTGATTAAAGCCCTGGTTTAGGGACATCGTTCTTGCATACATCTTGTTCATCAACAATATCGTCTGCCCATTCTTTGTCTTGTGCATCGGCTTCTAGTCCCTCACTATTAGTTGCTTCGATAGGTGTATATGTCAGCTCCGTATAAAGCGAAAAATGATCTGAGCCAATTGATGGTAAGCGCTGTATTTTATTAACAGTAAAATGTTGGCTATGAAATAGATGATCAAGTGGCCAGCGTAAAAACCAATAACTGGCATGAAAAGTATTAAACATGCCTCGCCCCACCCTTGGATCAAGAAGACCACTTAACTTTCTAAATAATCGGGTTGTTGCCGACCAAGCCACATCATTAAGATCACCTGTAACAATAAGTGGCTCTTCACTGTCTGCTGCACTTCGCGCCACCATAACAAGCTCTGCGTCACGTTCAGCCGACTCTGGGTTCTCTGTTGGGCTCGGTGGTGCCGGATGTAAAAAATGCAGCCGTATATTATCACCAGAGCGCAACGTTATTTGCGCATGCATTGAAGGTACGTCTTTTTCAACCAAAAAAGCAATACTGGTGTCTTCCAGTGGTAACCGCGAGTATACATGCATACCGTAGAGGTTATCTAATGGGCACTTTATGACATAGGGCATTTCCGGCTGTAACACATCTAATTTTTCTTGCCACCATTGGTCAGATTCTAGGGTCACTAAGACATCTGGTTGATATTGCTTGACCAGTTTTATTAACTTTTCTGCTTGCCGATTCGGTGTCAAAACATTCGCGGTGATAAAACTAATTTGTCTAGCTTTATTAATCATTGAAGTGGTTTTAACTTCTTTCTGCCAAAGCGATGTATACGGCAAAATCCACCATAAATGCCAAGAAAAACAGATCAATACTACAGCTATAAGTCCCCATGAAGTCGACTGGGCCAAATCAAGGTATATTGACTGTGCGACTAATAAAAAGCTTGATAATACGGCCAATTGTAATCGAGGAAAGTCCATTCCTCGAATCAGCCAGTGTGGATAACGCGATAGTGGTAAAATCGTTAATATTGCAATGATGAAAGTTAAAATGAAAAAAGTAAAAGTCATTAATTTGATTCCCTAAATTATCGCCCTATTTTTATAATTAAAGTTTGCCATAGGTATGACATTTTATATACTGGTGCGGTTATGCAATGAACAAACATTACCCAGCACTTTTCTCTTTTAACAAGTCAAATTCTTCCGCTAAACAAAGGTTCTCTTGGGCGTATCTTAATGCTTTCTTAGCATGGCGATCAGCTGATTGCTTAAAATCGAGATTAATTGTCCCTAAAGACTGATAGACTTTCTGTAGTCTGAGCATCACTTCGATCGTAACTGCACCGTCTCTGGCAATAGCATTAAATGCATCATCAAACATATCATCTAATAAAATTTCTGGTACCGCTACGCGATCAAACTCAACTACGTATTCACCTTCTGGAATTGCTGTCTTAGCCCAATTATTCAATAGCCGAACCAATGAGCCAATAATATCTATAGCGGTTCCTGGGTCATTTACAGCTGGAGACAGTGCACGGCTAGCAATTTCAGATAATACTACTAAACCAAAACGAGGGTCTTCATCAAAGGTACGATTGTTGCCAATTAAAAACGCGCTCACGATATCCTTTTCCGGTAGCTCGCTATTGTTTATACCTTGGTCACTGAGCACATAGACTAGGGGTTCTCCTGGCAACACTAAAGTCCCCACCATGGCGTTGACGTTAATTATTAGCTGAAATTCTTCAGCAATATCCTGCAATTTTTTTATATCAATTCGTTGTAAATAACCAACATTTTCCGCGTAAAGCGCTCTGCCATCGGCTTTACCTAAACTCTTAATTCCACCAAGCCTTGGGCATAGGCGATTTCTCTCTAGTGCCATTGCTGCTACTGTTTCAACCTTAGCAATCGTGTTGCCGAGACTACCGAGCCGAGCGATGTTATCTACCCAACGAACAAACCCTAAAATTACAAAAATAAAAACAGCGATGGTTAGTAAAAACATGATAAATCTACCAGTTTCCTGATAAAAACCGTTCATTAGGGCAATCAATCCGATAATACTGAAAATAAATGCCCCGATAAAAATAGACAAAGCATATTGAGAAACATCATCGGTGATCACAATGGCAAACGCCCTAGGCGTTGCCATGCTACTTACTGATGAGTAGGCAGAAAGCATTGAGCCAACAGCGAACACCGCCATGACAAGCATACTGGCTGAAATTATCGTTAATAGCGTTTCTAATGAGCTGCTAGTTACACTCATAACGTTAGCCTGCGGATAAAAGGAATCGCCGATACTCGCTAAAATAACCGCACTAATAGACAGTAAACAACTAATTAAAGGCTTTACCCAGAGCCGCTCTCGCAACCTACTAAAAAAAAAGCTGACTCTATCGTTCATTATTTACCCTCTAAAGTGATCCAAACTAAAAAGTTTCGTTGTTATTAGAGCCTAGCATTAAATAGCGCCATTTGAATTTCGAATTATTTTCATTAACAACTTTAACTTGCGATTTAGTCTCCGTTTCCGTTTAACATTGCCTAACTTGAATGTAAGAGAGTTATTTATCTATTAGCGACTGTATGCATTTTTGTGACAAAAAATCAGCAAGCACTTTTATATAGTGCTGATAAGCCTGCGGTTCAAAATTCATTGATTGTTGATTCA
>JBFJQB010000034.1:0-22325 GCA_041616855.1 Cognaticolwellia sp. | reverse complement strand
TGCTGGAGATAAAATTTTCGGTACCAAATAATTATCACGCTTGTTACTTGTAACACACCAAGTAAATGCCTTGTTTTAATATAATTATACTGCCAGTTCACTGGCAGTTTTGTTGAGTAAAGTATGACTTCAGACCACACATCAGAAAGCTTAGAGCAAAGTAACTCGTCACTTTTTAAAGAAGTACTGACCGGTACTCAAATGCTATTTGTCGCTTTTGGCGCTTTAGTGTTAATGCCGCTATTAACCGGGCTAGATCCAAACGTTGCACTTTGTACAGCGGGTATCGGCACCTTGTTATTTCAATTAGTAACCAAACGCCAAGTACCGGTGTTTTTAGCGTCTTCATTTGTTTTTATTGCACCTATCATGTATGCCACGCAAACTTGGGGAGTGCCTGCCACTATGGGCGCTCTTGCCGTGGTTGGTGTGGTTTACGCTTGCTTTAGTGGCATTATAAAACTACGTGGTATTGGCTTTATTAGTAAATATTTACCGCCGATTGTGACCGGCCCCATTATTATGGTGATTGGTTTATCACTAGCGCCCGTTGCCGTTCATATGGCGTTGGGCCGCACCGGTGATGGCTCAACACAATTAATCTCTCAGTCATTAGCCTTAAGTATTTCATTACCTGCTTTGTTAACTACCCTGCTCGTGTCTGCGTTTAGTAAAGGTTTTATGCGCTTACTACCAATACTATCCGGCATTGTGGTTGGGTATGTCTTATCGCTTTATCACGGTATTATCGACTTCACCCCCGTACAAAATGCTGCTTGGTTTGCCGTGCCTAAATTTACCTCCCCTGAATTTCATTGGCAGGCGATTCTCTATATGTTGCCGATTGCGATCGCACCAGCCATTGAACATATTGGAGATGTCTTAGCGATCAGCTCTGCCACAGGAAAAGACTACCTGAAAAAGCCGGGTTTGCACCGCACCCTCTTAGGTGATGGTGTTGCGACAACTGCAGCTTCAATGTTAGGTGGGCCACCAAACACCACGTATTCTGAAGTCACGGGTGCGGTCATGCTGACTAAAGCTTTTAACCCGAGAATCATGACTTGGGCTGCTTGTGCTGCCATAATTATGGCGTTTATCGGTAAGCTCGGCGCACTATTACACACCATACCGGGCGCTGTGATGGGCGGCATTATGATGTTGCTGTTTGGTTTAATTGCTAGTGTCGGCTTAGGAAGTTTAGTAAAAGCAAAAGTAGACTTTGATCAACCAAGAAACTTCATTATATTTGCCGTTGTCTTAGTGTTTGGCATCGGCGGCATGGCGCTAAACCTAGGTGGCTTTAGTATTCAAGGTATCAGCTTGTGTGCATTAGTTGCTATAGGATTGAACTTACTATTACCTAAAGAAACGCCAAAAGCTTAGTAAGTCCTCGAACTATCCAAACAATAAAGCCACTCATTGAGTGGCTTTATACTTTCTAACTGTCTTATCCTAATATGTTTTACACATTTAAGATTAAACTTAGTTAACGTTTAAATTATTTACCTTTAACTTCAGATAAGCCGTTAAAGATTGCCTTGTCACCTAAAAACTCTTCAATACGAAGTAATTGGTTGTACTTAGAAACACGGTCTGAGCGACATAAAGAACCGGTTTTAATTTGTCCTGCTGCTGTACCTACGGCTAAATCAGCAATAGTTGCGTCTTCTGTTTCGCCACTACGGTGTGAAATAACCGCGGTAAAACCAGCATCTTTTGCCATTTTAATCGCCGCTAACGTTTCCGTTAGTGAGCCAATTTGGTTGAATTTGATCAAGATCGAGTTACCGATACCTTGCTCAATACCACGAGCTAAGATTTTAGTATTAGTAACGAATAAGTCATCACCTACGATTTGTACTTTATCGCCGAGTAAATCTGTTTGGTATTTGAAACCATCCCAATCCGACTCGTCTAAGCCATCTTCAATTGACACAATCGGGTATTGCTCGCAAAGGGTAGCTAAGAAGTCAGAGAATTCGTTAGCGGTGAATTGTTTACCTTCGCCAGTTAGGTCATAAATACCTTTATCAGCATCGTAGAATTCAGATGCGGCACAATCAAGCGCAAGGGTAACGTCTTTACCCAATTCATAACCGGCTGCAGCAGTTGCTACTTTAATCACCGCGAGTGCTTCAGCATTTGACTCTAGGTTTGGCGCAAAACCACCTTCATCACCTACCGCGGTGCTCATACCTTTTGAAGATAATACTTTTTTCAAAGCATGGAATATTTCAGCGCCCATACGTAATGCTTCTTTAAAGCTTTTCGCGCCAACAGGTTGGATCATAAACTCTTGAATATCAACGTTGTTGTCAGCATGCTCGCCACCATTGATGATGTTCATCATTGGCAAAGGTAGCGAGTATTGGCCCGGTGTGCCGTTAAGGTCAGCAATGTGCTCAAATAATTGTACTTTCTTGTCCATTGCTGCGGCTTTTGCGTTCGCTAAAGATACCGCAAGAATAGCGTTAGCACCGAAAACTTCTTTGTTTTCAGTACCGTCTAAATCAATCATGATTTGATCGATATTGGCTTGCTCTAAAGCATTTTTACCTTTGAGTGCATTAGCAATATCATTGTTAACAGCGGCGACGGCTTTTAATACACCTTTACCTAAATAACGAGCTTTATCACCATCACGTAACTCTAATGCTTCACGAGAGCCGGTTGATGCACCAGAAGGCGCTGCAGCTCGACCCCAAGCACCAGACTTTAAATAAACGTCAGCTTCTACGGTTGGGTTACCACGAGAATCCATGATTTCGCGAGCGATAATTTTACTGATATTCGACATTATGTTCCCTATTCCTTACTAACTGCGCATGGCAGGCTATAAACGATAAATTAAAAAGTTAAATTTGCAATAAATCTATATCCATTTTTAGCAACAATAAAACTTAAGTCTGCTAAAAACAAAACCGCAGCAATAAGCTACGGTTTTCATTAGTTCGAGTTAATTAGCTTGCTGCTTTTGGTGTTCATAAGCGGCAGCAATAAAACCGGCAAAAAGCGGGTGGCCATCACGAGGAGTTGAATTAAACTCAGGATGGAATTGCCCAGCAATAAACCAAGGATGATTTGGGTTTTCAATCACCTCGACTAAGCTTTTATCCGTAGATAATCCCGAGAAGACTAAACCTGCTTTGCTTAATTGTTCACGGTAGTTATTATTTACCTCAAAACGATGACGGTGTCTTTCATAAATTGTTTCACTGCCATATACGTCATAGGCCTTGGTACCTTTCAAAATGTGACACAATTGCGAGCCTAAACGCATCGTTCCGCCCAAATCAGAATCGGCATTACGGTATTCTACTTTACCTTCTTCATCTAACCACTCGTTGATTAAGCCAACAACAGGGTGCGGTGTTTCAGGATTAAATTCCGTGCTGTGTGCATCGCTTAAACCCGCAACATTACGTGCATATTCAATCAATGCGACTTGCATACCTAAACAAATGCCTAAATAAGGTATTTTGTTTTCGCGGGCATATTGTGCGGTTAAAATTTTACCTTCTACACCACGCTCTCCAAAGCCACCAGGGACTAAAATAGCGTCTAAGTCTTTAAAAACCTCAACACCTCTAGATTCAACATCTTGCGAGTCAATATATTGAATTTTAACTTTGACTTGATTTTGAATGCCGGCATGTTTTAATGCTTCATTGACTGATTTATAGGCATCAGGTAATTCAGTGTATTTACCGACCATACCAATGACCACTTCACCTGACGGATTAGCTTCTTTGTAAAGCACTTGCTCCCAATCAGATAAATCGGCTTCCGGTACATCTAAGCCAAAGCGCTTAACCACTAATTCGTCAGCACCTTGCGCTTTAAGTAACGCCGGTACTTTATAAATAGAGTCGACATCGCGCATGGAAATTACGGCTTTTGCTTCCACATTGGTAAACAGAGAGATTTTAGCGCGCTCATTTGCTGGAATAGCCCGCTCACTGCGACAAACTAAAATATCAGGAAAAATACCAATAGAGCGTAATTCTTTTACAGAATGCTGAGTAGGTTTAGTTTTAATTTCGCCAGCTGCGGCAATGTAAGGCACTAACGTTAAGTGCATAAACATCGCCCTTTCTCTGCCTAGCTCAACACCTAATTGACGAATGGCTTCGAGGAAAGGTTGTGACTCGATATCACCTACCGTACCGCCAATTTCAACCATGGCAATATCGTAACCTTCAGCGCCTTCAATTACGCGACGTTTAATATCGTTAGTAATATGAGGAATAACTTGAATGGTGGCTCCTAGAAACTCACCTTTACGCTCGCGCGCTAGAATATCTTGATAAATACGACCGGTCGTGAAGTTATTCAGCTTGGTCATTTTGGTGCGAATAAAACGCTCGTAATGACCTAAATCGAGATCTGTCTCTGCGCCATCTTCGGTAACAAAAACTTCACCATGCTGAATTGGACTCATCGTCCCGGGATCAACATTAATATAAGGGTCAAGCTTGAGCATGGTAACTTTTAAACCACGTGCTTCGAGAATTGCCGCTAGTGATGCTGCAGCAATACCTTTACCAAGAGACGATACAACGCCGCCAGTAACAAAAATATATCTAGTTGTCATGCGATATCCAGAGTCAGGAAAAACAGAAATTTTGCACTAAATTGCTTTCATTTTTGGCAAAAAAAAGAATTTAGTAGGACGGGAAAGTATTATACTCAAAAGCCGTGTGTACGACAATATGATCATTGCATCTAGTTGCACAAATTTTCACTAAAATGGTGACTTTGTGCGCTAAAGCGGATTGTATATCTTGAAAAACGGGGTAAACTGACCTTTTCCTTTTCCCTTTAATTTCTTATGACTCAACTACAAAGCGTTTTAGACGCCATCGACACCATCAATAGAGCCGATATCAACACCACCGTTGTTGACGGCATTAGCCATCCTAAAGAGTTACTGTACGGCCAATATATGACAGCTTGCCTTGAAAAGTATTGGCCAAACTCAAGTGAACTTTTGCAAATTGCCGTGCGCGCACAACACGTCAAACGTTGGCAATTAAAGCGCACAGATTTCCCAGATGGTAAGCAAGGGTACTTAACCTGGCGTAAAGCCCTAGGCATTTACCATGGTGCGACAGCTAAAGCAGTGATGCTTGCTCATGGTTATAGCCCTGAAGATGCAGAAGCCACGGCGTTAATTATTCGCAAGCAAAACTTAAAATCTAACAGTGACAGTCAAACGCTTGAAGACGTGGCTTGCTTGGTATTCTTACAGTATTATTTTGAGGAATTTGCCGCCAAGCATAAAGAAGAAAAAATCATTCGTATTTTACAATTGACCTGGCGGAAAATGTCAACACAAGGTCAAGAAATTGCCTTAAGCTTGTCGCTACCGCCGCACTTAGCAACGCTAGTTGGAAAAGCACTCGCTTAGGTTTTAATTTTGTGGATGCTCCATTTCCAGCTAGTGATTGCGCTTAGCGCCAGCTTTATCTGGCGAGGTCCTCAGCACTTGTGCTGTATTGCCATCAGTAGTGGGTAAGTGCCAGATAAAAACAAATGGCCAAACGACCAAAACAATCATAACAACCTTCAACCAAAGCGCCGGTAATATATAGCAAGACCAGAATACGGCAACTACCATAGAGCTTAAGGCAATGATTTTCGCTCGCTTTGGAATACTGCGAGATTGCTGCCAATGATAAATCATCGGGCCAAAGACCTTATTCGCCAATAACATTTTATGTAGCTGTGGTGATGATTTAGCAAAACATGCGGCGGCGACCAATAAAAAAGGTGTGGTGGGCAATAACGGCAAAAATGCGCCGATAAAGGCTAAAGCAACAAAAAATATGCCGGTTATTTTTAATATCATCTACTCAGTAGCCTTAGTTACATTAGTCTATAAAAGCTTAATTAACGCTCGGTATTCCAACTGAAAAAGTAAGCACCTAAAGATAAAAATATCACGCTCATCAGCATTAAAATCGACACGTGATAACTGATATCCGTTAATGTCGCCCCTTCAGTGATAATTTTACGTGCGCCTGCCACTAAATGAGTTAACGGCAAAAAATCAGCGAATATTTTCACGGCATTAGGCGCACCTTCTAAACTAAACCACACCCCAGATAGCAACATCATCGGCCATGAACTTAAGTTTAATAGGCCGCCAATGAGCTCTTCACTTTTGCTACGACTAGCCACTAACAAGCCTAATGTTATCAAGCTAAATGCACCTAATATGGCAATAATAAACAAATCGAAATAACTCCCTAACATATAAAAATCAAAAAACAGATTACAACCGATATAAACCAATGACGACAAAAACATTACAATAAATAAACGCGAGACTAACTGCGCTGAAACAAATTCTAAGGCAGACAGCGGCGTCGCCTTCAAGCGTTTTAACACTGAATTTTTACGATATCTAACAATGACATAACCGACACCAAATAAGCAGCTAAACATCATATTCATGCCCAAAATACCCGGCAGCACCCAGTCAACGTAACGGATTTTTCTCCCTTGTGTTTCAATCCGGTGGAAATTACTTTGTGCATGTAGAAATATTTTTTCTACCAAGTAACTGTTGGGGGCTCCTTGATTAACCCAATACTGTTGGGTATTAAAATCAATCAATAAGTCGATACTATGTTGCTCTAACTTTACTTTTGCGAGTGCGGTTTCTTGATAGTCTATAAAGCTAATATACTTAGTGTCTAAGAAGCTTGATTCGGATTGCGCTAAATTTATCACCCCCACTTTATAAACGGCTCGACCATCGCCTGAGAAAATAAATGACAGCCCTACCAACATTAAAATTGGAAAAAAGATATTCCAGCCTAGTGACGATCGGTCTCGAAAGAATTCAATATTACGTGCTTTAACGACAGCGAAAAAACGTGAAAAATTCATCATATTAATCTCTCAGTGTATGGCCGGTAAGTTTTAGAAATAAATCATCCAAATTCGGCGATTTTACATGTAAGCCGGTCAATGAAATTTTTTCAGATAATAATAGCGCTATAGTCGCTTCAACATCAGCGGTGCTAATTTCCACCTGCTGCTCAAGTACTTGCCAATTATGCTGTTGGCAAAGCTCATCAGGGACTTGCTCTGCGGGTAAATAGATAAAAACCTCTTCAAAGTGTTGGCTAAGTAGTTGTCTGGGTGTGCCACGTGCGATCACTTGACCATGATCCATAATTAACACGTCATCGCAAAGTTGTTGCGCCTCATCCATATAATGTGTGGTTAACACGACGGTTTTGTTTCGTGCTTTAATGTTTTTAATCAATTGCCAAAAATTTCGCCTAGCTTGGGGATCTAGCCCGGTTGTTGGCTCATCAAGAAAAACAATATCGGGGTCATTAATTAACGCTAACGCTAGCAGTAAGCGTTGGCGTTGACCACCTGAAAGTAGTCGGTTATCACGGTCTAAAAACTCACTCAAATCACATAATTCAATTAATTCGCTGTGCGGTACGGTATGTTGATAAAACGAAGTAAATAGATTTAAGGTTTCTTTCACGGTGAGAAAGTCTTGTAAGGCGGTGTGTTGAAACTGGATGCCAATTTGTTGCGACATCGACTCATCTATCGGCTTGCCATAATAAAGAACCTGTCCCTTGGTTGCTTTGATAATGCCTTCCATAATTTCTATCGTGGTGGTTTTTCCGGCGCCATTTGGCCCGAGCAAACCAAAACAATGGCCTTTTTGAATAGTAAAAGTAATATTGTCGACGGCAACAACATCTTTATAACTTTTCGTTAAGTTTTCAACACGAATAACTTCTTGCATGGCACACCTCGATAAAGCCTAGTCAGTTGAACGCTGGATATGTCGCACACGCTCATTACCCAGAGCACAGCTTAAGCACCATTCTAGCGGCTGATTAAAAATATTAATACCAACAGAGTAATATTTCACAAATGATAATAATTACCATTTGCATCTATGGTGGTTTTCAATTATTGTTTTTAACAAGTAAGTTTTAACCAGGAATAATCATGGGAATTAGACAAGTGAATGAAGGATGCAAGGGTAGCGCCCAAGTTGAAATTTCAGCCGAGTTGTTAGCGCAATTGATTTCCTCTGGCGCATTAACAGGGAATAATTTTAGATGCCTAGATAATAATGCCCGTAAAACTTTATGGCAGTCTTTGCTGAACTTAAGCGTTGCTAAAAAATAACGGCTGCATTGAGCTGTCGTTATTTCGTTATTCTTAAGACTTAATTTACCGCGTTTGATATTTTGTAATATAACGTATTAAGTGCTGATTAAACGCCTTTTTACCGGTAAAGCCGTACTGCTGACAAACCTGTTCAATACTGTGTTTTTGCAAAATTCGCGCAATTAATACTAACACCTCAGGATCAAACCCCTCTGTACAGTGCTTTAATAACCATTGATGTAATCCGAAGACACAGCTGCTAAATTGCCGCTGAGCAGAAATAAAGTCATTAACGCTTTGCTCGGTGTTATGGGCAAGTGCTAGCGTTTTTAATACGCTATTACCATTAAGTATCTGCCAGACTAATTTTGTTGGTAAGGTCTTAAACTCATCACTCAACCAATAATCAAACTGTTGATAAAACTGCTCAACAATCTGTTGCTGCAAAGCCGATGCATTGAGAGTTAAAGGTTTTGTCACTAAACAGGAATGCTCACCACTGGCTTTATCTTTGCTAAATCCTACGCGAGCAACACTAAAGCCAGCTTGTTGCCAAAACTTAACTAAGCTGTCGTTACCAGCGAAACTAGCGCCCATAAAGTCTATCCCTTGCGCTGTGATATTTTTTTCAATACAACTTAAGAAATAGCTACCTAACCCCAGCCCTTGAAATTGCGGATGTATGGCAATACGCATCACGCGCTGATAACTGTAATTAAAACTATCTTTAATGCCGCAATGCGTTAGTAAAGACTGTGGTAAGAATTGATCACGTAAACGCCGTTGATTATCACGGACAAGTTCAACAAGCTGGTCATCAGCATGACCTTCTCGCATCAGCAAGACCACGCCTAAAATAGCATTTGCACGTTTAAGTACAAAAACTGAAATAGCAGGGTTATTCAGCAACAATTTCACATCGCTTGGTGAGGTTTGATAGTGAGCTGTCACTAACACGGCAAATACTTGTTGTAAAAGTGCTTCGTTTTGCAGTAACTGCTCAGTATTGACAACGTCAACCGTTAAGGGAAATTGCGGGCTTAAACGACTGCCCCCTTGTTCGCACTCATCGACAACAGCAAAATCCTGTTTGGCTATCGCGTTGTTGTCGTACTGAGGTAATTTAGCGTTAAGTAAACAACTGGTAAAAACAAATTGCTCAAGTGGGTCGTCGCTGGCCCAACGAATAGCTTCATTGATGTGCATTTTGCGCCAATCGGGCATTAAACGCTGCAATACTTGACGAAATTTTAGTGTAAAACCACGCCCTGCGCCTTCGTAGCCATGAATGGTCGTCGCAAAGATCAAACGATGATAAAAGCCCACTAATTGCTCTAAAAGATAAACCGGCAAAGCCGCAGCTTCATCGACCATAACAATATTGGCTTTAGGGCGCTGTTTTAACAGCGCATCAATCGGGTAAAAGACAATACTCCCATGAGCATGTTCAATGCTATTAGCCTTTAACACTGCACTAGGTAAGTGCTTTTCAACTTGCTTAAAAAAGATTTTAAGTGCCTGCCTGCTCGCCGCGGTGATGATGATGTTGAGTGGTTGCTTAGCACTTTTGAGCATTTGACAAGCAGCGAGTGCTAAAGCCGATGACTTGCCCCTTCCTCGGTCTGCGGTCAACACCAGCGGCCTATTTCTATGACCAGATAAAACTTTCAGCATGGCGTCAACGGCTAATACTTGCTCTTGGGTGATACAGTCGTAAGGAAAATCAGGGAATTGTTCAGCATTATTTAATGGGCTATTGCGCTCTGTACTCGTTAGGCCATCAACAGTGTTATAACATGGCGACAGCTCAGGTAACACGGTTTTTTCTTGACGAATTAAATAACACCTTCCATTGATTAATTGCCGCAAAAAGCGTTGCATAAAATAGTCTTGAGACGCGCCATCATTTAGCTGTTGATGCTGCGCTGGACTTAAAAGCAACAAAAATATGCCGCCAGCGATTAACGCGCCAGAAAGCGCGGCAAAAGCATCAACATCAAAGTCAATTTCGTTATTGTTGAGAGCATTGCGGGCATTGAAAACGATAACTGCTTGCTCAGTACCTAGATACTGAGCATAGTTTTTTCTCTGCACCGGAACTAACTGGCAGTAGTGCTCTAAGTTTGCGACATCACCATAAACAATCCCTTGTGGTTGAGAATATTGACTTGAGGGCTGCGCCGACAAGCACTGAGTTAAAGTTGCATGAAGATGCTCAGAGCTCCAATGCTCATCCCCCACTAATACTACTAAGCTTCGCCAGCGTTGAGCTTGCGCTAGTTGCTGCAATTGTTCGCACCAGGGTACAAATTTTTCTATCAACATCAATTTCAACCTTAAATAGTATCTTGGTGACACCAAGTGCAGTAAGTCTATCAGAGCACTAATCAAAGCTAAATAACTGCCCGACAGTAAAATCAGCGTAGAAAATCAGCAGCTAACACGATTACCGTAATGTTTTTGTTGAAATGAAAAAACATTTAGTTGAAAATCCGCCGTTAGTTGCCTATGTTCAATTCAATAGTCGTCAGTATAAATTCTATGATTGTTGAGTCGTCATTTTACGGTATCGCAAATTAAAATTACGATGCAATATTGGCAATGATTTACCCATTGAAATCCACACTTGGCGAGAATGAAAGGCAAATAAGCCACTATTTATTGTAATTGCAGCAAATACTGTAAAAGCCGTAGGTATAAAAAATGAACGACGATTTAACAGATGACACTACCCCAGAGGTAGAACAAGAAAGTTATGACAAAGACTTACCTAAAGGCGATAAAGCCGCTCATAACAGTGAAGTTAGAAAACGTATCGATGAGTTATTAGAAAAAAAACGCCTGAAAGCATTACTTGACGACTCAGATGATTGGGACTTTTAATCAATGGCATTGCTAGCGCCTTAAGCGCTCTGCTTTGGTTATAACCTTTTCACTAACCTTATCGACAATATATCACTGATAGCGATTGGTTTGTGAAACAAAACTGCTATCATTGAGGCATTATTGACGCCACTTAGTTACCAATACTATGACTTTATTTGAAAAGCTACGCTGTTTATTTACCTTCGGTCAGGGCGTAGCTTTACCCTTACCGGCAATCGAACAAAATGCTGACCCCTTATCATTATTTAAACTTTGGTTTGATGATGCACAAAAATCCGGTATTTTACTTCCTGAAGCCATGTCAGTGAGTAGCGTGCGCCAAGACGGTCAACCAAGTTGTCGTATGGTGTTATTAAAAGAATTTAACCAAGACGGTTTTGTTTTTTACACCAATTATGCCAGCAGAAAAAGCCAAGAGCTTAATGAAAATGACAAAATTGCCTTACTATTTCATTGGAATGTTTTGCAGCGCCAAATTCGTATTGAAGGTTGTGTTGAAAGGGTCAGTAGCGAGCAATCAGCAAAATACTTCCACAGCCGAGATAGAGGTAGTCAAATTGGCGCGTGGGCATCAAGGCAAAGTCATAAAATTCAAACCGACAATGAACTGGCCGAAAACGTGGCTTACTACACCAAAAAGTTCGCAGGCAAAGCCGTCCCCTTACCTGAGTTTTGGGGCGGTTGGCGCATAAAACCGAATTACATGGAGTTTTGGCAAGGCCGAGCAAGTCGTTTACATGACCGCGTTTGTTTTGAAAAAAGTGCCTCTGGCTGGAATAACTTTAAGTTACAGCCTTAATCAATGGTAGTTTAAATTTGCCAATAAAACGGTTCTCGCAGAGATATTGGCATCTAATTAGTTGCATGCTATCTTAACCTCTGGCTTATATGTGCAGATCAAAAATGTGAAGTTATTACGTATTTTTTTGGTGTTTACGTTAATTTTAACATCTCCCCTTTATGCAAAAAACATTAACGTTGGTTTTGAACCTTTCCCGCCAATGATCGGCAAAAACGGCCAAGGTCAGGTGGTTGAAATGTTACGTGCGATTGAAAAAGTGTCAGACTTTAGATTTAACGTTAAAGTCATGACGTATGCTCGTGCAAAGCTGGCCTTAAAAAATCAACAGTTAGACTTGATCGGGCTAACCCCACAGTATCTAGAAACTGAAGATTTTTATACTTATGCCCAAGACATTAATTGGAATATCGCTGCCCATGTTGATATTTTCTCACTAAAAAATGACTTAATTGATATTGCAAAAATTCCAAAAGCTAGCATTGGCACCTTAATTGGTAATGCGGACTTCTTCGCCGAATTATTGGATATCCCCAGAGAGAAGTTTATTGAAGTGATTCACTTAGAACAATTAGTGAAAATGCTAGCTAAAGGCCGACTTGAACTCGTCACTTTTGAGCGAGTAGCTATGATGAGCACCATAAAGCACTTACAAATTAACGGTATCTACTATCAAAAATTTGGCGTTATTCCAGCCAGCATGGCGGTGGCAAATAACATCGAAGGCCATAAGTTAAAACTCCAACTTGATGAGTTGCTGCTTAATATTAGTGATGAATCAACTAAGGCAGAAACAAACTGCTACCGCAACCTTCCTTACCGCGGCCTTGTTAATATTAACTTATAAGTTTTAAGACCATTAAACACAAAAAAGGGCAGCTACTGCCACCCTCTGGTCTGCTAGCCTTATCTAAGCAACGTTTTAATCCCTTTTCTCATCACAGAGATAACCGATAGTCTTAACCGAAGGTATTAACCGAAAATATTAACCGAAAATATTAACCGACTAAGGCTAACAAAATACCTGCTGCTACGGCTGAGCCAAGCACACCTGCAACATTTGGCCCCATCGCATGCATTAACAAGAAGTTGTGAGGATTCGCCTCTAAACCAACCTTGTTCGCGACACGTGCAGCCATTGGCACTGCCGAAACACCTGCTGCGCCAATCAGTGGGTTAACTTTTTCTTTCGACACCTTATTCATTAACTTCGCCATTAGCACGCCTGTAGCCGTACCAATCGAAAATGCCACTGCGCCCAACGCCAAAATACCTAAGGTTTTTGCGTTTAAGAACTGATCAGCACTAAGCTTTGACCCTACGCCTAAGCCTAGAAATATAGTGACAATATTAATCAGTTCATTCTGTGCCGTGGAACTTAATCTATCAACTACCCCACACTCACGCATTAAGTTACCCAAACAGAACATCCCCACTAAGGGCGTTGCCGCTGGTAGGAAAAATATCGTCATCAATAACACGCCAAGTGGAAAAATGATTTTTTCAACTTTAGTGACATGACGTAATTGCGCCATTTCAATTTTGCGTTCAGCTTCCGTGGTTAACGCTCGCATAATAGGCGGCTGAATAATTGGTACTAACGCCATGTAAGAATATGCTGCAACCGCAATCGCACCAAGTAAATCAGGTGCAAGTTTTGAGGCTAAAAATATCGCGGTTGGCCCATCTGCGCCACCAATAATGGCGATAGCTGAAGCGTCTTTCATCGAAAAATCCAGACCAACAAAGTTCAACGCAATAGCACCAAATAACGTCGCAAAAATACCAAATTGTGCCGCTGCGCCTAATAACAAAGTTTTAGGGTTTGCAATCAGTGCACCAAAGTCTGTCATGGCACCAACCCCCATAAAAATTAGCAGTGGGAATATCCCCGTATCGATACCTGCATAATAAATATAGTGCAGTAACCCGCCTACTTCAGAAAAACCCGCAATCGGGATGTTGGTTAAAATCGCGCCAAAGCCCATCGGCACTAATAGCAAAGGCTCAAAGTTACGCGCAATAGCGAGATAGAGTAAACCACAGCCTACTAACATCATGATCACTTGGCCTAACTCAAAGTTTGCAAGACCAGTGGACATCCACAATACGTTTAATGATTCCATGGGGGTTCCCTATACCAAGGTTAACAAGGTATCACCAACAGCAACTGAGTCACCTTCTCTGGCGTGAATAACTGAAATTTCACCGGCTTTGGTCGCACGAATTTCTGTTTCCATTTTCATTGCTTCCATAATGATAACGACATCCCCTTCCCCAACTTCATCACCGTCATTAACTAAGACTTTAAAGATATTACCTGCTAACGGTGCTTTTAGCGTTTCTCCGCTCAATGTACTTGCCCCAGTAACGCTCTTCGTAGCGGCTTGAATATTTTCTATTGAACCGCCGGGAGCGACAACGACATCATAAACTTTTCCGTCAACACTTACGGCGTAACTTTCAGGTGCTGTGTTTGCAGAACTGGCAGTAGGAGCTTTTGCAGAGTCAGCATTAGCGGATGCTTTAGTGGGTGCGGGTTCAAAGGCATCGGGATTATGACGATTTGCTAAAAATTTCAAACCAATTTGAGGAAACAAGGCATAGGTTAAAACATCGTCAATAGTATCATCAGCTAAGGTGATATTTTTTTCATCGGCTATTTCTTGCAACTCAATCGATAATTTATCCATTTCAGGATCAAGTAAATCGGCGGGGCGACAAGTAATAGCCTCTTTACCATCAAGTACGCGCGTTTGTAATTCAGCATTCACCGGTGCCGCTGTTTTGCCATACTCGCCTTTAAGCACCCCTGCCGTTTCTTTAGTAATAGATTTATAACGCTCGCCAGTCAATACGTTTAACACCGACTGTGTCCCAACAATTTGCGAAGTTGGCGTAACTAAAGGGATATAACCTAGATCCTTACGCACTTTCGGAATTTCTGTTAACACTTCATCAAGCTTGTCAGCTGCACCTTGCTCTTTTAATTGGCTTTCCATGTTCGTCAGCATGCCCCCCGGCACCTGAGCTAACAAGATACGGGCATCAACACCACGTAAACTCCCTTCAAACTGTGCATATTTTTCTCTAACGTCTCGAAAATAGGCTGCAACTTCAGCAAGCTTAACCATGTCTAAACCCGTGTCACGCTGCGTCCCTTCGACAATAGAAACTATAGTTTCTGTTGGCGAATGCCCGTAGGTCATACTCATAGATGAAATAGCCGTGTCAATCACGTCAATATCAGCATCAATCGCTTTCATATGTGTGGCAATACTTAAACCTGTGGTCGCATGACAATGCAAGGCAATGGGTAACGCTACAGTCTCTTTCAATCGGCTAATCAGCTCTGCAGCATCATAAGGTTTTAACAAGCCTGCCATATCTTTTATACACAAAGAGTGTGCGCCCATGTCTTCCAACTGCTTAGCCATGGTAAGCCAGCCTTCAAGTGTGTGAACGGGGCTTTCAGTATAACTGAGTGTACCCTGTGCATGTGCGCCTACCTTTACCGCGGCCTTAATAGACGTTTGTAAGTTACGCACATCATTCATCGCATCAAAAATACGAAAAACATCAATGCCATTAACGTGTGCACGCTCAACAAATTTTTCCACTACATCATCAGCATAATGACGGTAACCTAAAATATTTTGACCACGAAACAACATTTGCTGCTTAGTTTTCGGCATCGCCTTTTTAAGCGCTCGAATACGCTGCCAGGGATCTTCACCTAGATAGCGAATACAGGAATCAAAAGTCGCACCACCCCAAGATTCTATCGACCAAAAGCCAATCTCATCCATTTTGGCTGCAATCGGTAACATATCTTCTAAACGCAAACGCGTGGCGAGCAATGATTGATGGCCGTCTCGCAATACGACTTCTGTTATTCCTAAGGGCTTAGTCATGGTGATATCCTATTTCTGAGCAGATTGTTGTTGACGATAATATGTAACAGCAGTAGAAATTGCTGCCACCACGGCCGGTGATACGCCGTTTCCATCTGATTTTGTCTTATTTCTTTTACTTCCAGCTCTACTTTCAACAATGGCATCAGGGTATTTTTTTGCCAACCTCACCAATACAACATTGATAAAAACAATCAATAGACCTAAAAAAACAAAAACAAATACCATTCCGGTTAGCATTAACGTGCCAGCTTCTATAAATAACTGTTGAAGATTTTCCATTTCTTTACTCCCTGCAACTTTTATATAATTAGAATAATCACTCCAATGTGCAAAAAGCAACCACATTATTACAAATCGCTTAAAAAAAGCTCTCTCAAACCAAAACAGTACAAAAAAACAGCTAAATTTAACGCTTTCGTCAATATTTTATGAAAAAGGTATAGCAAGTAGGTTACATACAAACATAACTCATAATTGTTTGATAGCAGGTAAGAAACAAACTTTGTTATACCTCCTTTAATATTTTATGACGTAACAAATAAGCCAACTTCCCTTATTGAAAAGGCTCGCTAAAGCGAACTAAAAAACAGCCAACATTGTTTAGCATTAAGCTAAAAATGTAGCATAAGTGTCGGCATTGTTCTGAACAATTAAGTCGAGAGTAAGATCACAGAGAAATGAATTATTACTTTTATTGGCAAATTGCAGGCGAAAAAAAACCAGTCGTTAGACTGGTTTTCTCAATGTGGCGGACGCGGCAGGAGTCGAACCTGCGACCGCCTGGTTCGTAGCCAGGTACTCTATCCAGCTGAGCTACGCGTCCGCAATAAACGGTTTTTTAATATATCATGTTTAGGAGATAACGAATCTTACGCATAAAAAGTTTTCGTAGCCATCAGCATTGACAACCTATCCAACTAATCTACATGTTCGCAATAAACGGTTTTTTAATATCTCATGTTTAGGAGATACACTTGAATATTTCAAGCGGAAAAAAACCAGCCGTAAGACTGGTTTTCTCAATGTGGCGGACGCGGCAGGAGTCGAACCTGCGACCGCCTGGTTCGTAGCCAGGTACTCTATCCAGCTGAGCTACGCGTCCGCAATAAACGTTTTTTTACTATCTCATGTTTAGGAGATATCGAACATGTTTCGTAGGCATTAGCGTTAGATAACCTATCCAACTAGTCTACGTGCTCGTATTAAACTGTTTTTTTATATCTCAAGTTAAGGAGATAGCATTTATTTTTAATTAGCTTTAATACTAGCTAGTCCTTTTTATTTAGCCACTTAAAGAAAAGTGGCGGACGCGGCAGGAGTCGAACCTGCGACCGCCTGGTTCGTAGCCAGGTACTCTATCCAGCTGAGCTACGCGTCCTCATTCAAACCTGTTATTTATATCTCTAGTTTAAGAGATAATGAACTAGACAATATCCACTTAGGTAAACGACCTAGTTAATACTATATACATTCATAGTGAACGATTTCAATATCGTTGCTCAAACGATGCCAATCTAAGAAGAATGGCGGAGAGGGAGGGATTCGAACCCTCGATCCGGGATAAACCAGATACTCCCTTAGCAGGGGAGCGCCTTCGGCCACTCGGCCACCTCTCCAATGGGTGCGAATAATAAGGGATTAAAAAAATAAGTCAAACTTTTTTTGAGCTTTTATTTCTCTTTTTTGACTGTTTGTTGAGAATTCAAACAACACGCTCATTTTTCAAACATTAATCAACAAAAAAGCCGTTAAAAGACCATGATAAATTTAATTGTAGAATTAAAAAAGCCGACTGATGTCGGCTTTAATTATAAGAATATTATTCGAATTTATTCCCGGAGGATTCACCCTCACCTTTTTCAGATTGTATTCTCATATATATTTCTTCACGGTGAACTGACACTTCCTTGGGCGCATTAACACCAATACGCACTTGGTTGCCTTTCACCCCTAACACTGTCACTGTGACGTCGTCTCCGATCATCAACGTTTCACCAACTCGGCGAGTTAATATTAACATCTTAATTTCCTTTATCTTTAAAAACGAGATCCACTAAATATATATAAGCTAGTAACAAATTAAATTTAGTCTAATTTTTGCAAAAGTGCACTAAAGATCACAATAAGTAACTAAAATACTTATCAAACATTGCTGATTCCGCTAACAATGTCCAATTTTCCCTGTTTAACAGTAAACTTCTATAAGCGTCAATAGAATGCAATGGCAGCAATTACTTACCATTTTAACAACCTTGATGAAACAATAAACACAATATTGATAATTATTTGCACTTTTATATAAGTAAATGACTGGTTAACTGAATACTTTACAACTTTGTAACATAAAACATTAATATTGCTCAGCAAGCTGTCCTTTCAATAATTCCTCAACAACGCAGTAATAGAGCTTAGTGTAAACCTTGACCATGCCCAACTTCTCAAATGCAAAGTAAAAAAAAGGAGCCGAGGCTCCTTTAATCAACGTCTAACTAAAAAAGAAGATTAATTTAGCTCAACTTATCTTTTAGCCAATTTTGTGCTGCTGCTAAGGCCGCTTCAATGTTTTCTGGTTGGCTACCGCCAGCTTGGGCCATATCAGGACGACCGCCACCTTTACCGCCGACTTCTTGCGCCGCGACATTCACTAACTCACCAGACTTCACCTGACCGACAAGGTCTTTAGTAACACCGGCGATTAAGCTCACTTTATTATCGCTTGCTGTCGCCAATAAAATAATAGCCGAGCCCATTTTATTCTTCAGGTCGTCTACCATGCCACGTAGTGATTTAGCTTCCACACCCTCTAAATGGGCAATTAAAGCTTTCACGCCGTTAAAGTCGATAGCCTGACTCACGATATCAGCACCGGCTTGACTGGCCAATTGTTGTTTATATTGAGCAACTTCCTTTTCTAATTGTTTATTGCGTAAAATCACTTGCTCAACTTTACTGGTGACATTAACGGGGTCGGCTTTCACTAGTGCCGCAATAGCGTTTAAGGTTTGCTCTTGGGCAGCAAAGTAGTTAAGCGCAGCCTCGCCTGTTACCGCTTCTATTCTGCGAACACCTGCTGCAATACCTGATTCAGAGACGATTTTGAATAGACCAATATCGCCAGTACGTTCAACATGAACGCCACCACAAAGTTCAGTAGAGAATTCACCTAAGGTAACCACTCGAACTTCATCGTCATACTTTTCACCAAATAAAGCCATCGCACCTTTTTCTTTCGCTTCATCAATTTGCATTAAATTGGTTTCACGCGCTAAATTACTGCGAATTTGTTCATTCACCATATTTTCAATGGTCGTTAACTCTTCACGAGTAACCCCTTCAAAATGTGAAAAGTCAAAACGCAATTTATCGGCATCACACAACGAGCCTTTTTGCGTAACATGCTCGCCCAATACTTTACGAAGTGTGGCATGTAAGATGTGAGTAGCAGTATGATTTTTAACAATCGCCGCTCGACGTTCACTATTAATTTGTGCTTTAACAATCTGGTTCATAGCAATCGTGTGGTGAGCAATGCCTTTATGAGCAAACGCATTACCCAATTTAAACGTATCGCTAACTTCAAACGTACCGTCACCAATATATAGCAAACCGCTATCACCCACCTGTCCGCCTGACTCTGCATAAAACGGGGTTTTATCCAGTACCACAATACCACTTTCGCCAGCACTCAACTCAGTTACAGACGATTCATTGTTGAATAACTCAACAACGGTTGAAGACATTTCATGACGGGTATAACCATTAAATTCAGTGCGATGCTCTGATGTCATGCTTTCGTTATAATCGGTACCAAACTGACTTGCCTTTTGCGCACGAACACGCTGCTGAGCCATAGCGGCATCAAAGCCTGCATGATCAATGCTAATCTCTCGCTCTCGGGCAATATCGGCGGTTAAATCTGCCGGAAAGCCGTAAGTATCATAAAGCTTGAAAACATCATCACCTGCAATGGTATCGCCTTTAAGTTCAGATAGAATATCTTCGAGTAACGCCATACCTCTATCAAGTGTTCGGCCAAATTGCTCTTCTTCAATGCGTAAAATCTTTTCGATAATCGCCTGCTGTTGAATTAGCTCTGGGTAAGCTTGCCCCATTTGTTGTGCAAGTGAAGCCACTAACTTATGGAAGAAAAATGATTTCGCTTCTAATTTGTGACCGTGGCGAACTGCGCGACGAATGATTCGGCGTAAAACATAGCCACGACCTTCATTTGACGGCATAACACCATCGGTAATTAAAAAGCTACATGAACGGATATGATCGGCGATAACGCGCAACGACTTATGCTCTAAATCATGACAATCAAGTAATTTAGCGGTATCACGAATCAAACCTTGGAAAATATCAATTTCGTAATTGCTATGTACACCTTGCATAATCGCTGATATACGCTCTAAGCCCATACCTGTATCAACGGACGGTTTAGGTAAGTTTTCCATGGTGCCGTCAGCGTGACGGTTGTATTGCATGAAGACCAAGTTCCAAATTTCGATAAAGCGATCGCCATCTTCATCTGGAGAACCTGGAGGACCACCGAAAATATCTTCACCGTGATCATAGAAAATCTCTGAACAAGGACCACAGGGTCCCGTATCACCCATCGACCAAAAATTGTCTGATTCGTATTTTTTATCAGCCGACTTATCGCCAATGCGAATAATTTTTTCTGCGGGTACACCAATTTCATTTAACCAGTAGTTATAGGCTTCATCGTCGGTTTCATAAACGGTAACTAATAACTTCTCTTTTGGTAAACCTAATACCTTGGTTAAAAATTCCCAAGCGTAATTTATCGCCTCAACTTTGAAATAATCGCCAAAACTAAAGTTTCCGAGCATTTCGAAAAAGGTATGATGGCGCGCGGTGTAACCAACATTTTCTAAATCATTGTGCTTACCACCGGCACGTACACAGCGTTGTGATGACGTGGCTCGGGTATAGCTGCGAGTATCAGTACCAAGAAATACATCTTTAAAAGGCACCATACCGGCGTTTGTGAATAATAATGTCGCATCGTTACCAGGAACAAGCGAGCTACTCGCAACAATTTGGTGCTGCTTAGATGCATAAAAATCTAAAAATGCCTGACGCAATTGGGCACTAGTCTCAATCATTTGAATTTCCAACTTTTCGAAAAATTAATTCTGTTTACGCGTGTAATAGTGTCATGATCTCACCTGTTGAGAAACCACGCTGTTGCATAAAGCGTACTCTTTTTGCTTTATCTTTTTGATCTTTTATTAGGGACGCACCAAAGCGCTTATTATACGCAAGCTCTGCTTGAAGATACCAATCTATTTGATAATTTCTTGGTAAATTTTGTACAAATTCGCCACAAACACCTTTTTCCGCCAATTCATTTTTTATATATTGCCAGCCATAACCTTTAGCGACTCGGCTTCTAAAGACACTTTCGGCAAACCGTTCTTCACTTAAGTAATCTGCTGCTTTGAGGTAATCTAAAACCGCGACTACTTCATCACTGCTATAATCACCTAAACTGAGCTTTTGCTGTAACTCTTTACGGGGGTGTTCTCGGCGTGACAACAAATCAATCACGGCATGTAAAATCGCCTTATTAAAAAATAAACGGGTCAAAAATAAAGATGAATAGTGATAATTTGCGCAATACTTTACCTGTAATAAGCGAATAAACAACCACAGTTAAGTTTTTGTTGATTGTGCAACAGGCAAAAAGATTGTAATAACGATGATAAGTTTTTACATTATGTTAATGATCGCGCAAACTAAACTTAACCTACAGCGATAAACAAAAGCGACGTGCTGGCGAGTAAAAAGCTAAGCTCTAGCAATTAATAAAAAACAGGGACCTGTATGACGGGACAAATTAACAACATGCGTTTAATTTTGGTTATTTTATTTAGCTCACTATTTTTACAAGCATGTGGTGGTTCAAATGAAAAAGCACCAATCTTTAGTGTTAGTGCTTCGGTTTCATCGGTAGCCTTTACCAATGAATTTTTACAAACACAAACAAACTCAATAGCCGTTGATGTTAACTTTGATGGTGGCGGTTTATTACTCGGGTTTGCCCCAACGGCAACACCGGTAAGTTGGTTGAATTATCGCATTGAAAACCTTACTGACACCTCGGCAACCCTTCATATTGATGTTGTCGATGCGGATAAAATTAATGCAGACCTTTACGGCACCACCTTAAGGTTGTCCAGTGGCGATACCGCAACAACTAATCTTGCCCATGCTGATATTAATGTCTCATTACTGGTTTGGCAGGCGCTTACCTTTGATGATACTTATGGCGTTGATAGCATGGCAGCGAAAACCATTGAGCTTAGCTCAAGTGCTGACAATTTAACTTTAGCTAGCACAGTGCCATGGCTCAGTGTCGAGAAAACCTTTGCCGATGGTGTGACCACGATTACAGCAACGCCAAATCTGAGCGAATTTACTGAGTCGGGCTTATATGACGGCACTATCGACATCACCAGTCCGTTAGGAACAACCCAATATCCGGTTGAATTAAGCCTAGATAACATACATTTATTTGCCGACAGAGCCACAGT
>JBFJQB010000033.1:0-22477 GCA_041616855.1 Cognaticolwellia sp. | reverse complement strand
TAACTTTGGCTTATTTTGGTAGCCGGTTTGTGAAAGAATTTCTCTTATTATAGATTTTAAGGTATAAGTTAATTGTGTATCACTTTTCCAAATTGGTGAGGTGATATCAGCTAATAAACAACTCAAATAGGATCCCTTTTTTGGATAACATCTCTACTGATATGCTGTTTGTCGTACTTGGCATTCTCATATTTATATCAGCCTATTTCTCTGGCTCTGAAACTGGCATGATGTCGATCAACCGATATCGGTTAAAACACCTAGAAAAACAAAATCATCGCGGCGCTAAACGCGTCAGTAAATTATTAGCAAAACCCGATAAACTCATCGGTTTGATCTTAATTGGCAATAACTTAGTTAATATTTTTGCCACGCTGATCACCGGTATTATCGCGCAACGATTATATGGCGATGCCGGCGTCTTTTATGCTGGTTTGCTGTTAACATTAGTCATTTTAATTTTTGCAGAAATCACCCCAAAAACTTTAGCGGCGCTTTATCCAGAAAGAGTCGCGTTTCCGAGCTCATTTATCCTCACGTTACTGTTAAAGCTACTATACCCTTTTGTTATCGCGGTAAATTGGATCACCAACGGCTTATTGGCCATGTTAGGAATTAGCTCTGAACAACGAGAGCAACACAGCTTAAGCTCTGAAGAGTTGCGTACCGTAGTAAATGAATCCGGCGCATTACTCAAAGCTCGCGACCAAGATATGCTAGTGGGTATACTCGATCTAGAAAATGTCACGGTTGAAGATATTATGATCCCTCGTAATGAACTTGTCGGCATAGATATCAATAACGAATGGAAGCGCATCCAAAAGCAACTTACGCAGTCAAACCATACGCGAGTTTTGCTATACCGTGACAATATTGACGACGTTGTAGGCTATTTTCATATGCGCGATGCTTTGCGCTTAGTCTCTAAAGAGCAATTTACTAAGGCCACTTTACTTCGTGCTGTACGAGAAATTTACTTTATTCCAGAGGGGACACCACTCAACGTCCAGTTATTGAAATTTCAGCGCGCCAAAGAGCGTATAGGTCTGGTGGTTGATGAATATGGCGATATTCAAGGCTTAGTCACCTTAGAAGACATTCTTGAAGAAATCGTCGGTGATTTCACCACTACTATGACGCCAACAACCAGCGACGAAGTTAACATTCAACCCGACGGCAGTTATTTAGTTGATGGCAGTGCAACCGTGCGCGATGTCAATAAAGAAATGACCTGGAACTTTCCTACCGATGGCCCAAAAACCATCAATGGATTAATTTTGGAATACCTTGAAGATATTCCAGAAGCCAACCTCAGTGTTAGAATTTCTGGCTATCCACTAGAAATTATCGAGGTCAAAGACAATATGATCAAAACCGTCAGAATTTTACCCGATTTTTACGACGGTGAAGTAGAAGAGCCCTAAAGCATAAATAGCAATAGTATCTAGGCACAGGCAATGTTATATCAACTGTGCCTATAGATTGCTTTATCCATACAAAACTTATCACCCAACACGGTGCTGGTCGCTTATTTAAACTACTATTTTTTTGACGCTATTTAACTAAATGACTTCACCATTAGCATAAAAGTAACATTAAGTGGCTGCCATATTGTGGATAGAAAACCTCCTAGCGAAATTTAATAACAAAGTTATACACAGCTTCAGATCTAAGGATCAAGTTTCCACAATTTCTGTGGATAACAAATGCAAGCCCAATAAGAAAGAGGCTTTGTATTTTGCAAATGGTTTTTTGAAAAAAAATGAAGTTTTTTTATTAAATTTATCTGCTTATTTTCTAGCCCCTAGCGCGACTAGAGTTGCTGAAAAATAATACTATTTTAATTAACGTTGGCAAGAACTATGCAGTAAAATTTGGCGTAAAAATATTCGCTTATTAAACGGAATAAGAACATCTAAAAGAATAAGCTTAGATATGCTAATTCAATGGATAAGTATGCATAATAAAAATTATCGCACTAACCTTTCTGAACATAATCGCTTTGACATCAAAGCAGTAGTTAAACAGTCAACCTCAAAAAATAATAAAACGACAAATCGAAATGAAAAGTTAAAGAAAATCAAACTGGCTATTTAATCATAAGCCCAAGGACTGTCAGCGAGCTATTTAAGCGACCCTCTCTAATCGAGGCATCAAAGTGAAAGCTATCGCTAGGCTAACACTCAGCCGCTTCATCCGAAGCTAGAAATAGCTCTTACATCAGGTCTAGCAATTATTAGTCAGCCTATCTGCGTTAGTCACCAAAAAATAACCGCCATAACCAGCCATGATCAAGCTCTTCTTCACAGCGTTTCAGTTGACTACCATAGCGCTTTGCACGGCTATCAACTTTTCTAGCAACCCGAGAAAGCCAAGCTTTTTTCTTATAGCTTTTCCGCTTAAAGCCTCCCCAACCCTCATGGTAATTTAAATACTGATTATAAGCGTCCCACTTCGACACTTTATTAATTTTTTGAGTTTTAAATATAAACCAACCCATAAAATCAATAGCATCTTCAAAATCGTCACGATCGGCGCCGGAGTTGTCTGTTTCTTTAATGTAATCGTCCCAAGTCATAGTTTTTGCTTGTGAATAACCATATGCGCTACTGACCCGTCCCCATGGAATAAAGCCCAGTAGAAAGTCTCTAGGAGGTAATGCATCCGCTTTAAACGAACTTTCTTGATACATCATACTCATAGGTACGTGAATAGGCACTCCCCAACGCTCCCGCATGTCTTTAGCCGCAAAATACCAATCTCTATGCTCGCGAAATATTTCACATAAATTCTCGGGTTGTTTTGGCGGACTAGTGGCACAGCTCGCTAATAATAAGCAGGCTAACGCAGAGATGATAAATGTTTTAAAAAAAGTCATGAACGTAAATACTTAGCTTGGAATAACAATATCATGCCAGAATATTATTGAATTTTCAGGTAAAAGTTGTAAATATTTGCTTTGGTATTAATCACATAAGCCACTGTAAAACACAGATTCTGTGAATATTTTAAAAATACCATAACAAGCTTAATTGAGTGTTGGTTTACTGTACTGGTATGAATTCAGTTGAGGTGATATTTATCGAGCAACAAGTAAAATAATTGCATAAAAAATGAACTATTGAAAATAATGCCGGTCATATATTATGAAAGCAAAACCTCCCTGGACTGCTTTCTTATTATTTTACAGCGCGTTGCCCTAACGCGCTTTTTTTTTGCCTGGTTGTATGGAGTTTATTACTGGTGCCGTTTGTGACTTAACTCAATCGCTGTTAAGTCGGATGTGAGGTTAATTAGGTAAAATAGCCTGCTAAAAAGCTATCAAAATCTACTTTGTCACCGCGTTCAATTTCCTGTTGTTTTTGCAATGAACTCACTACACTTTCGGAAAAATATTTAGCACTAAATTCTTGATAATCTTTCGCTAAAAGTTGCTGGCGATAATCCGTTGCTTGCTCTAAAGCGGTTTTAGTAAGCGATTTATTTTCATTTACTACTGACGCTAAAATTTTTGCCGATGGCGTTAAATTAGCATCGCCAATTTTTTTCGCTTCCGCGGCTAAAACCTCACGGTATAAGAGGCTGTCATTAGCTTGATCTAACAATCTTGCAATATCAACCAGTTGAGAGAATAATTCACCGCCCCACTGCTGAACAGATTTATCTTGACCATTATCACGTAATAATAATTTCGGATCGCGTCCGCGTACCACGATTGCATCCATATTCTCTTCGCTAATGGCTTGTTCTTCACAGCTAAGTTCAGGGCTGTCTTTGAGCATACAAAACGTCAGAAAAATATCTAAAAATCGAATTTGATCAACACTAATACCTGTAGCTGAAAAAGGGTTAACATCAAGCGCTCTAACTTCAATGTATTCAACGCCTCTATTTTTTAAAGCTTGAGATGGTTTCTCTCCTGGTTTCGCGACACATTTTGGCCGCACTGGCGCGTATAGTTCGTTTTCTATTTGCAGGACATTACTATTGAGCTGTTGATACTTGCCGGCAACTTTGATACCAATTTTTTCAAACTTTTTCGAGGGTAAATTTATCGCGTTTTTCACCCCTTCTAAATAGCCCGACAAATTGTTATAGCAAATTTGCAATGATGACTGCTCACTGTTGGTATAACCTAAATCACTCATGCGCAACGAGGTGGCGTAGTCAAGGTACATGTAGCCTTTGTCGGTTTTTTTAAATGGTAAGTCAGTGGGCTTATTTTTTAAAAAAGAGCCACAAATAGCCGGCGAGCTGCCGTATAAATAAGGAATCAACCAGCAAAAACGTTTGTAGTTTCTAAGTAAGGAAAAATATTTATCAGAAATATAATCATCAAGTTTGTCTGTATTTTTTTCAATGGCTTGCAACGACTGAAAAAAACTTTTTGGAAAAGAGAAATTAAAATGTATCCCTGAGATAACTTGCATCATACTGCCATAGCGATTTTTTAGGCCTTGGCGATACACTGTTTTCATTTTACCTATATTAGATTTACCAAATTGAGCCAAGGGTATTTTATCATCATCCTCGACAAAGCACGGCATACTCATCGGCCATAAAAGCTCGCCATCAAGCTGGCTTAAGGTGAATTTTTGTATGTCTTCAAGTTGAGCAATCGCCGATTCGGGAACGTGACTAACCGGCGTAATAAATTCCAATAAGGTTTCTGAGTAATCCGTGGTAATGTTGGGGTGAGTTAACGCCGCCCCTAATTTTTCACTATGTGGCTGTTCAGATAAACGCCCTTGTGGCAGCACTCGCAGTGCTTCACGCTCTATACCTCGACCAAACTGGCTCAAAGAAGTGATGTGCTTTTCTTGAGCAAAAGCCGAGATATATTCGTTTAATGGTAATGTCAAAATAATTCCTGAAGCGTTACGCCGGTGAGTAACAAGCTATTTAAGGGTAAAATGTTAATTTTCAATGCCTACACTGATTTATTATTATGTAAATATGAGCTAGGTAAAACCAATAAAGTATAAGCAAAAATACCATAATTCAATAACTCATCTTAAATTCATCTCTCTGCACTGATAAAATATACCCTATATCGTTATCCTTATCAGCCATAAACGTTGCCTTGATTAAGCAAAAATTTATCGCGAATTTTCATTTTTTAGCAAGAAGTCGATAAGTATTTCAGTTTCTTATTATCAAAGCTTACGTTAAAGTTAGCTACATTGAAGCATTTAGCTAATTCTTTAAGCTTGAACAGCCCCTAATACAAAATAATAAAAAGGTTTACTATGCAAGACAGCGCTTTTAGCTTACTTCCACCGCTTGTTGCTATCATTATCGCAATATGGCGAAAAAATGCACTTTTTGCACTTTTCTGTGGTGTAGCGCTTTGTTACTTAATGATAGCCAATGGTCAACCGATTAATGGTTTAACGGGGACTGCCTTGGGCATTGCTGAGGTTTTCAGTTCGCTCGGTAACGTCTATATTATCAGTTTTAGTTTATTAATTGGCGCTTTAGTCACCCTAATGAATCAATCGGGTGCAGTTAATGGCTTTATAAATCACCTCGCCTCATTAAATTTAGTCAAAAACAGTCGACAAGCCAGTATTTTACCCACCGTTATCGGAACCACTATTTTTACTGACACCAACCTCAGCATGTTTACCGCCGGTATGGCGAGTCAAAAACTATTCGATCATCACAAACTCAGCCGAGCTAGACTCGCTTATTTAGTTGATTCAACCTGTGCTCCCGTCAGTATTTTATTTTTAGTAAATGGTTGGGGAGCTTACGTTTTAGGTTTGCTTGATGGTTATTCGTTTAATGATCCGGTCGGTATTTTAATTGGCACCATTGGCTATAACATTTACGCCATTGTGGCGGTTGCTTTGGCATATTACACCGCTTTTAGCGGTAAAGTTTTCGGCCCAATGAAACACGCAGATTTGTTCGTGCAAGAAAATAAAACCACAACCGTAGACCATGTCGCCCCAGCCCGTATTATGTGGCTCCCCATGCTGACCTTATTGCTAGGTACTTTTTTGCTACTTTGGCATACTGGTGATGGTGATATACGCCGTGGCTCTGGCGCTTTTTCAGTATTTTGGTCAGTAGTCAGTGCTTTAGTATTCTTAGTCATACTGATTAGCAGCCACAAGCTGATGTCATTTAGCTACATAGTAAAAGCCATATTTACTGGCATTAAATATATGTCACCGGCTGTGGCAATTCTGGTGTTATCATTTGCTTTTGGCGATGCAATTAAAGCACTAGGTACTGGTGTTTACGTGAGCCAATTAATTAATGTCGAAGTGCCGCTATTTTTAATGGCGCCGATTTTATTTATCGCTGCTGCCATCATGGCTTTTGCCACTGGCACATCATGGGGGACATTTGCGATACTGATCCCCATTGCTGTACCTATCGCGCAGCAAAGTGGTTTACCGATTGAATTTTTGGTCGCTGCGGTACTTGGTGGCGGAATTTTCGGCGATCATGCCTCACCTATTTCCGACACCACAGTTGTTGCCTCTATCGCTAGTGGCTGCGATCACTTTGAACACGTAAAAACCCAATTGCCTTATGCCTTAGTAGGGGCATTATTCACGCTGATCATCTACATCATGATCGGACTTAGTTTTTAATGACTGAACTAAGTTTGAGCATTATCGATCACCAAACTGACTTTGTCGTACTCGATAAAACCCACGGGATAAGTTTTCACGATGAAGAAAACATCGGTAGTGGCCTATTTTCACAAGTCAAACAACAACTAAAGTCTCAATATGGATTAACTGAACTTTATCCTGTACACCGCTTAGATAAGATGACCTCTGGCTTGATTATTGTGGCAAAAAATAGTGCAACAGCGAGAGCGTTTCAACAACTGTTTGAACAACATCAGGTGCAAAAATATTACCTCGCTATTGCACAAGGTAAGCCGAAGAAAAAACAAGGATTGATTAAAGGGGATATGGTCAAAAGTCGCCGAGGCATGTGGAAGTTACTGCGCACGTTAGATAACCCGGCGATCAGTCAATTTTTATCTTACGCTATCGCGCCAAAACACCGACTTTATTTAATTAAACCCCACTCTGGCAAAACCCATCAAATAAGGGTCGCGCTGAACAGCATCGGGGTGCCGATACTTGGCGACCCGCTATATAACATGAATAGCAATGCTGACAGAGGCTATTTACACGCTTTTGCCTTACGTTTTAGTTTAAACAATCAACAATATCAGTATTGTCTGCCACCTAGCGCTGGCACTCTTTTTAACAGCAGTTCAACGCTTGAAATTATCAAGCAAATCACGCCGCCTTGGCAGCAAGCATGGCCTGAACTGTAGTCCGTTTCAGACCGTTACTTAATAATCATTTACAATAAAAAAGGGAGCTTAACCGCTCCCTTTGTTGTTAACTATTTGTCTGATTTATAGTGAATGCCAAAATACAATCGCAATTGCCGTTGGACAAACAAACTTGGTATACCATGGCCATATTTTCCAAAATAACGAATGTTCAACCATATCATTACCTTGCTTAAGTTCAGTTAGAATGTCATTGCGGAACCAAATCCAACCGACAAATACACAGCACAACATCGCAATAATTGGCTGACCGTATTGTGTTGCTAATATCGCGACAAAGTCGAGCATAAAGCTAATATTGGCAATAATAAGCGCACTTAAGATAAATATACCAATACCGATATAGGTGGTGACTTTTTTACGCTCTATATTGTGGCGCTCAACCGCGTAAGATACCGGCCCTTCTAACATCGAAATTGACGACGTTAATGCCGCAATAGACATCAGTATAAAAAACGCTAAGCCAACATATAAGCCGATACTACCCATACTATTAAATAAACTTGGTAATACAGTAAACACTAAACTTGAACCTGAGATCAAACTACCATCTTCGGCAAAAATTGCCACGCCTTGTGCTTGAGCCACGTACATTGATGGAATAATTAATAACCCTGCTAAGAAGGCAATTGAAACGTCAATCAGGGTAACTTGCGCGCCTAAAGTGACTAAGTTTTCTTTTTTGGAAATATATGAACCATAAATAACCATAACACTGGTGCCTAATGACAGCGAAAAGAACGCTTGCCCTAAAGCACTAATTAACAAGTCTGGCTCTAAAACCCGGCTAATATCAGGGTTTAAGTAAGCATTAACACCTTCGCGTGCACCTTCTAACGTCATAACGTAAGAAATTAAACAGATAAGTAAAACAATAAGCAAAGGCATCAAGCGCTTAGACCATTTCTCTATACCATCTTCGACACCTCGACGAATGATGAAGATAGTGAGAAACATAAATAAAGCACAAAATAATATATTACGTGTCAGAGATTGCGTGATAACCCAGTCGGCCGTAGCATCCATACCAAGCAAGCGGGAAAAAGGCTCAACGGCATAAGACATCATCCAACCCGCTAAAATACCATAAAAACTTAAAATTAATGCCGCGCAAATAATACCGCCAAAACCGACGACAAAAGCAAAACGCTTATGGAAAATATTACGTGATATTTTTTGCAGTGAAGTCACCGCATTCGCTTGCCCGTATCGACCTATTAACAATTCGGCCATAAAAGCCGGATATGCTAAACAAAAAGCCAACACTAAGTAAACGAGTACAAAAGCAGCACCGCCGTTACTTGCTGTTTGTGTTGGAAAACCCCATATATTACCTAACCCTACGGCAGAACCCGCCGCAGCCATGATAAAACCTATACGAGAACTGAACGCACCTCTAGAAGCAGCCATTTAAAACCATCTTATTATTATTTCAATGAAGCTTAATTTACTTAAACTGCTGGCAAAAAAACAGCGTTTATTAATAAAAATCACATTCAGCGCAGTTTTAACTACATCACTGACCGTAAAGATTTAATTACTGGCGAAAATACAGCCAAATAGTTAAGGCGATAATACGACTGGCTTTCATCTTCGCGAAAATAAAAAAAGAGCCTTGAAGGCTCTTTTAATTTATACGCAATTTAAAAACGAGAGGTTTTAAATCAACGTTAATCTTTGAAGTTATCAAATTGAAATGATTGTTCTAACTCAGCCTCTCTAATTAGCTTCATCACGGCCTGTAAGTCATCACGTTTTTTACCTGTAATACGTAATTTTTCACCTTGAATTGCCGCTTGTACTTTTAATTTACTGTCTTTGATTAGTTTCACCACTTTCTTAGCGATTGGTTGCTCTATGCCCTCTTTAAAGGTCGCGACTTGTTTAAAGTTTCGGCCTGAACTTTCCATGTTTCCCAATGTTAGCGCTTTAGCATCAATTTTTCTTTTAACTAACTGGCCACGCAAAACATCACTCATTTGCTTTATTTGAAAGTCAGAATCACCTTTCATGGTAACCGTAGGGCTTTTCCATTCAAAACTGGCATCAGCACCACGAAAATCGTAACGAGTTGCCAATTCACGGTTGGCATTTTCAGTCGCATTTTTTACTTCTTCCAAATTTATTTCGGAAATAACATCCATTGAAGGCATAACAAACCTCTGTCTTACAAAAAAATTGGCTACATAATATCAATATATGTAGCCAATACCAATATTCAAGTTAACAAACTCGCTGTGCAAGCTAGGCTGGACTCAACTGCCTAGCTACATTCTGTTTTACCAGAGGATAGTTTTAGCAGCTTAGCCCTGATATGATGATGAGCATCTATTTTTATAATGCTCGATTACTATCACCGAAATGAAAAGTCGTTATCATTTATCTATTCTCGTCACGATTGTTATCGTGTTTCTTTGTCTTTACTTTAGTTCTGACGACTTTAAACGCTTAGTATTTCGCAGTACTGAAATCGACTCTATTGGCCATATTGTCAGTTTTTTCGGCCTGACTTGGGTATTGCATAGCATATTAAAACTGCCGTTATTTAATACCATGTTAACCGTGGCTTTTTACGGTGCACTGACTGAGTTAGGGCAATATTACTTAGGCTTTCGTAGTGCACAAATGAGTGATTTTATTTCTGACCTTATCGGTATTTCGCTGTTTGCCATTATCAGATGGTCAATCCTGATGTATCGCAACCGCTCTAGTAATAAGTCAATTTAATGAAGATTGTTATTGTTGGTCAGGGTGCAATAGGTCTGCTCTGGTATCACCATTTAGCAAAATCACCGACCAATTCAATCAGTTTATCCTGCTCATCCAGAGCAAAAGATATTCCTCGACATTACCGTTTTACCGACATCAATAACCAAAGCCTACAGTTACCATTAGCGATTGCCGATACCAATGCCTTGGCTGAAGCAGAGTTGATATTGTTGTGCGTAAAGTCTTATCAAGTCAACGCCGCTATTGAGGCAATTAAACACCAGATATCGTCGAAAACAATCATTATTTGTTGTCATAATGGCATGGGCGCATATCGTGATTATTCATTACTGAATCAACCTACTTTGGCGCTTTTAACCACCCATGGCTGTAAAATTAATCACCCTTTTCATGCTCAGCATACGGGAATTGGCCACAGTGATATCGGGTTAATTCATGGTGATATAACTCCCTCGATTCTCGAACATACTCTCCAGATACTTACTAAAGCCCTGCCAACACTGACATTTACTAATACCATCAAAGAGAAACAATGGCTTAAGTTAGCAATAAATTGTGTCATCAACCCCATCACTGCTATCGAAAATATCGACAACGGCCAGTTGATGGATGATAAATTCATGCCAAAAATTGCCGCGATAATCAACGAGATTATCACGGTTGCCGCTTATGAAAATGTTAACTTTGACTTTTCAAGCCTTCAAGCAGAAATTCTGCAAGTGATACGCAATACCGCCATCAATTGCTCCTCCATGCGCTTAGACATTCTTCAGCAGCGAAAAACAGAGATTGACTATATCAATGGCTACATTATCAACTTGGCTAAGCAAAGTGGCCTTGACGTCCCCACAAATGAGATGCTCTTACAACAAGTTAAAGCATTAGAAACTTAGCCGTTTCTCGCGTTAAGATGTTAAAGACATTAAAAAAGCCCTTGAACAATCGCTTGTTTAAGGGCTTCAATTTTCTTGGTAAAAGTGAGAGTGCTCTATGGGCGATAGACTTTCACATTGCTAAAGCCAGCACCCAATAAATACAGTGCCTGTAATTTACTCATCACCCCTTGATCGCAATACAGCAAATAATCTTTCGATTTATCTAAATCGCCAAATTGCGTCGCTAATTTATAGAAAGGTAAATGCATAACTTCCACATCTGCTAACTCGAGCGGGTTTTCATCTTCTTCTTCAGGGCTGCGAATATCCAGCACAACGGCATTAGCAGGAATATTATCTAAAGTATCAACCGCATGAATTTCTTCTTCACTCTCTTTACCAATATCACGAATATCGAAAACTCGCGTTTCAGCTACGACTTTATCTAAAATGGCAAAATCGAAATTTGCTTCTTCTGCTTCAACTTTCGAGAGTACCGCTTTTACTGTCGGCTTTTTAGAAATAACACCACAATATTCAGGAATAGTTTTGGCAAAATCTTCGGTACCAATTTTGCGTGCAATATCGATAATGTCTTGTTTATCGTAGGCAGCTAGTGGCCGTAGAATTAAGGTTTCGGTGACTCGGTCAATAACATTCAAATTGGTTAACGTTTGGCTCGAAACTTGGCCTAATGCCTCACCGGTAATTAAGGCTTGAATACCCATTTTTTCAGCTACTTTTGCGGCCGCGCGCATCATCATACGCTTGAGCACAACGCCCATTTGACCGTTTTCAACATTTTCCAGTATTTCAGCAACAACGGGTTCAAAATCAACCGCGAAAAACTTCACACGATGTGAGGCACCGTACTTGTCCCATAAGTAATGGCTGACTTGCTTAACACCGACTTCGTGCGCTGCACCACCTAAATTAAAGAAACAATAATGAGTACGAGCCCCTTTTTTGATCATTTGATAACTCGCAACGCCTGAATCAAAGCCACCCGACATCAGTGATAATACATCTTCTTGCGTGGCGATTGGGAAACCGCCCATACCTTGATGGCGTTCGGTGACAATAAATAAGTTTTCGTTTTTAATTTCTAAATGTACCGTTACCTCAGGTTTTGACAATTTAACTCGGGCAGATTCCACCTGCTGATTCAAACCGCCACCGACATACTGCTCTACTTTAATAGAATTAAAATCGTGTCTACCTGTACGTTTTACTCTGACACAGAAAGTTTTATTTTCGATGTTTTTAGCATGAACCGCTAAGGTTTTTTCATAAATATCATGAATATCGGTAAAACTGGTTTGCTGCACTTCGATAAAGAGTGGGATACCTGGGATTGACTTTAAAGTGTCAATTAACTTTAAACGATTTTCTGCTGTGTTATTGGCAGTATTAACTTCAATATTGTCCCAATTCATGCGCGTTGTCACTTGCTCATCAACACGACGTAACACATTTTTCACATTCGATTCTAAAATCTTAGTAAAACGCTTACGCACCGGACGGCTTTTAATGGTAATTTCAGCCTGTAACTTAACAATAAATTTCATCAACAATAACACCCACATTTAGAATGGCGCGCATTATACACTAAATTTATCTGCAACCATAAAAAAAGGAGTACATCATTTGTACTCCTTTTCAAGCTTACTGATGA
Source organism: Cognaticolwellia sp. (assembly GCA_041616855.1). GTDB lineage: Bacteria > Pseudomonadota > Gammaproteobacteria > Enterobacterales > Alteromonadaceae > Cognaticolwellia. The sequence continues at coordinate 9,864 of JBFJQB010000033.1, read as the reverse complement.
GCAAGGCCCTTTTATCAGCTTACTTAATTGAAATTGGTGCCGTTTCTTTCGCTTTACCTTGATTAATCGCAATTTCAACACGACGATTTCGACGACGATTCAAACGGTTTGTATTCGGCACTAATGGTCTGGTATCTGCGTGGCCAACCACTAATAAACGGGATTGGTCAAAACCCGGTACCTTAATAATTTCATGGGCAATCGCCACCGCACGCTTACTTGATAGGTCCCAATTAGAGGTAAACAACTCCGAGCTGATGCCCTGATTGTCGGTATTACCTGAGATCATGATTTCACCTGGCACCGTATTTAGCAATAAACCAATCTCGCGCATTATTGGTTTAAATTGCGGCTGTAAAAATGCAGAACCCGATGGAAATGAGCCATTTTCACGAATACGAATAATTACTTGCTGACCTAATGACTCTAGCTCGATTGCGCCGTCTTGGATCTGTTGTTCAAGTTGATCCGCTATTTTTTTCACTAATTCGTTCACTTGTTCTTGTGACGCTTGTTCTAACTCATCTTTTGCTTTTTGCATTGCCTCTGCCGACATTTGTGCAGCCGTACTTTGTGATTGACCACCACGCTCAGTACCACGCTGCTCTTGTCGACCACCTGCGGAGGTTTCATCTCCCGCTTGAAATTCCAACATTTGTTGGGTCATTTCCATGGTTTGCTGTTGAATTACTTCAATCGGCGTCGGCTCTGGTTTACCAGGGCGAAACTCCTGAGCAATGATACTGGTGCCTTTAGGAATGTCTTTCACTTCTATTTTATTTTGCACACCAAAAGCGAACTTCATTGAGCCCGCAATCTGCTTAAACTTTAAAACATCCATTTCGGAAAATGATAAAAGCAAGACGAAAAAACACATCAATAGTGACATTAAGTCGGCGAATGTTCCCATCCATGCTGGTAGACCTGGGGGGGGGCATTTACATTTATCTGCCATAATTGTCTCCCCTACTCTTCGGTGGTATCAACGGCACGCTTACCTTCGGCAAGATAATTCTTCAGCAACGCTTCTATAACACGTGGGTTTTGTCCATCTTGAATACCTAAAACAGCATCAAGGACTAACTCTTGATTCATTTTTTCTTCTGCCAAGCGTAACTTTAATTTCGCGGCAATTGGAATCGCAATAACGTTGGCTAAAAAGGCACCGTACAATGTCGTTAATAGAGCTACCGCCATGGCAGGACCTATCGCTTTAGGGTCATCCATGTTTGATAACATCGCCACTAAACCAATCAAGGTACCGATCATGCCCATTGCAGGGGCGACATCCGCTAATGCCATCATCATATTAGAGCCAGTTTCATGACGCTCAGTGGTCAGGTCGATATCCTTTTGCATGGTGGCCCGAACTACATCAGCATCATGACCATCCACGAGCATGTCGACGCCCTTTTGCATAAAGGCATTAGAAATTTCGGCTTCTTCTAACGCTAAAAAACCGCCCTTACGTGCTGCATCAGCCATTTCTACTGACTTTTCAATTAGCTCTTCAGGTTTTTCCAATTTAAACATGAAGGATTTACCGATAATTTTCCCGATGCCAAAAAACTGGCCTAAATTATAGTTGGATAAAACCACAAAAATTGAGCCACCAAAGACAATAATCACTGATTGCGCATCCATAAACATGCTAATGTCACCAGCTAGTAACATCGCCATAACCAGTAACCCTATTGCACCGACTATGCCTATTAACGTTGCTAAATCCACAAATGCCTCCGATAAATTTTCTTAGATATACTCGCTAAGCTGATAATACCTGATGAATAGGTCTTAGGCGAATACTTATATTTCTCGTTATACCACTATTATCGCCCATATTGTCAATAACTTAAGAAGTGATTGTGAATATTTTTAATATCAGCATCAATTCATCATTAATTGACCCAGCGCCTTAGCTAAGGTAAGTTTGCGCCTAGAGTTCATATCACGCTAAAAAAAGTCCATGGCCAGAAAAAAAATTGAAAATTTAAGCTTCGAAGAATCCTTAGTCGAATTAGAGGCGATCGTGCAAAACTTAGAGCAAGGCGAGCTTAACCTAGAAGACTCAATGGCTCTATTTGAACGTGGCCTGCACCTGAGCCAGCACAATCAAGACAAGCTAAAAAGTGCCGAACAGCAAATCAATATTTTGTTAGAAAAAAACGGCCAAGCAAACTTAGAAAAGTTTCATACCGATGAGACAAATAATTGTGACTAGACTTGCAAATATTGATGATGTACAAGCGCGCATCAATGATTATTTAAGCAAAAAACTTCAGAGCTTACCCCTTAACGATGAAAAGTTATTAGCTGCCATGCGCTATGGCTTGCTTATTGGTGGTAAACGCATGCGACCATATCTAGCCTATATCACGGGTTCGGCATTAGAAGCTCAGCAAAGTGACGTCGATGGTGTCGCCGCCGCGCTCGAATGCATTCATGCCTACTCGCTTTTACATGATGATTTACCGGCGATGGATGACGATGATTTACGCCGTGGTCAGCCGACTTGCCATAAAGCCTTTGATGAAGCCACCGCTATTCTGGCTGGCGATAGTTTGCAAACATTGGCATTTGACATTATTGCCAACCATGAGTTTTCAGCGGCTGTGGCGAAAAAGCGTATTAATTTGTTACGCTACCTGGTCAATGCTTCAGGCTACCAAGGTATGTGCGGTGGTCAAGCATTAGACTTAGCCGCAACAGATAAAGCCATTTCATTAAACGAGCTAGAAAGTTTACACTCTTTGAAAACCGGTGCATTACTTGAGGCTTCAGTGATGATGGCAGCAGAGTGCAGTGATAAAGCAACAAGGGCAGATAAAGAGCAGTTGGCACGTTATGCTAAACTTATTGGCTTGGCCTACCAAGTGCGTGATGACATCATCGATATTACCTCAACGGAAGAGGAGCTTGGTAAACCCACGGGTTCTGACCTTGCTGCTAACAAAAGTACTTACCCTGCACTGTTAGGTTTGCAAGGCGCACAAGAAAAAGCTGAAAACTTATATCAACAAGCGCTTCAAGCTTTAGCGACTTTGCCCTACAATACCCAGAGCTTGTCCGATTTTGCGACTTTCATTGTCAGCCGCAAAAATTAATCTTTACACTTAATAGAATAATATGACTATAAACCTAGCAGAATACCCTTTACTGGCCAACATTAATTCTCCGGATGATTTGCGTAAATTAGAGCAAAATCAATTAGCAAAAGCCAGTGAAGAGCTTAGGCGTTATCTTTTAGATTCAGTAAGTAAAAGTAGTGGTCACTTTGCTTCCGGTTTGGGCACTATCGAATTAACCGTCGCCTTACATTATGTGTATAACACGCCATTTGACCACTTAATATGGGATGTTGGACATCAAGCGTACCCACATAAAATCCTGACTGGCCGACGAGATAAGCTACATACTATTCGTCAAAAAGATGGTTTACACCCATTTCCATGGCGTGAAGAAAGTGAATATGATGTGCTCAGTGTTGGCCACTCAAGTACGTCAATTTCTGCGGCATTAGGCTTAGCTGTTTCGGCTGAACAAGAAGCAAAAAATCGCAAAGTTGTCGCGGTCATTGGTGATGGCGCGATGACGGCAGGCATGGCATTTGAAGCGTTAAATCACGCCGGTGATATCAATAAAGATATGTTAGTTATCTTAAATGATAACGAAATGTCGATATCAGAAAATGTTGGTGCTTTAAACAATCATTTAGCCAAATTACTATCGGGCAGTCTATATACTGGGCTGCGAGAAGGTAGTAAGCGCATACTTAACAATATCCCACCGATCAAAGAATTAGCCAGCCGAGCAGAAGAGCACTTAAAGGGCATGGTCGTGCCGAGTACCTTCTTCGAAGAGCTTGGTTTTAACTATATTGGCCCAATTGATGGTCATGACGTCAATGGTTTAGTCGACACTATTACCAATATGCGTAACCTTAAAGGCCCACAATTACTTCATATTGCCACTAAAAAAGGCAAAGGCTACCAACAAGCTGAGCAAGACCCGATTAAGTACCATGCGGTACCTAAATTTGATCATACCGAAACTAGCCTGCCTAAAAGCGCGCCAAGCTTACCGACCTATTCCGCCATATTTGGTGATTGGTTATGTAAAGTGGCTGAGCAAGATAGTAAACTCGCTGCCATTACACCGGCCATGCGCGAAGGCTCTGGCATGGTGCAGTTTAGCCAACGTTTTCCTGAACAATATTATGATGTTGCGATCGCTGAACAGCATGCGGTCACTTTTGCAGCCGGACTCGCTATCGGTGGCCAAAAGCCGGTTGTGGCGATTTACTCAAGCTTTTTACAACGGGGTTATGATCAATTTATTCATGACGTAGCGATTCAAAACTTACCGGTATTGTTTGCCATCGACAGGGCTGGTGTTGTTGGCGCTGACGGTGCGACCCATCAAGGCGCATTTGATTTAAGCTTTATGCGTTGTATTCCCAACATAACCATTATGACACCGTCTGATGAACGAGAATGTCAATTAATGCTCAACACCGGTTATCAGCTAGAGGCACCTGCGGCAGTTCGTTACCCTCGCGGATCTGGCAATGGCGCTGAACTACCGACGGTTAATGAAACTATTACACTCGGCAAAGCTAAAACGATCAGAACAATGGATAACAATATTGCTGCTGATAGTAAAATAGCCATACTTAACTTCGGTACCATATTAGCTCAAGCCAATATCGCTGCTGACTCACTTAACGCTACGTTAGTCGATATGCGCTTTGTTAAGCCATTAGATGTCGACATAATCAACGAATTAACGGCCAGCCACGACTGTATTGTTACTATCGAAGATAATGCTATTGCGGGTGGTGCAGGCTCTGGGGTTAATGAATATATTTTAAGTCAAGGTATCGCGAAAAAGATCCTCAACATAGGCTTACCAGACAGCTTTATTAAACACGGTACGCAAACGGAAATTCACCAAGAACTCGGCTTAGATGCCAGTGGTATCATCGATAAAGTTAGAAAGTTTATTGCTTAAACTAAATCAAGCAATCAAGTTAACTCATTTAACTGCCGGTAGAGACCAGTTAAGCAAATAATCAAATAAGCGCATTGAACTGATTCAATGCGCTTTTTTTGTTTTGAAGATAGTTTATTTACTTAAGCAACTTAGTCAGCAATATATTCCACCACTTCCAAGCCAAAGCCGGAAAGTGAATGGTATTTAGTTTGTGAGCTCAGTAAGCGCATTTTACTCACGCCTAAGTTGGCGAGAATTTGCGAGCCAACACCGACATTACGAGAACCGACATGGCGCTTAACTTCCTTGACGGTTTCACCGGCATCAAGCTTAGCGTACTTTTGAACTTGTGCAATAAGCTCTAGAGGCGACTCATGCTTGCCTAATAACACTAATACACCACCTTCTTTACCAATTTTTTCCAAAGCATTAGCAATTGGCCATTTAGCCACACTTTCGCGCTGGCTAAATAATAAGTCTCTAAAAGTGTTTTCTAAATGCACGCGCACTAAAGTTGGCTCTTCTGGCTTAATTTCACCTTTAGTTAAGGCAAAGTGTGCTTGACCGTCAATGGTGTCTTTAAATACCGTTAAATCAAAGTCACCAAATGCAGTTGGTAGTTTACACTGTGAAATCCGTTCAATAGTGGTTTCATTAGCATTACGATATTCTATCAAATCGGCAATGGTGCCCATTTTTACGCCATGCTTTTCGGCAATGACTTCAAGGTCTGGACGACGTGCCATGGTGCCATCTTCGTTAAGGATTTCAACGATAACAGCAGCCGCTTCAAAGCCGGCTAAACGCGCTAAATCAACCCCAGCTTCAGTATGCCCGGCACGGTTTAATACCCCACCGTCTTTGGCAATAAGCGGAAAAATATGGCCAGGCTGTACAATCGAGTTATGATCGGCATCCTTGGCACTCGCAGCTAATACTGTAGTCGCCCGATCTGATGCTGAAATACCGGTAGTGACCCCTTCAGCAGCTTCAATAGAAACAGTGAAGTTAGTGGTAAACTGCGCATCATTTTTATCGACCATTAAAGGTAATTTTAAACGCTGACATCGCTCTGCCGACATCGGCATACAAATAAGGCCTCGACCATGCGTTGCCATAAAGTTAATCGCTTCAGGCGTAACTTTCTCTGCCGCCATAATGAAGTCACCCTCATTTTCGCGGTCTTCATCATCCATTAAGATGACCATTTTACCCTGAGCTATATCGTCGATAATCTCTTGTGGCGTATGTAAATTCATGACAACCTCTTTATTTAATAAAACCATTGCGCGCTAATAACGCCTGCGTAACGCCTGACTCTGCTTGTTTGTCAGCTGTTTGCTTGGTAAGTAATCTTTCTATATAACGGGCAATTAAATCAACCTCTAGATTAACTTTAGTGCCCACTTGGTATTTACTGATAATTGTTTGCGTTGTGGTATGCGGCACAATGGTTAAACGAAATTGTTCCGTTGTTAAACTATTCACCGTCAAGCTCGTGCCATCGATAGTGATAGAGCCTTTTTGAGCAATATAGGGCGCTAACTCTGTTGGCATAGTGAGCCAATAGTCAATACTATTGCCTTTATGCTCGATACAAGTTATTTCGCTCACCGCGTCAACGTGCCCTGACACCATATGACCACCGAATCGTGTCGTCGGTAACATCGCCTTCTCAAGATTAACGCTATCGCCGATTTGATAGTGCGCTAAACCGGTACGGGTCAAGGTTTCGCTAGAAACATCGGCACTAAAACTTGCCTGCTCAAGTGCAACCACGGTTAAACAAATGCCATTGGTGGCAATTGAGTCACCTAATTTGACATCAGATAAGTCCAATGTTGCAGTTTCAATAGTGACACGCGCGCCATCACCTGAGGTATTAATAGCGCTCAAACGGCCAACGGCTTCTATGATCCCTGTAAACATTTTATCTCTCATTATCTGCATTAATTATACTGACAACCTATCCGCTAATCAGTGTGTTGATATATTAACGGCTGAACTTCGCCGTTAACCTAAAATCTTTGCCCAGCATACGCACATCGTTAATATCCAGATTTTTTGCTTGTGATAACTGCGTTATTTCTGGCATGTTAACTAAACTTTTACCCTCACTACCGATAAGCTTTGGTGCTTGATAAAGTATTAATTCATCAACTAAGTCTTGGCTAATAAAAGCCCCTGCTAGCTGAGCACCTGACTCAATTAACAGGTCATTCAAACCTTGTTGCGCCAAATATTTCAGTAATAACTGCAGGTCGATATGGTCAGCATTTTTAGCTTTGGCAATAACGACTTGTTCTACAAAATGTGGCCAAACAGAGTTGTTTTCAATAGTATGGCGAATTAATAATATTTTACTTGGCTCTTGGAAAATAGGAAGGTCAGGTGTTAAACGATTTTTACCATCAATAATAATACGAACAGGTTGCCTAACATCTTCTTGAGCATATCGCTGCTGCAGCTCACCTAAGGCCTGCCAACGAACATTCATTCTAGCTGCATCAAAAATCACTGAATCTGCACCACAGATAACACCACAACTTTGCGCCCTGAGTCGCTGCACATCCGTGCGGGCTTCAATTGATGTTATCCACTGGCTTTCACCACTGGCCATCGCAGTTTTACCATCAAGACTTGCCGCGAGTTTACAACGTACATAAGGTAACTGTGTGGTCATTAAATGAATAAAACCGGGGTTCAGTGCGCGAGCATCTTGTTCAAGCAAGCCAAACTGGGTACTAATGCCAGCCGCTTGCAACTTTTTTAAACCGCGACCCGATACTTTTGGATTAGGGTCAACCATAGCGGTAATAACATGACTTACTTGTGCCTTAATCAGCGCCTCGGCGCAAGGGGGGGTTAAACCAAAGTGGCTACAAGGTTCTAAGGTGACGTAGGCTGTGGCTCCTTTGGCTTTGCTGCCGGCTTGTTTTAGCGCATGAACTTCTGCATGTCCTTCGCCCGCCTTTTTATGAAAGCCTTCACCAACAATTTCACCATCGAGTACAATAACACAGCCCACTCGAGGATTCGGTGACGTGGTAAAGTGACCGCGCTTTGCCAAACTAATGGCTCGCTGCATAAAATGATGATCTTTTAACGAAAAATGGCTCATGATTAGACTTAGGCTTAACCCTTGCTGTTGTTATTCATCATCGCCTAAACGAGCGATCTCTTCACCAAACTCTTTAATATCTTCAAATGAGCGATACACTGAAGCAAAGCGAATATAAGCGACTTTATCTAAACTTTTCAATTGCTCCATAATAATAGTACCGAGCATTTCACTCGACACTTCACGCTCACCCGTTGCCCGCAATTGCGACTTAAGTTTATTAATCGATAATTCCATCTCTTCGGTGCTGACTGGTCTTTTTTCTAACGCACGTAATAAGCCGTTACGCATTTTGTCTTCATTGAAAGGTTCACGAGAACCATCACGTTTAATAATGCGTGGCATCACTAATTCAGCACTTTCGAAGGTAGTATATCTTTCATGGCACGCTAAACATTCGCGTCGACGACGTACTTGATGACCATCAGAGACTAAACGTGAATCGATTACCTTAGTATCGTTGGCTGAGCAAAAAGGACAATACATTAATGAGTTCCGTAAGAAATAAGTCATGAGCCAATTTAATAGCCGTATTTTAATGGAAAACAGCGCATTAAGCTAAAACTCTTCTGAACATTATAAAATTAAAGTGACTTAAATAAAAAATGGCCACCCATGTGACCATTTAAATTCATTGCCTTCAGTGCATCAGGCAAAGCAACCTAGATGTTATTGTTGAAGCGAACTACTTATAAACCGGGAAGCGAGCACAAAGTTCACTGACGCCAGCTTGAACTTTAGCGATCACCTCATCGTTTTCAATCTCATCTAAAATATCACAAATCCACGCAGTGATAATTTTCGTTTCTTCAACGCCAAAGCCACGACGGGTAATCGCTGGCGTACCTAAGCGCAGTCCTGAAGTAACAAATGGTGAACGAGGATCATTAGGCACCGAGTTTTTATTGACGGTGATATGAGCACGACCTAGTGCGGCATCAGCATCTTTACCTGTGATGTCTTTATCAATTAAATCAAGCAATAAAAGGTGGTTTTCAGTGCCATTAGATACCACTTTATAACCACGCTCTTGTAATACCGCCACCATGGCTTTGGCATTATCTAAAACGTTTTGTTGATAAACTTTAAATTCTGGTTGTAGTGCTTCTTTAAAGGCTACCGCTTTCGCCGCAATAATATGCATTAATGGTCCGCCTTGACCACCGGGGAATACGGCACTGTTCAATTTTTTATAAACCGCTTCATCATCACAACCTGAAACAATTAAGCCGCCACGTGGGCCAGCTAAGGTTTTATGTGTTGTGGTAGTGACAACGTGAGCATGTGGCACTGGGTTAGGATATAAACCTGCAGCAATTAAACCAGCAACGTGAGCCATATCAACCATAAAGTAAGCACCAACTTTATCAGCAATCTCACGCATACGTGCCCAATCCACCACACCTGAAAACGCAGAGAAACCACCGATGATCATCTCAGGCTTATGCTCTATCGCTAAACGCTCTAATTCAACGTAATCGATATCACCTGTTTCAGGGTGCAAACCATATTGAATGGCTTCGTAAGATTTACCAGAAAAGTTAACATGTGAACCATGAGTTAAATGGCCACCGTGCGCTAAGCTCATGCCTAACACTTTACCGCCTGGTGAAACTAAGGCTTGAAAAACCGCCGCATTTGCTTGCGAGCCAGCATGTGGTTGAACGTTAGCATAAGTCGCACCAAATAACTCTTTTGCACGGTCAATGGCTAACTGCTCAGCAACGTCAACATATTCGCAACCACCATAG
>JBFJQB010000032.1:0-22551 GCA_041616855.1 Cognaticolwellia sp. | reverse complement strand
TTCGGCCAATGATCATCGGCTCTACTTCAGGGTGGTTAATGTTGACCGGGATAATCGCGCGACCTCTAGCGACTTCATCGCGAACAAATTCTGCGGTAATTTGTTCGGGAATGCTGGCACCAAATGCTTGCCCTTGGTGTTGTTGCAGTAATATCTCGTCGGTGACTTCTTGACGCTTGAGATTTTCACGAATGGCGATATATTCCATTTCAGGGGTAATTATGCCTTGGCGGGCATAATGCATTTGGGTAACATTTTTACCTTTTTTTGCTTTGCGCACGGTCGGTAAATGTTCGAAACGAATATGGTCAAGCCCGTCATCTGCTAAGCGCTGCTGACTATAGCTAGATGTTTTTTCAGCTAAATATTCAACATCACCACGCGCCTCAATCCAACTGTCACGTAAACGAGGTAAGCCTTGATGGACATTGATATTGACCGCGTCATCGGTATAAAAGCCAGAAGTGTCATAAACACATAGCGGTGGATTTTTTGCATAACGTGGATTGTCTTTGTCGCCACCGATTAAGGTATCAGACAGTGTTATTTCCCGCATACCGACTCGAATGTCGTGTATTTTCCCAGGGACGTATACTTTTTTGGAATTTGGAAAGGATTGATCAGCAACGCTTTTTAAAAATTCAGCGGCTTGGTTTCGACGCTCACGTCTTGAAATTGAACTCATGTTCTCTCACCTGTTTTTATTAAATAAAAGTTAGGCGGAGCTTTTTTGGGGTAGTAACGAGGAGTAGTGACAATAGCGCTATTTGAATTAGCCATTGAATTCACTCACTTGTTCCCTTCGCAGATATTAATCTAATCAGGTTCTACGGATCCCGCTTTCGCGATCTCAGCCCTTTGGCACTCCGACAAGTCAATGCGTTTAATAAATATAAATAGACTAAACGCGGCGAGATTCTAGCGTGAAGTTTGTGAATGAAGCAATAAGTTTATGTTAGTAAAGGTCATATTATTTCATTATTGTTCAATTAAGTTTAACTAGGTTAGTTAAATTAACTATCTTGCAATGCATCGCAACTAAATATAAGTTGCTCGGTATTAAGGGCGCTTTACATTATATGGTTTTTAACCATGAAACATCATCAAGCCCTAATAACATTGTAAATTTGCCTATTAATTGTCGTAAGATAGGTATATTGAGTAATCGACCTTATATGGAATAAATTTATGGCTGCACCCACCAGTGAAAGTAAGACAGAGCAAGTAATCAAAACTTTAGATCCGGCCAGCTTACTTAAAAATGAAATAGATCAGGTTAGCCGCATTTACAATATTATTGTCGAGTTTTTCACCAACTACAGTTTTCAATTAGTTGGTGCACTTATTATTCTGATTATCGGTTTTATTTTTGCCGGTAGGATCGCAAAAGTTGTTTTAAATTTGTGTGAGCGACATAAGCTAGATGTTACCTTAAGTCGCTTTTTAGCCAACGCCAGTAAAATGTTAGTTGTGGTGATGATCACTATCATTGCCTTAGGGAAATTAGGTATTAGTGTTACGCCATTTATAGCGGCCATTGGCGCTATTTCGCTCGGTGCGGGCCTAGCATTACAAGGCTTGTTGTCTAACTATGCTGCGGGCTTTAATATCATTATCACTAGACCGTTTGTCGTAGGAGATACCATTACCGTGCAGGGCGTCACTGGGCTGGTAAAAGAAGTGTTATTGGCTTATACGATTCTAACGGATGAAGATAATGTCGAAATTACCATTCCAAATAAACATATCGTTGGTGAAGTGCTGCATAACTCAAGACATGATTCCTTATTAGAGCTCAGCGTTGGTATTGATTATTGTGAGAATCCAATAGAAGTTATTGATATGTTGCAAACGGCCATTGGTAAATTAGGTATTGTTAGTAAAGTCCGTGAACCACAAATTGGCATTGATGCCTTCGCGGATAGCGCCATTAATATTGGTATTCGTTTGTGGACCCCTACGGAGCATTTGTATAGCTCCAAATATAAAGCCTATAAAGCGATTTATTTAACTTTAGATAATGCCAATATTAAAATTCCGTTCCCGCAACGCGATGTGCATCTTATTAAAGATATAGCTTAACTTTATCTGCTGCGATGGGGTTATATGGTGTGGTTAAATTATGACATTAAATTATGGCGTTAAATAAAACTCGGCTGGATCGCTTTTTGGCGCAATATTGTCAGGTTAATCGCAAGCATGTTCGTTTAATGTTGGCGCAAAATAGAGTACAAGTTGATGGTATTATTGCCCGCGATATTGAGCAGGTTATTGATACTTTTAGTCATGTAGTACTCGATAATAAGGTCATTCAAGAGAACCCAGCTTATTATATTATGCTTAACAAGCCGATTGGCGTGGTCAGTGCAACGCGTGATAGTCAGCATAAAACAGTGATCGATTTACTTGCATACTCCTTTAAAGAAGAACTACATATTGTCGGGCGGCTCGACCTTAACACCTCAGGTTTAGTGCTGTTAACCAATGATAGTCGCTGGTCTGAGCGTTTAACTGTACCTGAGCGTAAAGTCACTAAGCGCTACCTTGTGACACTAAAAGATAAACTGAGCGCAGAATATATCTCAGCTTTTGCTGAGGGGATGTATTTCGCGTTTGAAGGGCTCACGACTAAGCCAGCAAAATTAACCATTCTTTCTGATTATCAGGCAGAAGTTGAGTTGGTGGAAGGGCGATATCACCAAATTAAACGCATGTTTGGTCGTTTTAGAAACCAGGTTACGGGCTTACATCGCTGTTCGATCGGTAACTTGCAACTTGATAATCAGCTGCCACTCGGAGAAAGTCGGCATTTAACCGAAGCTGAAATTGCTGATATTGACCAGTAAGATGTTTTTCATTGAACAATATCTACTGAAAAAATTAGACTTAACATACAAAAACAACAATAAGGAATAAACATGACCAAAATTATTATGCTATTGGTAGTTGTCGGCTTAATTATTAGCTTTTTCGTGCGTAATAACGCTAATCGAGAAGCCGCGAAAGTTAACGCACAGGAATCAACCGCGTTTTTACAAGCCAATAAGCTCGTTGACGGTGTAGTGGAAACAGACTCGGGCTTGCAATACCAAGTTTTAGCGGCCGGCAATGGTGAGCAACATCCCACGGCTGATTCAACAGTAAAAGTACACTACCACGGCACGTTACTTGACGGCACTGTTTTTGACAGTTCTGTGGAAAGAGATGAGCCGATAAACTTTGGTTTAAACCAAGTCATTAAAGGTTGGACAGAGGGCTTACAATTGATGGTTGAGGGAGAGAAAACACGTTTATTTATTCCCGCAGAGCTTGGTTATGGTAATAAAGCGACCGGTAAAATCCCGCCCGGCGCATTATTAATTTTTGATGTTGAACTGCTGGCGATTAATTAAGGGCTAAATTAATTGATAAACGGCTGCTTAACTGCTGGATAAACGGTGTTATCGATGGTTTAAAAGCAGTTAAGCATATGTGTTTTACTCTTCTCTGAAGGCCTCAGCAGATAAGTGATGACGATTGAGTAGTTTATAAAATTCAGTGCGATTTCTCTGTGCTATTTTGGCCGCTTGGGAAACATTGCCGGCGGTTATTTTTAGTAATTTCGCCAAATAGTCGCGTTCAAATTTATCTCTGGCTTGCACAAACGACGGTAAAATAGTGGTTTTGTCCCGCAGGGCATTCTTTACCAACATCACGCTAATTAACGGCTCCGTTGACAGCGCGACGGTTTGCTCAACCACATTTTGTAATTGCCTTATATTACCTGGCCAAGGCGCGCTGATCAGCATTTCCATCGCCTCTTGTGAAAAACCGGAAATATTGATGTCAGACTGTTCTGCTGACTTACTCAAGAAATGTTGCGCAAGCAGCGGGATATCTTCTCTACGCTCAGATAAAGGCGGCAGCTCTAACTCAACGACATTGAGTCGGTAATATAAGTCTTCACGAAAGGTTTTGTCGATGATTGCTTGTTGTAAGTTTTTATGAGTCGCTGAAATGATCCTCACATCAACTTTAATGGATTGTGTGCTACCCACCGGGCGTACTTCACGTTCTTGTAATGCACGCAGTAATTTGACCTGAAAACTCATTGGCATATCACCAATTTCATCTAAAAATAAGGTGCCACCGTCTGTTGCTTGAAATAAGCCAATATGATTTTTTTCTGCCCCAGTAAATGCCCCTTTGCTATGACCAAATAATTCAGACTCTAATAACTGCTCAGGAATCGCGGCGCAGTTAATCGCGGTAAACTTCTCTTGATGTCTGGGGCTAGCCAAATGAATGGCTTTGGCTAAGAGCTCTTTACCGGTACCACTTTGGCTTTGAATGAGTAGGCTAAAATCACTTTTTGCGACTTGTTTACTTTGTTGTAGTAGTGACTCCATAACTGTGCTGCGACTGATGATTTTGTCACGCCATTGATTATCGGCCTGACTATGATTTAGCTCGGCTGGTTGCAGTCGAATGGCCTGTTGTACGATTTCCAGTAACTCTTTACTTTCAAATGGTTTGGTAAGGAAACTAAATACCCCTTGTTTAGTGGCATTAATTGCATCAGGAATTGTGCCATGGGCGGTCATAATTATCACGGGAATATGTGGGTGCTTTGCTCTAATTTGCTCAAACAAGGCCATACCGTCCATACCTTCCATTTTAAGGTCGCTGATGACCAATTGTGGATGAAAGCTTTCTAATCGCCCTAGGGCTATTTTTGCATTTTTTGCCGACTCGACTTGATAACCAGCTGCCGATAATCGAATGCCCAGTAAGCGTAATAAACTAGGGTCGTCATCAACGATGAGGATTTTGCTGTCGGTGGTAACGGCGGCCGAATTAAGGTTGCTCATGGTTTATTCTCGATTTTTCAAAATAACTTCTGTTTTGGCTAAAAGTCTGACTAATCTGATCGCTTTAATTAGGGCTCAGGTATTTTAACGTTAATTATTGCGCTCTTTTATCGATAGCTTGTTCGATATTTTTTAATTGTTTAATGGTCTGCTCTAATAGTTGAACTTGCTCGATTAATCCTTGTTGCTGTTTTAACGCTAACGCTTGCTGGGTTTTCTGTTCAGTGAGTAAGCGGTTTCTCATCAGTAATCGCTGGTTAAGTTGATCGCGCAATAAACTGAATAAGGCCTGATCACTGGGGGTGATATCAGCAAATGCGGTATTGTCATCACCGCTGTGCAATTCATTTAACAATGCTTTTGCGTTGAAACTATTGTAAATAGGAGACGAAGGCAGGCTATAAAGTAAGAGCAATTTAATTTTAGCATCATAGTTGTTTGGGGGACTGGCTTTTGATTGATGCATAATTTTGGCTTGTTGCTTATTAACTTCTTCGGTGAGTTGCAGGGGGGTAAGTTGTCGTAAGGTTAAATAATACTCCCCATAACTGGTATTACTGTTAATGTCTTTCATGGGCATCTGACAACCCGATAACAGCAGTAAAGCCATGATTAATGGTATTGTTTTGAGTAATAATTGCTGAAAGTTAGCCATTAGGTTGTTCCTCCGAGCGACAAGCGCGTGGTAAGGTGATTTTTATCTTCGTACCTTGTTGAGTGCTATCTTGCGGCAAAATTTCAATGCTGCCATTGAGGCGTAATAATAGCTCTTTCACTATCGTCAGACCTAGGCCACTGCCTTTGATTATACTTTGCTCTGGCGGCGGACCTTGATAAAAAGCATCAAATATTTTCTGATGGCTTTCCTGTGCAATGCCGATGCCTTGATCGCTAATAAAGAGTTGCAGCTGATCGTTGACTAGTGTTGAGGTAATATCAATAACCCCTTCATCCGGTGAATACTTTATCGCGTTGGATAATATATTATCGATAATGACTGCTACTTGTTTACGGTTACTCACCAGCGCAATATTGCTTAGGGCATGATTAATGGTAATGTTTTTTCGTTTGATTGCTAATTTTCTTTCTGAAAGCACTTGAGTGACTACATCATTAATCATTAGTGACTCTGAATCTTGCAAGCTAGTTGAGTCGAGCACAATATTAAAGTCGAGTAAGTCTTCAATATGCTTTTGTAAACGAAATACACTATCTTTAATGATGTGTGATATTTCTTGTTGTTCGGCATTAAGCTCGCCGACACTATTATCGTATAGCAATTCTGTGCCTTCCCTGATGGCAGCTAGTGGTGTTTTTAATTCATGTGATATGTGGCGAATGAAGCTCGATTTCTGCAGCTCTAATGCTTGTAAACGCATACGCATATTTTCCAGTGCTTGGGCTATTTCTTGAATTTCTGGCGAGCCAGTTACCTTAATCTCATTATCAAAATCGCCCTGTTGTAAGCGAAAAATATTCTTCGTCAGTATCTTTAGTGGACTCGTGATTAAAAAAATGAAAATAGCGGCTATCAGTATGCTCACCGGAATAATAATTAAACTTCGTATCATAATATCACGAGCTTCTTGGGCGGCTTGCCTTATATCAGTGATATGTAGGGTGTTAAGTTCATTACTGCGTTGAGAAATTTGCTGATAAAGGCTGGTTAAGGCATTAAATTTTATCTGTATCGGTTTAATGATGGTGTTGTCATTTGCTGATTTTTGTTCAGCCTCTGGCATGGTTTGCGCTATTAATATAGTAACCGTTTCGGTGTATTTATTGAGCAACTGTTGTAATTTAGGATCATGGCTTGCAGCCATTAATGCTTGGCTTAGCTGCAATATTTGCTGACTGTGTTCATGATAACTTTCTACCAAGGCAGGGTCTCGTAGCACTAAATATTGTGCAGCACTGCGCTCCATTCTGATTTGGCTGCTCTTGAGTTGTTGCTGTTGGTCGAAAGTTTTCGCGATATCGGTGATAACGCCGGCACTTTTCTTAGCTAGGGTGTTGACCTGTGAAGCACCAAAAATTAAGGCAATGACTAGCGGCAAAGCGACAAAACCGAAACCTAATAAAGTTAATGATTTTATTGATAAATGCTTTAATGAAACGCTGTTAATAGGCTGCTTTTTAGCTGATGGTATTAAGTTTTTCACCATGTGTATTACGGTCTTTATTATTGCTGAGATACAGGGGTAGTGTTAGTTAAAAATGCACAAAACACAACACTGTCTCAAAATTGAGACAGAACAGGTGTTGTTGGTTTTTTATGCAAGCTATTGTTTTTGTTTGATATTTTTAAAGCAAGTTATCGTTGCTAGTTATTGATAAATTATCAGGCAATAAAACTGTTGCTAATTGGTGACAGCTTTAGTGGCTTGTTTTTATCTTAATGCTTTAAAATCAACAACTTATAAGATTGGCACAGGATGTGCTCTACCTTAGTTGTATATGCTATTAATTAATAAAAAGGATTCAAATATGAATAATCTAAGCTTAAAAAAACTCTCTATCACGGTTGTTGTCGCTTCACTGGCATCGAACCTTGTTTTTGCTAATAGTGGTGTCAGTAACTCACTACCTAAAGTGACGCAGTCAACATCCTCTTTTGCTCAATTGATTACCGATTATGATGCCGATAAAAACAATACCTTGAGTGCGCAAGAGTTAGTTAAGAACGAAAAATTAACGAAAATTTTTGCCCAGCTTGATACTAACGCTGATCAAGAAATTAGCGAAGAAGAGTTTAAGCAATATCTCACAAATTTGAAAAAATCTTTGTCATAGCTAAATACTTGGTGAGTTAACAGCTCCTTTCTTTGTCGACTGTCAGCATTTATTCCCAGCCAAGCAGTCGACCTTTTTTATACTAAACTTGAGGTTTTCACATGAATAATAATCCTACAGCAGAGACATTATCTCGTTATGTTCAAATTGATAAATGGATTTTTGAAGTAAAATCAGTGCGTGCTATTCGCGTTGATGATTTTGGTAAACCTTATTCCGCAATAGCAAATTTTGCTTTAAACGGCAACAGTGCTTATATTGATGGTCTACTTACCCGAGAAGATGATGACTTTACTCGCGAAGACTACCAAACATTTGTCAAAATGAGTCAACAATTAGGCCTGGAAGACGTAAACTTTGATCGTTTTAAACAACAACGCAGAGTATCTGATAGGGTTAAAGTGCCAGCTGTAAATAGTACCAAACCTGAATTAACTTTAGTTACAGCATAGCCTATAGACACTGTTCCGTTTTACAATAATGGCTTAATGTCATTGTAAAGACTGGTAGAATGAAGTCGATTAAAGTTGAACAACGCGATATAACCCCCTCTAAAATCGTATGTGTGGGCCGTAATTATGCCAAGCATATTAGCGAACTAGGCAATGAAGTGCCTGACAGCATGGTGTTATTTTTTAAGCCTAATGCGGCGATTGGCGAACAGTTAAAAGCCTTTCACCAAGAACCCTTACATTATGAAGCCGAGCTGTGTTTTTTATATTACCAAGGTGAGTTTTGTGCTGTTGCCTTAGGGTTGGATTTAACCAAGCGGGCATTGCAATCTCACTTAAAAGCGAAAGGCTTACCATGGGAGCGGGCAAAAGCGTTTACTGGTTCGGCGCTTTTTAGCGATTTTGTGCCAATTGATACTATTGATGAACACTTGGCACTCGAACTTGTTATCAATGGTGAGTGCAGGCAAGCTGGCTCAGTTGCTATGATGTTACATTCCCCATTAGCAATATTGCATGAAATCCAATCATTTATCGAGTTAGAAGATGGCGATATCGTGATGACTGGCACACCTGCTGGTGTTGGTGAGGTGGTGTCTGGTGATGTTTTTCAAGGCCGAGTGCTGAATCGCGATACAGTGCTAGTGGCGAAACAATGGCATGCCATGTAGCAGATGTTATTAAGGTCTAATTTGGCGTTATTTATTCTTATCAAGCTATGCGATAATTAAATAAAACTAACAGCCGAAGCCAAGCTTTATGAAACGTGTCATTCTTTATACCATGAGTAACTGTCCCCATTGCCAGAGCGCAAAACGTTACCTTGAAGAAAATAACATACCCTTTCGTTTGTGTAATATCAAAACGCCCGCAGGGCAAAAAGAATTCGCTAAATTAAATTTGCGCGCTGTCCCGGTGTTAAAAATCGCCGATCAAGTTTTAAATGGTTTTAATGTCAAAGACTTTAATCGCCTTTATAAAGCTTAATTTAGTGCGATCTTAGTGGCTTGTTGTGCTGACGACGAGGCGTAATTCGGTTCATTAATATTTTCATACTTTAAGTACATCGGTCAGTTGCAAAAATAGCCTTAGCTTGCAGTCGTGTAATTGCTTTTATTGTGCTAATTTAATTATTAAGGTTAAATTAAATCTATTTCTTGGACGCGCAGTGCAGCAAGCTTTACAAATATTTTTCAGTATTTTCATGCTTTTATTGTTCAGTTATAACATGACTGCTTTGGCTGACGATAAAATAAACTTAAGCGAAATGGAAACCGAGATTTATCTACAACCTTGGCCTGCTTACCAAAAGCTTATTGGTATGCAGACTAAAGTTCAATCTTTTGATGAAATACAACAGCTTTGGTGGTTAGTACGTAAGGCACAAGCCGAAAACCTTATTTATTCCTATGATGATTTCAGTGCTACCGTCAAACAGGCTAATAGCTTAGTAAAGGCGAATACGCCGTTGGAAATTAAAACCAGATTAAAACTTTTTCAAGGAATTATTGAGCGTAGAGCTGGAAGCTTTACCGCTTCTGAGCAAGTGCTGACTGAAGCGTTAGCGCAGGCAAAAAGTGCTAAATTAATCCGCTTATATGTCTATATAAAAAAAGAGCTCGCCTATAGCAAAACGTTGACTGGATTCTACGAGGCTTCTTTTTTGGATATGCAAGAAGCTTTTGATGAAGCTTTAGCGTTAAATGACCAGTTTTTATTAGCAGCCATTAATGAAACCTTTGGAGCGATTTATAGTTACTTAGATGAACATGAACAATCCATTGCCTATTATCAACGTGCGTTAGCGGCATACCAAAATTTTAATTATCCCACACAGATTGCTGAAGCGCTTTATGGACTAGCGTCAACTTACCGGTATTGGAAAAAATATGACTTAGCTATCGAGTATTTTTTACAATATCAACAGAATATTGGTTATACCCCAAACACCAACATTCTTTTTTTCGCGGCATATGGTCTTGGTATGACGTATGCTGAAAAAGGCGATTGTTCGCTCGCGATCAGCATGATTGATCGGGCCCTTACTATGCAAGGTATCATTGATTTCAACGCAGAATTGTATAAACGCAAAGCGAGTTGCTTAATTGCCTTAGGGCAATTCGATGCTGCCGAAGAGTCGTTATTACAAGCTGACGCTGAGTTTTCAAAACTGCCTGAAGTTATCGGCACCGAATGGCACTTGGAGGTAACTAAAATATCTGCGGCTTTAGCTCATGCTCGTGGTCAATATAAACTCGCTTACCAACAGCTTGAACAATATTATCAGCAATATAGCGAATTATTGCTCAAAAACGCTTCAGAGCGCCTAGTCAAAGTACGAGAACGTTTGGAAGATGAGCGCCAACAAGTGACGCAGGCGATGGAAGAAAGGCGTTTAGAAGTGGCATCGTTGCAAATGGAACAGCGAAACAGCGCACAGTTGCAACAAAAATATTTTAACCTTGTGATTGTTCTTTTGGTGGTCTTGGTTTTAGCCTTTGTTGTCGTGCAATATCAAAGAAGTAAAACCCTGCATAGGCTCACCATAAAAGACCCTTTAACGGATTTGTATAATCGCCGTTATGTTTTTGATTATCTAAATAAAGCGTTAGTGGGTAGTCAACCGGCTAAAACAGAGCTAGTGGTGATCGCCATGGATATTGATGACTTTAAACAAATCAATGATCAATACGGTCATCCGGTGGGCGATGAAGTCATCAGGCAAGTGGCGCATGTCGGTAAACAAATATTTCGTCAAGACGATGTTTTTGCTCGCATTGGCGGTGAGGAATTTATGTGTATATTGCAGCGCACCAGCCTTGCTGAAACGGTTAAGATTGCCGAGCGTTTTTTAGGTTTAATTAATGAATCAAAAATGATTGCCGGCCATCATACGAAGGTCACCGTTAGTATGGGCATTGCTGCGCTATCTGCGGAGTGTCAAGACGCAGAGCTACTTTACATTAATGCCGATAAAGCGTTGTATCAAGCAAAACATTCGGGCAAAAACAAAGTATGTGTTTTTAATTCGTGCTGAGGTTAGTATGGATAGATAAAGTGGCTTCAGCTGGTGTATAGGCAATGCTACAGAGGGATTATGTCATTGTTGTCAACACGGTTAATGACGCTGCTTGCGTCGGCCATAACGATATCATCTAGATTAATTTACCATGACAAATTTAGATAAACTCGCCATAGCGATAATCTCGCGATTAGAACATTACCTTGATGAACAAGGTTTTCGCCCCTTGGTGCACTTTGAACTTGAAGGCTGCTATCAAAAACCCCCTCAGGCTAAAATTAATTATCAGCATATAAACCAACAATTATTAGCGCTGGGCATAGAAGGGGAAGTCGTTGCAGAGTATTGGAGCAACCAATGGGAGTATGTGTCACTTTTTCATGGCCAAAGCCCATTAAAAGAAGCGCAAAACCTACAACGTGCTATTTACTTATTGCCGAAACTATTTGCCGAGCAGGGCGTAAGCAAAACCCTCATAAAACCAGTGGTGTGGGCTGGCGACCAGGGGAAGTTAGCCGCTGGCTGTGAAAATATTTTTAGTGGTGATAATCGTGCGGTCCATATCCCAAATGCAGTACAAATTAATGTCAGTGTCCAAGATAGCAATGGCAAAAATTTACTGGTTTCTGGCGATTTTGCTGAGCGCCTTCAACAGGCCTTTTTACGCACAAGTTTAGCCTGTTGCTTGTTATATTTACCGGAAGAAGAAGCTTTTGAGCGTTTACTGCTAAAATCAAAGTATGGCTTGGCCGCGGAGTTATGCTCCCCAGTTGATATTTCCGGTGGGCATCAAGGCAGCATCGCATTATATCGAAATATTGGTAAGCACAATCAAAAAATGGGTATTGAACCACTGCTCTATGACGCGAAAAGCAATGTACTTGTTAGTCAGGAAAACTGGCATAAAACGGCACGTATTGAACACAGATTAGGGGCGTCAAGCGTGCATTATAATGCCTATATGAATATGATTTATACTTTGTTAAATGTGATTGAAACCCTTGATGGCATGAAAGAGGGGCATAAATTACAGAGCGAAAGACATGGCCAATTGCCGACTTCGTTATATGATCAAGCGAATAACGCTGGAGCAATCACCTTATTTGCGAATCAAGACTGGCTTAGTCGTACGATAGATAAAGTATTAGGTGCATCGAATTTTGATAGCGGCAACACAACAGGGGTAAGTCTTGGCCAGCAATTACATCAAGCCTATTTAACACAGTTTCAACGACCAAAAATCGTCATTTAATCAGGTAAACGTTGAGATATAACTTCAGCACACAATAATAGCTAGTGACCCAGATGATAAAGCAATTAACAACGCCAACACTTGCTGGCAACTCAATAGCAGAAAAGCGACAAGAGTTAATAGCATACTTTAAAAACACTTGGGCAACCTATGAGTCTTTGTTCTCATTGATCAATCAAGACAAGGCTTACTTTTTAAGACCAGAGCCTCTGCGACACCCGTTGATATTTTACTTTGGCCATACGGCAACATTTTATGTGAATAAAATGATATTGGGTAAATATATTAAGCAGCGAATCAACAGCCGGTTAGAAGCTATTTGCGCCGTTGGGGTTGATGAAATGAGCTGGGACGATCTTAATAGCGCGAATTATGACTGGCCGAGTGTTGATGAAGTCCGAGCTTATCGCCAACAGGTTTATCAGCTGGTATTAAATTTGATTGAAACTATGGAGTTGAGTTTACCGATCAGTCAAGACTCATTAGCATGGATAATTTTGATGGGTTGTGAACACGAACGTATTCACCTTGAAACCTCTTCGGTGATCATGCGCATGTTGCCGTTAAAGTGGCTGGCAAGCAATCAGCAATGGCAGCCGTGTTTGCAAACGTCAACTGCCCCGAAAAATGAATTAATTGCCGTCGACGCACAAACTATATCGTTGGGGAAAAAAACTTCGGACGATACTTTTGGCTGGGATAATGAATATGGCCATCAAGTAGTCGATGTTGATGGCTTTAGTGCCGCTAAATATTTAGTGTCAAATCAGGAGTACCTAGATTTTGTTGAAGCTGGAGGGTATCAGTTACAAGATTTTTGGTGTAAAGAAGGTCAAGCATGGCTAGAGTATACGCAAGCTAAAATGCCTAGATTTTGGCGCTACCGAGCTGGTCAGTATTATCAACGTAACCTACTTAACGAAATACCATTACCATTAGATTGGCCGGTTGAAGTGAATTGTTTAGAAGCTACAGCGTTTTGCCAATGGTGGCAAAAAACCATCAAGGGCTTTATAAGTTTACCTACGGAGGCGCAGTGGTATTGTCTTAGAGGGAACGTTACGGGTGATAAGAAAAACTGGCGCGAAGTTCCTGGCAATATAGATTTAGCTTATTATGCGTCGTCATGTCCGGTTAATCGTCATCAGCATGGTGAATTCTTTGACGTAATTGGCAATACTTGGCAATGGACAGAAACGGCTATTGATGGCTTTGTCGGCTTTAGTGTTCACCCTTTGTATGATGATTTTTCGACACCGACCTTCGATGGCAAGCACAATTTGATCAAAGGCGGCTCTTGGATCTCTACCGGTAATGAAATTTTAGCCTCATCTCGTTATGCCTTTCGTCGACATTTTTATCAACATGCGGGCTTTCGCTATGTGGTCAGTGACACCCCTGTAAAAGCGCAAGTCGCCGTGAATCGATTTGAAACCAGTAAAGATATTTGTCAGCAACTGGCCTGTTATTTTGGTGCTAATCCTTTGGGTTATCAGAATTACGGCCAACAAATAGCGCAACAAGTGGCACGCTTAATGGATACTGAAGGTGCAACGACTAAACGTTTACTGAATGTAGGATGCAGTGTCGGGCGTGTCGCATTCGAGCTCAGTCAACACGTACAACATATTGATGCAATTGATTTTTCTGCACGCACCATTCAACACGGCGTGCAATTACAAAGCGGCGAGAGAGTCAGGTATACTCGCACAGAGGAAGGAGAGCTTTGCCAATATCTTGAAATAACATTGGCGGATATAGTGCCGCACGCCCAACCTGAACGAATTTTGTTTAGCCAAGCCGATGGTTGCAACCTCAAAGCAAACTTTGACCACTATGACATTATTTTAATTCAACATGCTTTAGAGCAAAGTTATGACCCTAAGTGTTTATTGGCCAATGCAATTAGTCGGTTAAATCCGTCAGGGTTATTGCTGATTATTTCAGATTACCATTATCAGCAGCAGACCACTGAAAAAACTAAGTGGTTAAGTGGCATGAAAGTTAATGGTGAAAATCTCTCTGGTTTTGATGCATTAAGCAATGAACTCAGTCAGGACTTCGAGCTTATTACTGAGCAAGAGTTAACGCGTGTGCTGGAAAACTCTGCGCGAAACTTCAATGTATCACACTGTCAACTCACTGCCTGGCGAGCTAAGTAATATGCCTCACATACGTCAATTAAATAAGTCGTTAAGTGCATTCCCATTGCCAGCACACTTAGCTTTTAGCCAAGGTTTAGCGAGTGATATTAAGTACAACTTTAGTGATTCGACCGCACAAGCAATGACAATGGCCCAGTTAAGTCAATATGGAGCTGCAGATATTGCTGCCACGGCATTAGGCTATGCACCGATTCAAGGTGATGAACATTTACGTGAAGCCATCGTGAATTTTCATCGAAACTTAAACCACCATAGTCGCGCTCTTACTGCTGATGATGCTTTGAGCTTTTGTGGTGCACAGGAAGCACTTTCTGCTATTTATCAGGCGCTATTGCAAGCAGGTGATGAAATTGTTGTGCTAACGCCGAGTTATCCTTCGTTAGTGAGTATGGCAGAATCTATGGGCGTGATAGTGAGGCAGATAGCACTTTGCGCTGATAACCATTGGCAAGTAAATATTGCCGAATTTAAGCAAGTAGTTAATGAAAAAACTCGACTCATTGTGCTTAATTCTCCTCATAACCCTACCGGCAGTGTTATCGATACCGTTCTTGCTGAACAAGTGTTAAAGCTTGCTCAACACTATCAATGTTATTTGTTAAGCGATGATGTTTCACAAGCAAGCAATTATAACCGCTTGGCTTTGGCGCACGGCTATTTAGATTATGAAAATAGTATTGTGGTGGGGGTGATGTCAAAAAGCTTTGGTTTAGCGGGCATTCGTATTGGTTGGGCAGTAACGCCGGATCGTGCTTTATTGCAAAGTTTAATTGCCATTAAAGCGCTGAATTCGATTTGCTGCTCAAAACTCGATGAAAAATTAGCTTATTTAGCATTGCGAAATAGCCACGAAATTTTAAAGAGCAACAATAAAATTATTATCGACAATATTGCGCAATTCTCGGCTTTAGTTGCTCGACACCCCGCGCGCTTAAGTTGGCATCCTCCGCAGGCTGGGATGCTCGCGTTAGTTGAAGTTCACAAGATAAACTCGATTAGGGCTTGGGCAACTAAACTGGTAAAAACGACCGGTATTTTAACGCTACCGAGTGAGCTTTTCGGCCTACAGGGAAATTACTTCCGCTTAGGTTTAGGGCAAAAAAGCTTTGCTGAAACATTGCAAAAATTTGAGTGTTTTTTAACTGAAAGTTGCTATAGATAAAGCGTTAGTGGTTATTTTAAAACAACTTAAAGCACGTAGAAAAACATCATAAAAAAATGACAAACCGCGGCCAAGAATACAAAGAAATGCCAAATAGCATGACTGTATTTTTGCTGCTTTCTGACGTAAAAAATAGTACCTAGCCCATAAATAATACCGCCTAAGGCCAATAAAACCATGCCTTCATAAGCTAGTTTAGCGTTCAGTTTATGAATAAATGTCAGGGAAATTAAGCCTAAACCTAAATAAGTGGCCAGTGATAGTTTTTTATATTGGTTACCAAATTTGATTTTAAAGGCAATGCCTAATAATGCTAATCCCCAGATCACCGTTAGCATCACCGTACCAACATCATCCGCTAATGTCACAAGCATCAAAGGAGTGTAAGTACCAGCAATTAATAAGTAAATTGCGCAGTGATCGAACAATTTAAATAATTTTTTGGCCTTTTCATGTAATAAAGCATGGTAAAGGGTCGAAGCACTAAACAGTAAAACAAGGCTGGCACCATAAATACTAAAACTGGCGACTTTTAGGGCATCAGTTTGTAGCCAAGCTAAAGTGACTAAAAGCGTTAAGCCAGCAACGCTAAGTAGTGCCGCTAACCCATGACTGATTGCATTGACAATTTCTTCAGCTAAGGCGTAATTTTGAGTTTGCACGTAATAAATCCTAATTCAGCGTACACGTGTACGCCAGTTATGGTAGCAAACTGCCGATACTAATACTAGAGGTCTGACCTTTCTGGTTACTAAAGATAAGGAATTGTATTTAGGTATAATAATTCATCACTCAAAGAGAGCTATTTAAGCTTAGACGAATGTACTGTGGTGATAGTAGCTGAATACAGCGAACGGTGGCCTAGGCACGACAATTAGGCAAAGTTTGCAGGCATTTTCCCTAATGATTAACTTTGCTGTCGGAAATAATGCACGAAGACAAGCATTGATAGGGGTTGCGCTTATACTTGCTTTCAAGTCATACCTAAGCGCAAACAAAATCCTTTATAAGGCGAGATCAATCACCATTTCACGCAACTCTTCTTTAGAGATTGAATTATCGTGATTTTTATCAAAGCGATTAAATATGGTTTCGCACATCCGAATGCCTTTGTCTTGCAATAAGCAGTCAATTAATTCGACAAATTCACTTCTATTAATGACACCGTCTTTGTCTTCATCAAACACTTCAAATAGTTCATCTACCCACTGATTTAATTCCATCAGTCATCCTCTTATTTGGCGAATAATACTTACACTAGACTTTATCGTTATTTTAGGAGTATGTGAATGATTAATTATGCTATTTAATGAAATTGTGCATTTTTTTCTATTCGGGTTCGCTGCGAGTTGGCGTTAGTTTTTGTTTAATTAATTGCCTAACTGGCAGGCAGAAGGCCGTGATGCTGATGAGCAGTGTTCGTGTTTATCGTGGCGCCTTTGAACTTGTAAGCAGAAAAAACAGTAGTTTTCAGTAAATTTAATATTTTTCATTAAAGTTGTAATAAATTTGTAAATGATAAGACTAAGCAGTCAGTGTTTTAACGGGAGGATAAAATGAAAATAAATTGGAAAAGCTTATTTACAGCGAGTTTATTGATTTCGGCAATGCTAGGGAGTCAAACAAGTTTGGCTGAAAACATTTCAAATCAGCAATTAACATTACAAAACTGTCATATTAAAGGTATTAGACAACAAGTGCAGTGTGGCACGTTAGCTTTACCTGAAAATTATGCCAATCCAGAGGGAGTAAAAATTGATGTTAATTTCGTGGTATTGCCAGCAATAGACAGTAGCCAAGAAAGCCTTCCGTTTATGTTTCTAGCGGGAGGGCCAGGACAAGCGGCGACTGAACTTGCTAGCCAAATTTATCGCGGTTTTAATGAAATAAGAAAAACCCGAGACTTAATTCTTATTGACCAACGTGGCACAGGGAAGTCACATCCTTTGCAATGTGAGGATGCATTGGAGATGGATCCTTATACTTCTTTGCCTGAAGACTTTACTATCGCTGATGTTGAAAAATGTTTATCTCAGCTAAGCGGTGATTTAAGCCAATATAGCTCAGAAAACGCCATTCGAGATTTTGATGAAGTTCGTGCCGCACTAGGTCATCAACAGGTGCATATTTATGGCGGCTCTTATGGTACCCGCGCCGGCTTAGTTTATATGCGAATGTTCCCCTCTTCGATAAAAAGCGTCGTACTTGATAGTGTAGGCCCGATTGAAGTGCCGATTGGGTTATTTGGTCAAAGTGCTGAACAGTCGTTTATTAAATTAATTGAAAACTGTCAGAGCGAAAGTAGTTGCGCGCAACAATATCCGCAATTGGCCGAAGAGTTTTCAGCTGTCAAAGCTCGATTATCGCAAGCACCGGTAACGGTGGATATTGCTCACCCGAGGTTGGGCACTAAAACGGCTTTTGTCATAAATTCAAACAAATTCATTTCAAGCTTACAAATGCAACTGTACTCAATGGAAACACGCAGTTTAGTGCCGCTGTTAATCCATCAAGCCTTTTTAGGGAATTATAAACCACTGGCAGGTCTAATCGCACAGAGTGAAGGGGGCATGGGCATTTATATCGGCTTACATTTTAATATTGTTTGTAATGAAGACTATCCCAAAATATCTCCCAGCATGAAAGCGGCTGATGCTGAGAATAATTTCGCCAAAGGCATGAGTTTAGAAATGATAGGGAAAGTGTGTTCAGTTTGGCCGAAATATCAACCCAGTGCAGATTTTTACCAAACAGTGAGTGCAGATATTCCAACCCTTATTTTATCTGGTGAGTTAGACCCCGTCACGCCAGCAAGCAATGGTGAAAAGTCGCACGCGCACTTGCCTAACAGTCATCACATTATTTCTAAAAACAATGCTCATATTGTGGCTTCTACGCCTTGTGGTATCAAGATAGTGAATGAGTTTTTAGCAAAACAAACCCCTAAGGCACTTGATGAGTCGTGTTTAGCAGAAATTCCCGATGAGTCATTTATGATTGGGCTAAATGGTGGCGTAGCCCCCTCAGAAACTTCCGCTGTTATGCCAACACAAGTAAAGGAATAGATCATGATTGAAGTAAATAATTTACATAAAAGCTTTGTCAGTAAAAAAAATACGGTTAAAGCCTTAGATGGACTATCGTTTACGGCAAAAGATGGCGAAATTACCGGTATATTAGGTCCTAACGGTGCAGGTAAAACCACTTGTTTACGTACCCTTTATGGTTTATTAAAAGCAGATGAAGGCTACGCAACCATTGACGGTATTAAAGTAACCGAAGAGCCGATTAAGGCACGAAAATCTTTAGGTATTTTTCCCGATAAGTTTGGTTTATATGAACGTTTAACCGCGTATGAGCAAATAGATTATTTTGCCAGCATTCACGGTATGACCGGTGCCAAAAAACATGCGGCGATAGCACAGATTCTGTCTGATTTAGATATGACGGAGCTAGCTCACCGTAAAACCGTTGGTTTTTCACAAGGCCAGCGCATGAAAGTTACCTTGGCTCAAGCCTTAGTACATCAACCGAAAAACTTTGTTCTTGACGAGCCCACCCGTGGCTTAGATGTCATGAGTACCCGAATTTTACGTAATCACTTGGCGAAATTTAAAGCCAAAGGCCATTGTATTTTATTTTCTTCTCACGTTATGCAAGAAGTTGCGGCGCTATGCGATCGAGTGATTATCGTAGCTAACGGTAAGTTAGCAGCACAAGGTACACCGCAAGAATTATGTGATTTAGCCGGCGAGAAATTATTGGAAGAAGCCTTTGTTAAATTAATTGGCTCGGATGAAGGAGTAGCAGCATGATGCAATTAAAAGCCTTAATGATTAAAGAGTTTAAAGAGGCCTTTCGCGATCGACGAGCATTAATGGTCGCGATGAGTATGGCATTATTAATGCCTGTGATGATCATGGTAATGTTAAATGTTGCAATTAAAGAAGCGGTGGATAACCCTGCGGTATATGTAAAATATAGTGGTGAGCAACATGCACCAAAACTTATTAAAGCACTCGCCGATGAGAACATTTTGTCTTTTGCTGATGTGCCTGATGATGAAGCACGCAACTGGAATGAGCGAAATATCGAACTGAGTATTCCTGACAGTTATATAATCGATATGGCCGAAGGAAACCCGATTGAATTAACCTTGCGGGCTGATTTTAACGAGAAGTCGTTATCATCACCAATTCGTCGCATCAAAGATATAATTAATGAGCACTCATTACTTATTGGTTATAAGCGGCTTTTAGTTCGCGGTATTGATACTAAGTTATTACAGCCGATTAAATTACTCGAACAGGATACGTCACTGCCCAGTAGCAATGCGGTGATGATCACATTAATTTTAGGGGTATATTTAATGATGGCGGCGTTTATGTCGGGCTTACCCGTTGCGATTGACTCTAGCGCCGGTGAGCGAGAGCGCAATGTGCTAGAAATGCTCTTGTGCCAGCCGGTCAGTACCTTGAAAATTGTGCTAGCAAAATTGAGTTGTGCCAGTTCAATCGCCATTATTTCTATCATCTTGATGTTAGTCTTAACTTCGGTGGCAATGAACTTTGTTGATCTGACCAAAATAGGCGCCACTTTTAGTATTGATGCTCATACCTTTGTTATTTTGCTGTTATTACTTGTGCCAATTTGTTTTCTTGCCGCCTCACTACAACTGTTGTTTGCTTTTCAAGCGAAGAGCTTTAAAGAAGCACAATCGACAGTAACTATGTTAATTATGGTACCAAGCTTTATTCCTTTTGCTTTAATGTTAATGGATGATAAACCGGCGTGGGTGGAATGGTTACCTATTTCGGGCCAGTCGTTATTAATGGAAGATGTCTTTAAAGGCTTAGCGATTGACTGGAATGCATTGCTATTTACCAGTGGGGCGACCATTGCGTTAACCGTTGTGTTAGTCGCAATTTTGGCGAAACGATTAACCGCTGAAAAAGTAGTGATGTCTTTAAGCTAATAATGGCAAGGATTGAATTAAATGAATAACCCAGTAGAATCAGTGATACAAGAAAAAGACTGTGTAAAGACAGCTGAGCATCAACTGGGTTATTCATTGAGCAATCAAGATCTATTTGTCAAATGGGTTTCGGAACATGAGAAACTTTTACGTCATATCATTAATGGCTTTGAGGCTAAACCGACTATTCAAGAAGAGCTCTTTCAAGAAATAGCACTCAATATATGGCGCGCTTTACCGACTTTTCGTGCGGAATCAGCAGTTAAAACGTTTATTGCTAGGATTGCGCATAACGTTTTAGCAACACATGTTGCAAAAGCCGTTAAAAGCGTCAAAACGGAATTTAGCGACGAACAGTCGAGTGAAACGCAAGTTACGAATAATGATAGTGCTTTTTGTCAGCAACCTACCCCGTATCAATCCTTAGATCAGAAACAACGACAACAGCGCCTTGCGCAGGCAATTCGTCAATTAACACTGGAACAACAACAAGTGATCACCTTAGCGCTTGAGGGCATGAGTTATCAAGATATTGCTGAGGTTCTATCGATATCAAGTAACTTAGTTGGTGTTAGGTTACAAAGAGCGAAGGCGAAATTAATGCAGTTGTTGGAGGCCGTATGAGTCAAGAAGATAAAGAGATTAAAACAACCAACCCACAACCAATAGAAAACGCGAAAGCAAGCTCAGAGATAGAAGAGGATACTTGGGCAGAGTTGAGACAAGACTGGCAAAGTCAACCCACGCCTAAAACTGATGTTGACGCGTTAGTGAAAAGCACCCGGAAAAAAATGCGGATAGCAAAAACTTGCTATGCGGCCAATATTATCGCCACATTTGGCTTAATCATCACTTTTTTCTATGGCATTTATGATGGTCAATGGGGAGAACCCTTTAATGTCTATCTTGGCTTAGGAGGATTATTGTCAGTTGTCTTCGTGTATTTTGAAACTAAAATTCGTTTAGCCACATGGGCTAAAATATCTGATAGCCCAGAAAAAGCAATTGAAAACGCTATCGCGAGCAGTGAATCGTCAATGAAATATATGTGGATTACGAAAATTTCATTTTTGCCTTTTCTCCCCTTAATCAATTGGTTTATTTATACCGTTAGCCAAACCAATAACAAAGATGCTTTACCTGGCTATCTGATGGCAAATGGTTTTTTGTTGGCGGTTTATTTAGTCGTGGAATACTTACATCGCAAACGGAAGCGAGAATATCAACAGCTGTTAAAAATCAATGACGCATAAAAATTAACTTTACCTTTACTTATCTGTATATAATTTTAATATGTTGCGGTTGTTCTGTATTTAATTTGTTGTTTTTGGGTTTTTTAGCAAGTATATTGTGCCGGCTCTGCCGTAAAGTGAAGTTTATAAGATACGATGCTGCTCACTTTAAGGCATAGTTGATTGCTAAATGAACTAAAAGGGTATGCGTCAAACGTGTACAAGCCCTTTCAATTCAGGCAAAATATGCCGCAATTAATTTTGCACTTACGCCAACGCCCAGTACTGCAAATGGCAGACTATTTGAGGATTTAACATGTTTACACGTGATATGAATATTGCTGATTTTGATCCAGAACTTTATCAAGCAATGAGCAAAGAAGTTGTTCGACAAGAAGAGCACATTGAACTCATTGCGTCGGAAAATTACTGTAGCCCACGTGTACTTGAAGCTCAAGGTTCACAACTCACCAATAAATATGCCGAAGGTTACCCTGGTAAGCGTTACTATGGTGGTTGCGAATATGTTGACGTTGCTGAGCAGTTAGCCATTGACCGTGCAAAAGAGTTATTTGGTGCGACTTATGCTAACGTTCAACCACATGCTGGCTCGCAAGCAAATGCGGCGGTTTTTCAAGCCTTAGTTTC
>JBFJQB010000031.1:0-22565 GCA_041616855.1 Cognaticolwellia sp. | reverse complement strand
TGTTATTAATACAGCTCATCACTAAGGTATAACAAAATAAAGCGTGCTTCTTGCACTAAAGCAGGCTATAAATATTACAGATGGCTAGATAGCTAGAATATTTTCTCATAACGAATCATCAGCATTGAAAAGGCTGTGGCGTTTTAGCTTTTCATCAACAGATATACAAACATAAATTCAACCGCGGAATGTCATCTTGAGATGAAAAAAGAAACCAAACTCATTAATGCTGGCCGAAAAAAACAATGGACACGTGGTGTGGTGAATCCACCAGTTGAGCGGGCTTCTACGGTAGTATTTGATTCTATTAAAGAAATGAAGCATGCAACAGCAAACAAAAACAAGCAGGTGTTGTTTTATGGCCGGCGGGGAACGTCTACGTCATTTGCTTTTTGCGATGCCATGACCGAACTTGAAGGCGGAGCAGGGTGTGCAGTGTATCCATCAGGTACAGCGGCCATCACCAATGCCATTCTTGCCTTTGTTAAAACCGGCGATCATATCTTGATGGTTGATAACGCCTATGAGCCAACACGTGATTATTGCGATAAAATATTAGCTAAGCTAGGTATTGAAACCACTTATTATGATCCACTTATAGGCGGTGATATCGACGCGTTAATTAAACCCAATACTCGGATTGTGTTTCTTGAATCTCCCGGTTCAATTACCATGGAAGTGCAAGATGTACCAGCGATAGCGGCAGTGGCGCATCGCCATAATTGTATTGTGATGCTAGATAATACGTGGTCTGCGGGGGTGAACTTTAAGCCCTTTGAGCACGGTGTTGATGTGTCAATACAAGCGGCAACAAAATATATTGTCGGTCACTCAGATGTCATGCTAGGGACGGCAACCGCAACAGCAGAACATTGGCCACAATTGCGTGAAAGCAGTTATACCATGGGACAATGTACCTCGCCTGATGATTTATATTTAGCGATGCGCGGTATAAGAACCTTGAGCGTGCGCTTACAACAACATGAAATTAATGCCCTTAAAATTGCTGAGTGGCTATCATCGCGTGCTGAGGTTGAAACAATATTACATCCGGCATTACCCTCTTGCCCAGGCCATGAGGTTTTTAAACGTGACTTTACTGGCTCAAATGGCTTATTTTCATTTGTTTTCAATAAAGGTAATCGAGCAGCACTGACGGCATTTTTAGATGGCATGGAGCATTTTAAAATGGGCTATTCGTGGGGCGGCTTTGAAAGTTTAATTTTAGGTATTTCAAACCTTAACAATATGCGTACCGCAACCACTTGGCCATACCGATACCCGTTAATTCGTCTTCATGTGGGTTTAGAACATGTCGATGATTTGATTGAAGATTTAGCGCAAGGCTTTGCGCGCTTTAATCAGGAGCTTGAACAGCAAACTAAATAACCTCAATTCGAGGTTATTAATTTTACAGCTAGCATTGGCATCAACAATAAATAAAAGCGCCGAGTAATAATAACTTACTCGGCGCTTTTTTGTGGTGCTTGCTGGGTAAAGCAAGCAGTTTAACTGCTACTTTTTACCCAGCAGGGTGAAAATTTTCTTTGCAATGTCGGTGTTATCTTGAAAACCGTTAAATAGCTCACTGCCTTTACCAAAAGCGAATACTGGTACATCGATACCGGTATGGGTACCTGAAGCACTAATGGAGCCCCAGCCAGTATTGGTTTTTTCATCAATGATTTTAGTGATCACATTCAATACAGCTTGATAGGCTCGGGGCTTTCTTTGGGCTTTTTTAGCTTCAGCGTTTAATGCGGTAAATTTCATCATCATGGCGTGGTCATTGAGTTTTGCTTGGATTAAATTTTCCATGTCAGCTGTGGTAATGTCAAATGATAGCAACTCAGCCATTTGTTCAGCAGAAAGCGTGTTGTCAGTAAATTGCTTGGCAATGGCTGCAGGCGACATGGTCATGCTGCGCAAATATTCGGGTTTCCATAAATATTTACTATTGATATTCGCATCGCTGCGACCGGTTTTTTTACCAATAGTTAAGCCACCGGTACTATGATCTGCGGTGATCACCACTAAGGTATCGGGATGCGCTTGAACATAAGTTTCAAGATATTCTAAGGTTTTGGCTAAGTCGTCCATTTCGGCCATAGCTGCTGCTATATCGCGAGCATGTCCGCCGTAATCAATTTGGCTACCTTCAACTAACATAAAATAGCCGTTTTCATTTTCTAAATGTTTTGTTGCCGCTTTTGTCATCATAGACAAACGGTGCTTGTTTGTATCATCTAGCGCCCAAGGTAATCCGGTATCGGCAAATAAACCTAATACCGGTTTGTTAGCTGGTATGGTGTTTATTTCACTGTATTTATCAATGTAGTGAAAACCTGATTGGATGAATTCATTGACTAAGTGTCTATCTTCACGGATAAAGTATTGCCATCCGCCACCAAAATATAAGTCAGCTTTTATCCCGTCATCAAGGTAACTATCGGCAATCGCATTATAGTTATAGCGATGAACATTGTGTGCTAAATAAGAGGCTGGTGTCGCGTGATTAATTTGCAGTGTAACTACCACACCGGTTTTTTTACCACTTTGTTTGGCGTATTCTAAAACGCTTTGTACGGGGTGTCGGTTAACATCTAGGCCGATGGCGGAATTATAGGTTTTAACGCCACTCGCTAGGGCTGTAGCACTCGCTGCCGAGTCCGTAATATAGCCAGACTCTGGCGCTGGATAAGTACTGCTAGTACCAACGAAGTTACGATCAAAAACCGTGGCCTCTATTTCTGGAGTATTTGGGTCGTCATTAAAATAACGGTAAGCACTTGTAAAGGCGGGTCCCATACCATCACCTACGATCATGATAATGTTTTTGGGTTTGGTATCTGTAATTGTGGCTACTTTACTAACCTGATGGCCAGCTTGTAATTGGCTACATGACATTAGTAATAGGGTTGTCAGTAAAGTTGGAACAAATTTTTTCATCTGTATTCC
The DNA here is from genome assembly GCA_041616855.1 of Cognaticolwellia sp. Classification (GTDB taxonomy): domain Bacteria; phylum Pseudomonadota; class Gammaproteobacteria; order Enterobacterales; family Alteromonadaceae; genus Cognaticolwellia. The sequence continues at coordinate 19,607 of JBFJQB010000031.1, read as the reverse complement.
CGCGATAAAATTTTAAGTAAAAATAACTAGGTAAAATAGAATCAATTAGTTTTTAACTGACTCGCTTTTGAGTTAATGTTTTTGTTGAACTCAATGTCGACCCACACTAGGCGATGATCAGACGAGGCTGCTCGGCCTTTAATCAGTCTAAATTCAGGCTCATTTTCCGTTGGCCAAAATATACCCGAGCCAAGTACGTTAAGTTGCGCTTTCGCGGGTAAAACGTAGTCGGCTCGCATTCCCCAAAAGGCAGTGTGATATTGGGCGTTGGGGTTTTCCTTTCTGTGTACCTTGCCACCGACACTACTGGGTTTAGGATCCATAACACGAGGATGCTGCGTTAAGCTTTTGATGCCTGATTTGATAGCATTACCGTCAATTGCATCGGCATTTAAATCGCCCAAGATAACAAACGCTTTATCTGTAGCTAAGCCACCAAAGTGATTGTTATCGTCATAAATGTAACCTGCAGTATTGGGGGTTAAGTAATCAGCCCAAAAACGTATCTCATCATGGTTACGCTTACCGTTTCTATCTTCAGGCCCGTCAAATACCGGCGGGGTTGGATGACTGGCTAAAATGTGCAGCTCATTACCGTTAATATTAAGGGGGATATCCCAGTGAGATTTAGAAGAGAGACGAAAGTTTTTCCATGCTTGTTCACTATACCATGGGATATTGGACTCTGGGTCTAAGGGCTTTAAGGCATTAGGCATATCACGCCATTTAAATAATTGAAATGTACGGATCTTCTCTTCGTTTATCGGGTATTTTGATAATAACGCCATAGCAAAATGCCCTGAATACAGCCCGTAGCCATAGGCATCATTTGGCAATTCACCTTTTTTATTGTCGTTATTTAAATCATAACCGCTAGCGACACCCGTGTTAACTGGTCCTTGGTAAAAGTAAGGATAATTAAGCCCAGTTTGACCATGTTGGCTTTTGGCGAGGTATTGCCCTAAGAATTTTTTTAACGATTGATGGCTACTATCGTTACCATCAAACTCGTTTAATAAAATCACATCTGGATTGACGCGTTGAATAATTTCCGCGATATTTTTAATTTGTTGATGATCTTGCTCTAAGGCTTGAGCTAATGCATTACTGGAAGCCGTGGTGTTTTTATCTGAACCTGAAGGTAGGTAATTCAATGCTTCCATGCTGACATTAAAGGTTGCAATGCGTAACTTTGATGGAGACTGCTTAGGGGGTTCTGACATAACCATACCTGAATATACCAACATTGTAGTAGCGACTAAACGTGTTAATACTCTCATATAAATTCCTACTTTAAGCCGCAACCACGTAAAATAAAATCGGTTAAAAATTCAGTGACTTGATTCATATCATCTTCTTCGTAATCAGCACGATTCATAATGGTTAAAACTTGTTGTTCAAAATCAGCATAGTGCTGAGTAGATGACCAAATTAAGAAAATAAGTTTTACTGGATCAACATCTTTCATTTCGCCGCTATCAATCCATACTTGAAACACTTTAGCTTTTTCTCTAACCCATTGGCGTAAATAAGTGCGGGCAAATTCTTTTAAATGTAATGCTCCTTGGATAATTTCCATCGCATAAATTTTTGAGGCTTGAGGGTGCTCAAATGACATTTTTACCTTGGCGGCAATAAATTTTTCAATCGCTATGACAGGGCCGTCATTAATATCGAGCTCGCCAATAGCTTGATCCCAAGTATCTAGTGTTAACTGTAATACCGCATGATAGATGTTTTCTTTATTTTTGAAATAATAGAGTACATTAGCTTTCGGCAAACCGGCGCTATCGGCAATAGCTTGCACGGTCGCGCCCTTATAGCCCTGTAGAATAAACTCTTTTTGAGCAGCAAGTAAAATAACCGCTTCACTTCGAGCTCGAATGCTTCCTTGTTTCTCATTACTGGTTTTGTTGCTCACGCGAATAACCTTTCTTATTATAATTTGATCGACATTACCGCTAATTTATTCGGTTAATATGACATTTTTTAGCTAATTCTATGTCAATAAATATTCACAGTTTTCAGCATCATCATGACTAGTAATTTTGTGAATGAGCTTTGACAATTAAAGCGTTCAATAAAATGTATATCATTAATATTAGTTTAATTGAATTACTTGCTTAAGACACTGTTTTAATACGTTTTGTATAAATTAAAATATAATTGTTAAATTTTAATAAATGACCTGATGTTTTGGTTAAATTATCTCAGTGAATACAGCCGCCGATAAACGTGAATAAAATCATACTTTATTTTATCTTGACCATACGGTTTGTTTTTATGATTTTTTGTTATAACAATGCGTAAATTCGTGAGTTATGGGTATAAGTGTTTTTGGTTGGTGTTTTAATTTGTTGTTTAAGTTGTTGTTATTCAAGATCAAATGAGGAGTTATTTGTTTAAATTTTTCTTTTAGAAATTAAATGTAAATAGATGGCATGTAATTGGTAAAATTTTGTAATGAAAATGTAAGAAAACTCTGTTTTAATTTGCCCTGAAAAGAGCTTAAAAAAAATAATAACATGATTAACAATTAGCTAAATAAAAAAATTACAAAACATAACACAAACTTCTACCAAGGAATTAAATGATGAAAACTCATCGTCTCTCTAATATTGCCGGCGCGGTTGTTCTAGCGCTTGGTTTGTCAACATCGGCTATGGCTGATGATACATCTTCTTCAATTCGAGGTAACATCTTAACCGCGAATGGTAATGTTGTTACTGACGCTACAATTACTATCGTTCACGAACCTTCTGGTACTCGTAAAGTTTTAAAAGTTAACGATACTGGTACATTTTCCGCCAAAGGTCTTCGTGTTGGTGGACCATATACTATTACTATTGATTCTGATGTCTATGCTGATAAAACGCTTGAAGGTATTTATATCTCTCTAGGTGACGTTTTCCGTATTAACGAAGTATTAGACGATGCTGATATTGAACGTATTGCTGTAACAGGTTCTTCAACATTTTTTGATCCATCAAAAGGTTCATCAAGTGTTTTTAGTGGTGATGATTTAACTAAATCTGCGGCATTTAACCGTGATTTAAAAGATATTGTTAGACAAAACCCAATGGCAGTTGTTGGTAATGATGGTAATACACTTTCTTTAGCGGGTAGTAACCCTAGATACAACAGCTTAGCCGTTGACGGTGTTAACTTAAATGATGACTTTGGCCTAGCCGGCAATGGTTACCCAACTGAGCGTTCTCCAATTTCTTTTGATTCTATTGACCAAATCAGTGTTGCGATTGCGCCATTTACCGCTAAAGAAGGTGGTTTTTCTGGTGGTAAAATCAGTGTGGTAACAAAATCAGGTACCAATGATTTTCACGGTTCAATGTTTTTTGAACAAGCAAAAGATGCTTGGGCTGGTACACCTGAAACAGATGACGGTGATAAAATTGACTTAAGCTTTAATGAAGAGACTTGGGGTGCTACTTTAGGCGGTCCAATCATTAAAGATAAATTATTCTTCTTTGCTTCATATGAAACCTTTGAATCACCAAGTCCTGTAGATAAAGGTCCATCTGATTCCAATGTAGCGAATAAAGTTTCGCAAGTTTCACAAGCTGAAGTTGACCGCGTAGTTCAAATATCAAAAGATAAATATGGTTATGACGCTGGTAGCTGGGATAATTCAATTCCACTTGAAGATGAAAAATATTCATTGAAGCTTGATTGGAACATCACAGATGACCACCGCGCTGCATTTACTTACTCTCATGGTTCAAGTAACAGCGCCGGTAACCAAGGTGGTGGTAGATCAGATGATTTATACCTATCTTCTCATTGGTATAATCGTTCTAACGAGTTCGATACTTATGTTGGCCAATTATTCTCATACTGGACTGAAGACTTTTCAACAGAAGTTAAAGTTTCTAAGAAAGAGTCAGTTAATGGTCAAGTTTCACTAGGTGGCTTAGAATTTGGTGAAGTTAAAATCGATACCGTTAACGGTGGTGAAATCATGCTTGGCGCTGACGATAGTCGCCATGCTAACCAACTGACCAATGAAACCCTACAAGTGCGTGTAAGTGGTGAATACCTTTACGAAGAGCATGCAATTTCATTTGGTTGGGAATATGAGAAAGTAGATGTGTACAACATCTTTATGCAACATTATCTTGGCTCTTGGTATTTTGACAGCATTGATGATTATGAAGCAGGTATCGCTGATTGGTTTGAATACCAAAATAACCCAAGCCTAAATCGTGATGATGCCGCGGCAGCTTTTGCTTTAGGTAATCACTCTTTATACATTGAAGATAGCTGGGATGTAAACGATTCATTAAACGTGACTTACGGCTTACGTTATGAAACAACGACCAATGATGACAAACCTAACGTGAATCAGAGTTTCGTTGAACGCTATGGTTATGCTAACAACGAAAACTTAGATGGTTTAAGTGTACTTCTACCTCGTGTTGGCTTTACTTGGAATGCCACCGAAGATTTAACTATTCGTGGTGGAGCTGGTTTATTTAGTGGTGGTCGTCCTAATGTGTTTATTTCAAATGCATTCACTAACGACGGCTCAAGAATTGCGTTATACCGCACGTTTGGTGACCCTGTTGCTGCTAGCACGTTTTTACAAGATGCCGATCCAAACAGCATTCCACAACACGCTCAAGATCAAATTTCACAATCTGAACTAGGTGGTCCAAATTCGAATATTGATGCGATTGATCCAAATTTTGACATTCCAACTACTTGGCAGTACAGCTTAGCGGCTGATTATATTGCTGACCTTAGTACTATTGGTTTAGGCGATGATTGGCGTGTGAGCGGTGAAGTACTTTACAAAGCGGTTCAAAAAGACATGATTTGGTCTGACTTATCGCGTACTTTAGATACGTCTAAAGGTAATAATGGCTATACCGTTGATGGTCGTCCAATTTATACTTTTGCCGACCCTGATCGTGATGCACGTGACGTATTGTTAACAAACACGTCAGGCGGTCATACGCTAATTGAAACTTTGACATTAGCTAAGAATTGGAAAAATGGCTTTAAAGCAAACTTTTCTTACACACATTCAACTATTCGTAACCGTATAGATGCTACTGGTACTTCAACTAACACGGCTTATAACTTTAACCCTGTACTTGATCCTGAAAACCCAACAATTGGAACTTCGGCGTATCAAGTGAAGCACCGTTTAACCATGAACCTTTCATACAACACGGAAGTATTTGAAGGTTATAACACTGGTATGCACATGTTTTGGGAGCGCAAGTCAGGCCGTCCATTTAGTTATGTATTAGGTTATAACAATCGTAGTGGTTTCTCAGGTAATCTTGATTTAACAAGCTCTAACTTAGCTTATATTCCAACAGATGCTAATGATGCTGCTGTAGATTTTGATAATGGCTTAAGCTACGACGAAATCATGGCCGAACTAGCGACTGCTGGTATTAGCTCAAATGGTGGTTACATTGATAAGAACTCACATAACGCGCCTTGGACAACAACGATGGACTTACGTCTTGAACAAGAAATCCCAGGTTTCTTTGAAGGTCACAAAGGCTTGTTCTACATCGATATCAAGAATGCTTTAGCTATTTTTGACGAAGGTGCTGCACGAGTTTATCAATTGCCATTTGGTCAATCATCAACAGAAATACTTGACTACAGCATCAATGATGACGGTCAATATGTCTATGAAAGTGCCAATATTGGTGAAAATGAAACTCCAGCAAGATTTAAAGATCGTGAGTCTACTTGGAGCATGAAAATTGGTGTTAAATACACTTTCTAAATTTTCATAAAATTTCTCGTCAAACTTAATCAAAAAGCCAACAGTGATGTTGGCTTTTTTTTACCTACGTTTTAATTCTAAGCAAAATCTTTTGCTGAACTGCCTTAATAAAGCGCCTTAATTCTCACTGTTTATAAACTTTAGGTTGCTTTTTATCTGCTATTTTATTAGGATGCCCTATAAGTTGACCAATTGGTCAGTAAAGGGTTTTATAATGGTAAATATTGAAAATAATGAGTTCTTAGCGCTGGTCGAAGCAGCTAAAGACGGATTTGAAAATGCCTACGCACCTTATAGTAATTTTCATGTTGGTGCGGCAGCGTTAACTGCCAGCGGTAAAATAGTAAAAGGTTGTAATGTTGAAAATGCCTCATACGGTTTAACGGTTTGTGCAGAGCGCAACTGTTTAGCACAAGGCGTAATTTCAGGTGAACAAGCATTTTCTGCTTTGGTTATTTATACCAATCAAGAAAAACTAACGCCTCCGTGTGGTGCGTGTCGACAAGTTATTGCTGAGTTTTTATCGCCACAGGCCTCTGTTACAGCCGTTAACCATAACGACGATAAAAAGCAATGGACAGTCAATGAATTGTTACCTGATGCTTTTACGCCAAAAGATTTACTTGAAAAATAAGGATTTAAGTTAATGTTATTACCACAAGAAATAATTCGCACCAAACGTGATGGTGGTTCTCTCTCCCAAGAACAAATTCAGCATTTTGTAGATGGTTTAGTAACATTAAATTTTAATGATGCCCAAGCCGGTTCAATGGCTATGGCAATTTTTCAAAAAGGCATGGATACCCGAGAAATTATCGACCTTACTACGGCGATGAAAAATTCTGGTGATGTTCTCAGTTGGCCAGAATTAGACGGCCCGATAGTTGATAAGCATTCAACCGGTGGTGTTGGTGATAAAGTTAGCTTTATGTTAGCGGCAATTGTTGCAGCCTGTGGTGCTTATGTGCCAATGATCTCAGGTCGTGGTTTGGGACATACCGGTGGTACTTCAGATAAGCTCGAAAGTATTGCAGGTTTTAACGTTCAGCCTAGTATTGGTGACTTTAAACGCATCGTAAAAGATTTAGGCGTAGCGATTATTTCTCAAACAGATAATTTAGCACCGGCTGATAAGCGCTTGTACGGTATACGTGACATTACTGCGACGGTTGAATCTATTCCGTTGATCACGGCCTCGATTCTATCGAAAAAATTAGCGGCAGGACTCGATTCGTTAGTGATGGACGTTAAAGTCGGTAACGGCGCGATGATGTCAAATATTGATGATGCCCGCGCGTTAGCACACAGTATTGTAAATGTGGCTAATGGGGCAGGTGTTCCAACTCAAGCCATTATTACCGATATGAACCAAGTGTTAGGGGCAACCGCTGGTAATGCCTTGGAAATGGCCGAAACAGTTAAATATTTAAATGGCACGTTACGTGAACCTCGTTTACATGCTGTGGTTGTATCATTAGCGAAAGCCATGTTGGTCAGCGCAAAAGTAGCTGAAACTGAAGAGGCGGCGTTGCATAAAATAAATGCTGTTTTAGCTTCAGGTGAAGCAGCGGAGCTTTTTGGCAAGATGATTCATGCGTTAGGTGGGCCAAGTGACTATATGGAAGATCCTTGGTGTTCAATGCAGCGTGCTAATGTAATTACTGATGTAATTGCCCCTGAGCATGGTTATATTGTTGGTATGCAAACGCGTGACATTGGTATGTCGGTAGTTGGCCTTAAAGGTGGCAGAACCGCAAACGGTCAACAGATAGACCACAGTGTTGGTTTTGATAGAATATTGCCTATTGGCACTTTAGTTAATCGTGGTGATGTGGTGGCAAGAGTACATGCTAGTGACGCCGATGCCGCTAAATTAGCCAGTGAGCAATATTTAGCTGCGTTAGCGGTTAACAGTCAGCAAGTGCCTGAGCAACCCGTTATTTATCAAACGATATCACCAGGCGATAAAGCAAGCGGTGATTTACCTAACGATAACAGCTTAAACGCTTGCGCAAAGGTTTAGTAATATTGCGCAATGTTAAGCAAGCGAAATAAAAAGGGATGGCAGATGCCATCCCTTTTTATATTTTATGAGTGACTCGTTCTAAATAAGGTTGACAGTTTCCCATCAATAAACCGTCTAAGTCAAAGCTCTGATCTAGCGAGTAGCTAGGATCACCACACAAGCGCCTTAAAATGTCGTCGACATAAAGACTCATAGCGTTCATTACCACCTACCTCTATTTGTTCACCGCCTTTGACTGCATTACCTTGTTCATCACAGCGCATAACAAAGTTGGCTTTTTTCCCACAATGGCAAATCGTTTTTAATTCCACGAGTTTATCAGCCCAAGCCAGCAGGGCAGCGCTACCAACAAAGGTTTCACCGAGAAAGTCAGTGCGGATACCATAGGCTAAAACGGGGATTTTTAATTCATCAACAATATCGGTTAATTGTTTAACTTGATGTTTTGTTAAAAACTGCGCTTCATCAATCAGAATACAAGCGACTTTTTGCTGGTTAATTTGCTGTTTTACTTCCGCGAATACATCAGTATTGTCATCAAACAATAGCGCATCAGCATGAATACCTAATCGTGAGGAAACTTTGCCTTTTGCAAATCTATCGTCTATTTTTGCGGTAAACAAGAGGGTCTCTAGGCCGCGCTCACGATAATTATAAGACGACTGCAATAAATGAGTCGACTTGCCGGCATTCATGGTTGAATAATAAAAATATAATTGTGCCATTGGTAAACTGTGATCCTAGTTATGATTATTTGGGACATTTAATACTAAATCGAGTGATTAATAAACCAAATAAAATTAATAGCTTGATGGATCTGCGGTTGCAGTGCTCGCACCTAAGGTATTGAGCAAGTTAGTTAATAAGCTACTGGCACCAAATCTAAAGTTCGTTTTAGAGGCCCAGTCTGCACCTAAAATGTTTGCAGCTAAATCTAGGTAAATTGCAGCATCTTCAGCCGTTTTAACGCCACCTGCGGGTTTAAAACCTACCTGTGGGTTTTTAGCCTTAATGACTTTTAGCATCAACTCAGCTGAATTTGGTGTCGCATTGATGGCGACTTTACCGGTTGAGGTTTTTATAAAGTCGGCACCTGCAGCAATGCAAATTTCACTGGCTTGTGTGATCAGTTGCTCAGTTTTAAGCTCACCAGTTTCAATAATCACTTTCAGCTGTACGTGTTCACCGCAGGCCTCTTTACAGGCTTTGACGAGTTCAAAGCCGATAGTGTCATTACCTTCTATGAGGGCTTGATAGGGAAATACTACATCGACTTCATCTGCCCCATAAGCAACGGCAGCTTTAGTTTCTGCGACGGCAATATCAATATCATCGTTGCCGTGTGGAAAGTTAGTGACCGTAGCGACTTTTATCTCAGGCGTACCTTGTGCCGCTAATGTTTTCTTCGCTAAAGGCACAAAGCGAGGGAAGATACAGATAGCAGCCGTGTTTCCGCAGGGCGATTTAGCATTCTTACAAAGTTGAATAATATCATCGGCACTTTCAGCGTCAGTTAAACTGGTTAAATCCATCATATGAAGTGCACGTTGTGCGTAGTTTTGTATATTATTCATGATTATTCTCGTCATTGTAAAAGGTTATTAAACAGCCTAGCGCAGAAGGCTAGGCTTATAGAACATTTATTAGTTGTGAGGTTATAAACTAACGAAGACACCGGCAATCGCGGCGCTCATTAAGTTAGCCATAGTGGCGGCTAACATGGCTTTCATGCCTAAGCGGGCTATGTCAGGACGACGATTGGGCGCCATTGAACCGATACCACCTAATAAAATGGCGATAGACGATAAGTTAGCAAAACCACATAACGCAAAGGTAATAATCGCCTGTGTTGGTGGAGAAAGAGTGTCTTTAATTTCAACAAAGTTAACATAAGCAAAAAACTCATTAACGACGATTTTTTGCCCGATAAAGCTGCCGGCTTGTAACATCTCTTCAAACGGCACACCGATAAGGAATGCAAATGGTGCAAAAATGTAGCCAAGTATCCATTCAATGGTTATGCCTTCGAAGCCTAATAAATTACCAAAACCAGAAACCATTGAGTTTAGCAATGCAATAATAGCGATAAAGGCGAGTAACATAGCACCTACGTTGACCGCTAGCTTAAGACCTGATGCGGCACCAGTAGCCGCAGCGTCAATAACATTTGCAGGCTTTTCACCGGCTTCAGCCAATTCGACTTCGCTATAGTCATTGTTGATTTTTTCTGTTTCGGGAAGCAGTAACTTGGCCATTAACAAGCCACCAGGTGCCGCCATAAAAGAAGCGGCAATTAAGTATTCTAGTTTTACACCTAAACCTGCATAGCCGGCTAATATTGAACCCGCCACCGAGGCTAAACCACCGACCATGATGGCAAATAACTCAGACTGACTCATTTTGGCGATATAAGGGCGAATAACTAACGGGGCTTCTGTTTGTCCAACAAAGATATTGGCGGTGGCAGAAAGTGACTCTGGTTTTGAGGTTCTTAATAGTTTTTGTAAACCACCACCGATAATTTTCACTACCCATTGCATAATTCCAAGGTAATAAAGTACCGCGATAAGTGATGAGAAAAAGATAATTACGGGTAGTACACGAATAGCAAAAACGAAGCCAACGCCATTTTCAAACATGGCATCAGTGCCTAAGCCACCAAATAAAAAGCTAATACCTGCTTGTGCGCTGTTAATGACTTGTTGCACACCATTGGTGATGGAGCCTAAAACGTCTTTACCAAAAGGGACATAGAGGACAAATGCACCGAGCAAAATTTGTAATGAAAATGCAAAGCCCACGGTTCGCCAATTAATTGCGCTGCGATCTTTAGATAAAAAGAACGCCACAGCCAATAACGCGAAAATACCAATGACTCCTCTAAGTGCACCTAATTCCATATCTACCTCATAATTTATTTTATTATCGTTATTATTTTTTTATTATTTGTACAAAGCTAAAGCTGTTTATTCATCAACTGTCGAATTTTAGCTTTGAGCATTTCAATTGCCATTCTATTTTTGCCACCACGGGTAACCACGATATCGGCGAATGGTTTGTTGGGTTCAATATGTTGCTGATACATGGGGCGCACTGTCGTTAAGTATTGCTCGGTAATTGATTCAATACTACGTGAACGTTCAATCGTATCGCGATTTATTCTGCGAACAAGACAAATGTCGAGTGGGGTATCGATATAAATTTTAATATCAAATTTATCTCGCAAGTCTTTATCAGCAAATAAAAGTATGCCTTCAATCAAGATGATTGGGGTCGGTGATAAATGCAAAGTTTCATCTAAGCGAGTATGGGTTTTATAACAATATGTAGGAATATCAACAGAGTTATTTGCACATAAATCCGTTAAATGTTGGGACAACAAACTGTGTTCAAAAGCGCTGGGATGATCGTAATTTGTTTTGATGCGTTCAGCCATCGACAGATGGGATTGACTATTATAATACGAGTCTTCTTTAATAATGGAAATCCCGCTTGGTCCAAGTTCTGGCAGCAGTTCATCGTAAATAGTTTGCGCGTAAAGTGATTTTCCAGATGCTGAAGCACCGGTGACCGCAATAATTGTCGGTTTATTGGTTTGCAAAACAAAGAGCCTTAAAAAAATATGATAGCAAAGGGGTTAATAAATATTTCTGGCGACATTATCGCACGCATATTATGGACTAGTTAAGCTGAAATTCATTAAAATTTAGACAAAATTATGATATCTGCCCTAAATATTTACAAAAAATCTGTTGTCTATAATTAATTGCTAGGTAAAGTATCACATGTTGACCATTTGGTCATGAAAATTATTCAATTTAAACAGGGATAATTAGAAAAAATTTGTTAATATGCACCGATATAAATACAGGAAATTTAAATGGCAAGAGCAATAGTTTTAGTAATCGACGGTTTTGGTATCGGGCATGCACCTGATGCAGCAGACTTTGGTGATATTAGTGCCAATACTTTTGCTAACTTAGCGCGTCACTTTTATCAACATGAAAAACGTGAAATTAAGTTAATTAATTTGGCTAAAATGGGCTTAGTACAAGCGGCTGTTGAAGCTGGCAAGGCAAGCTTCCCTATTGTTGAGCAGGCACCAGAGCAAGGTGCGTATGGCTATGCGGCTGAAATGAGCACAGGTAAAGACACGCCTAGTGGTCATTGGGAAATGATGGGAGTACCGGTACTTTTTGATTGGGGCTACTTTCCTAAAGAAGGCAATGCTTTTCCTGCTGATTTAATCGCAAAAATAAACCAAGCAACTGGTTATCAGGGTATTTTAGGGGACTGTCATGCCTCAGGTACAGATATTATAAACAAGCTTGGTGAAGAGCATATCAAGTCAGGTTTACCTATTTGTTATACCTCTGCAGATAGCGTTTTTCAGATTGCTGCTCATGAAGAGCATTTTGGTTTAGATAACCTTTATAAATATTGCGAAACCGTACGAGAACTACTCGGCGAAATGAATATTGGCCGCGTTATCGCAAGACCCTTTGTTGGCTCTAGCCCAGCAGATTTTACACGAACGGGTAACCGCCGTGACTATTCAATTTTACCTCCAGCACCGACAGTTTTAGATACTTTTACCCAAGCGGGAGGTCATGTTATCAGTGTGGGTAAAATTGCCGACATTTACGCTCATCAAGGCATCAGCGAAAAAACGAAAGCCACGGGTATTGATGCTTTAGTCGATGCAACAATTACCCATATTAATAGCGCACAAGATAATAGTCTGATATTTACCAATTTGGTTAACTTCGACCAAGATTATGGCCATCGTCGTGATCCGGTAGGTTATGCCTTAGCATTAGAGAGTTTTGATCAACGTTTACCTGAAATTGTTGCGGCTATGAAAGAAGATGATGTGCTATTTTTAACTGCCGATCATGGTTGTGACCCGACTTGGCACGGTAATGATCATACCAGAGAGTATGTACCCGTTGTTGCGTTTCACAAAAACGTAAGTTCTGTTAATATTGGCGAAAGAAATACCTTTGCCGATATTGGTCAAACAATTGCAGAATTGTTTAAATTAGATAAGATGCCTTATGGCACGAGCTTTTTAAAGTCACTTAAACTTTAAAAGTCGACAAAGATTTACCCACTGTCAAAGCGGGTAAACAGACTATAAAAATATTATACACAAAACATAAACAGTTCTTGGGAGAGTACTTAATGAATGTTTTTAAAAAAACGTCGCTTGCACTTAGTGTAAACGCGGCTATTCTTGCGTCTGTAGCCGGTATTTCAGGTTCAGCAATTGCACAAGAAAAAGCCGAGGAAGTTGTTGGCATAGAGGTTATCGAAGTTACTGCACGTAAGCGTACAGAAAACGTTAAAGATGTACCTATTTCTGTGTCAGCGTTAACGCCGAAAAAATTAGAAGTGTTAGGTTCATCAGGTATGGATGTCAGAGCTTTATCTGCCAAAGTGCCAAGCTTACTTATTGAATCTTCATTTGGTCGTACTTTTCCGCGTTTTTACATTCGTGGTTTAGGTAATACTGATTTTGATCTACTCGCCTCACAACCTGTTTCACTTATCTATGATGATGTGGTTTTAGAAAATGCCTTAACTAAAGGTATGCCAATGTTTGATATTGAACGCGTAGAAGTTCTACGTGGTCCTCAAGGAACATTGTTTGGTCGTAATACGCCGGCCGGTATCGTAAAAGTACAGTCTAAAAAACCAACACAAGACTTTGATGCTAACGTATCAGGCTCTTACGGTAGTTTTGGCAGTACTGATTTCCGTGTAGCTGTTGGTGGTGGTTTAACAGATACTTTGTCTGCTCGTGTGGCATTATTACAGCAAGACCGTGATGATTACATTGATAATAAAGCGCCAGGTTTTGAGCAAAAAGATCAATTAGGTGGTTACAGTGAAACAGCAGGTCGTTTGCAATTATTGTGGGAGCCTAGTGACGATTTATCAGCACTATTTAATTACCACTTTAGAGATGCAGAAGCCGATTCACGTATTTTTCGCGCTAATATTATCAAGCCTGGCACTAATGAATTAATTGACAATTTTGATCGCGAAGTTGTTTATCAAGATGCTGCAATTCGTAACGACCAAACAGTTGATATGAAAGGTGCAAGCTTCAAACTTGAATATAATATGGGTAACCATACCTTAACGTCTATCACAGGCTATGAATCGGCAGAAATGTTTTCAGTTGGCGATATAGATGGCGGTTACGGTGCTGCATTTTTACCTGATTACATGGGCCCAGGTTTTATCCCTTTCCCATCAGAGACTGGTGCAAGAATGCCAGATCACAAACAAGTTACTCAAGAGCTTCGTATTGCCAGTAATGATTTAGGCAAACTAGATTACCAATTTGGTTTTTTCACATTTGATGAAGACTTAACCATTAATAATCTAAGCTTTGATACCTTAGGTGGTGGTGTGCAAAATGGCATCGCTATTCAAAACATGGAAACATCAGCATGGGCAATCTTTGGTTCAATCGATTATGAAATTTCTGATAAGCTCAGTATAAACGCTGGCTTGCGTTATTCTGATGATGAACGTAAATGGCAAGGTGAGTTAGTACAATCGCCATTTGGTGCCCCTGGTTTCTCTGAAATTAATAATGTTGAAGACTCACAAGTTAGCGGTGATTTAAGTGCTAACTATGTACTTAATGATGAAACTAATATTTATGCACGTATAGCTCGAGGGTATCGCGCACCAAGTATTCAGGGACGTAGTTTATTATTTTCGGCTAACTCTACCACAGCAGATTCAGAAATCGTTGACTCAATTGAGACCGGGTTTAAATCAGTATTTTTAGAAAATACTGCCCGTGTTGATGGTTCAGTTTTCTATTATGTTGTTAGCGATCAGCAGTTAACGGCTGTTGGCGGAACGAGTAATGTTGCAAGTTTATTGAATGCAGATAAATCAGTGGGTTACGGTTTCGAAATCGATTCAGAGTATTTTGTAACGCCTGATTTAGTTATCGCGGCAAGTGTTAGTTATAACCATACAGAACTGCAAGATAAAAATATTGCCGTTCCAGGTTGTGGTGGTGGTTGTACGGTCACGGACCCATTAAATGGAGAAGGCTTAGCCATGATTGACGGTAATTCATTACCACAATCGCCAGAGTGGATCAGTAACATCAGTGCCCGTTGGACAAAAGAAATTGCTGATGGTGAAATATTTGTTTATACCGATTGGTCATACCGCAGCGAAGTTAGCTTCTTCCTATATGAATCAACTGAGTTTACTGGTGATGCGTTATTAGAAGGTGGTGTTCGCGTGGGTTATGAATGGTACACAGATGGCGCAGAATATGAAGTGGCGTTATTTGGTCGTAACATTACCGATGAAGAGCAACTGACAGGCGCAATCGACTTTAACAACTTAACGGGCTATGTGAACGAGCCGCGTTTTTGGGGTGTAGAGTTTAAAGCGAACTTCTTTTAATCTATTGCATTACCAATAAGTTAAGATGAAAAAAGCCGATTATCATTTGATAATCGGCTTTTTTATTGCTTTGCTGATGGTAAAGAAATTTATCAGCGTTTTACGTGCTGAAAATTTGTTTTAAATTCTGGTTCTTATAGCGTCTGCTAAAACACTGAGAATTTCTTCGCTGGTCGCTAAATTAACACAAGCATCAGTAATACTTTGTCCATATACCAGCGATTGATCAGCAACAACCTTTTGATTACCGGCGACTAAAAAGCTTTCAACCATTACCCCAAATATAGATTGGTTACCTTGTTTAATTTGCTCAGCAAGAGAGCGAGCAACATCAATTTGTTTATTATGATCCTTGTAACTATTCCCGTGACTACAGTCGATCATCACCTTTTGTGCTAATGCCGCTTTAGTCAATGTTTCACAGGTGGCGTTAATGTCGTCTTGATGATAATTAGGCTCTTTACCACCCCGTAAAATAACGTGAGCATATGGGTTGCCATGTGTTTGATAAATACACATTTGGCCACTTTTATCAGGTGAATAGAGCACATGTGGCACACTGGAAGCTTTAATCGCATCAACAGCGATTTGAATATTACCATCGGTACCATTTTTAAAACCAACAGGGCATGAAAGCGCAGAGGCAAGTTCTCTGTGCACTTGGCTTTCAGTGGTACGCGCACCAATAGCGCCCCAGCTGATCAAATCAGATATATATTGCCCGGTAACCATATCCAAAAACTCAGTGCCAGCCGGCAAGCCTAATTTATTAATTTCCATCAGTAAGTTACGCGCTAGGTTTAACCCTTTAGCAACATGGAATGATTTATCTAAATCGGGATCGCTGATTAAACCTTTCCAACCCACAGTCGTACGCGGCTTTTCAAAATAGACCCGCATGACGATGAGTAATTCGTTGGCATATTTATCGTGTAACACTTTCAGTTTCTTGGCGTAGTCAATTGCCGCATCGGTATCATGTATAGAACAAGGTCCGATAATAACGAGTAGACGTTTATCATCGCCCTTAATAATGGCTTCAATGTCTTTGCGACTTTTGATAATAAAGTTGGCGGTGTTGTCATCAAGTGGTATTTGCTGAGCAAGTTCAGCAGGAGAAACTAAATTTTCTATTAACGTGGTTCTAAATTCATCTGTTTTTATAGTCATGTGCTATCAAATACTGGTTAGCCTGCATATCTGGATGCAGCGCAATAATAATATCGCGCTAACATAACGAATATAAGCGGTTAAGTGAACCGCTTTCTAAGTATTTATGTAACTTATTTGTTATAAGTTAATATTTATAGCGCTGTAGACCGGTTTCTGACAATATTTTTGCGGTTATTTCTTCAACAGAGAGCTTGGTGGTATTTAAAAAAGGAATTTTTTCTTGTTTATATAGCTTTTCAACTTCGCGTACTTCCATTCGGCACTGTCTTGCTGATGAATATTTAGTGTTGGCCATTCTGCCATCACGAATATCAACTAAACGTTCTGCATCTATGGTTAGACCAAAGAGTTTCTTTTTATGCATTTTTAAAAATGACGGTAATTTCAGTTCATCCATATCATCGTCAGTGAACGGGTAATTGGCGGCTTTAATACCATATTGCAGCGCTAAATAAAGCGAGGTAGGGGTTTTACCTGAACGGGATACACCTACAAGGATAACATCAGCATGTTCATAGTTTGTCACATTAGAGCCATCATCGTTTGCAAGAGAATAGTTAACAGCGTCGATACGATAGTCATAGCTATTCTCATGAATACTGTGTGTTCTGTGGGCTTTGGGTTTAGCCTTTAATTTAAGTTCTTGCTCAAGTGGCGCAACAAAGTGCTCAAGAAAGTTATAGATAACGCCGTCACAACCGTCGATAATTTCTCGTATGTCAGGATTAACAAAGGTGTGAAAAACCAGTGGGGGTAATCCGGTACGCTTGGCTGCTTTGTTTATTTGCTTGCAAGCCTCAAGCGCTTTTTCTTTGGTTTCAACAAAGGAAATCGTGTCGTGTTCAAATTCCATCGGGAAAAGTGATAATAATGCATGACCAAAAACTTCAGAAGTAATCGCTGTGCCGTCAGAAATATAAAAAGCTGCTCGCATGATTGACCCTATCAATTATCCTGTAATGAAAGCTGAAAACTTTCAAATAGTACTTTAGTTTCAAGGTTAGCAGTGTAAAATGTCTGCAACGTGAAATACACCATTTCTTTGATAAAAACGTTAAGAAAGTTATTTTTAGACTATTGTTTATAGTTTTTTTTATAAATAGTTTTCTTAATTTTTATTATGTTCAGTGGAGATTTTGTCGTGCAAGAATACGTGCTTTGGTATGAAAATTTAGGGATGAATGATGTAGATCGCGTTGGCGGTAAAAACGCATCGTTAGGTGAGATGATTTCTAATCTTTCAAATGTCGGCGTGCAAGTGCCCGGTGGCTTTGCAACCACTTCATTTGCCTTTAATGAATTTCTCGAACAAAGTGGTTTAAATGAAAAAATTCACCAATTGTTAGATGATTTAGATGTCAGTGATGTGAATGCCTTAGCCGCGTGTGGTAGTAAAATTCGTCAATGGGTAATTGATACGCCATTTCTACCTGAAATGCAGCAAGATATTGAAAAAGCTTACACAAAACTTGCTGGTGGTTTTGCCGATGATGCTTCATTTGCTGTACGCTCTTCAGCAACCGCTGAAGATATGCCAGACGCCTCGTTTGCAGGTCAACAAGAAACCTTTCTTAATGTTCGTGGTTTAGACGCAGTGATGATTGCGATTAAACATGTATTTGCTTCATTATTTAACGACCGCGCCATTTCTTATCGTGTCCATCAAGGCTATGACCATCGGGGTGTGGCGCTTTCTGCAGGTATTCAGCGCATGGTGCGCAGTGATATCTCCTCTAGCGGTGTGATGTTCTCTATTGATACTGAATCAGGTTTTGAAGATGTGGTATTTATCACCTCAAGCTTTGGCTTAGGTGAAATGGTCGTACAAGGCGCGGTTAATCCTGACGAGTTCTATGTACATAAACCGACACTTGCAAAAGGTAAGCCGGCGGTTGTTCGTCGAAATATTGGCAGTAAAGCCATAAAAATGATTTACGCCTCTTTCACCGAAGAAAATCAAGAAATCGGCAAGCAAGTTGAAATCGTTGATATTGAACAAGCACAATCGGACACTTTTTCATTAACTGATCAAGAAGTAGAAGAGTTAGCCAAACAAGCGGTGATTATTGAAAAGCACTATGGTCGAGCCATGGATATCGAATGGGCCAAAGATGGCTTAGACGGTAAGCTTTATATCGTACAAGCACGCCCAGAAACCGTTAAAAGCCGAGAAAATGCTAATGTGATGGAGCAATTTCAATTACAAGCAACGGCCGGCATTATTTGTGAAGGTCGCTCGATTGGTCACAAAATAGGTAGTGGTGAAGCGAAAGTTTTATCATCACTCGCTGAAATGGATAAAATATTACCCGGTGATGTTTTAGTCACTGATATGACAGACCCTGATTGGGAGCCGATCATGAAACGTGCCTCTGCGATTGTCACAAATCGTGGCGGACGCACTTGTCATGCAGCAATAATTGCCCGTGAAATGGGGATCCCAGCCGTTGTCGGTTGTGGTGACGCCACCAGTAAAATTGCCACCGGCGATAAAGTTACGGTTTCTTGTGCAGAGGGCGATACGGGTTTTATTTATCAAGGACAATTAGACTTCACTGTTACTACCTCTGAAATTGACTCTATGCCTGACTTGCCATTAAAGATCATGATGAATGTTGGTAATCCAGACCGTGCTTTTGCCTTTGCTCGCTTGCCTCATGCCGGAATAGGTTTGGCGCGTTTAGAATTTATTATTAATAAAATGATCGGCGTACACCCGAAAGCATTATTGAATTTTGATGATCAAAGTGCTGATTTACAGGATGAAATTCGAGATATTATGGTCGGTTATGACAACCCGATAGAATTTTATATTGCGAAACTAACTG
Source organism: Cognaticolwellia sp. (assembly GCA_041616855.1). GTDB lineage: Bacteria > Pseudomonadota > Gammaproteobacteria > Enterobacterales > Alteromonadaceae > Cognaticolwellia. The sequence goes on along the minus strand of JBFJQB010000031.1, from coordinate 367 downwards.
AAGGTATTTCAACGTTAGCTGCAGCTTATGCGCCAGAAAAAGTGATTGTGCGTATGTCTGACTTTAAGTCCAATGAATATGCCAACTTAGTGGGTGGCGAAGCATTTGAACCTGAAGAAGAAAATCCTATGATTGGCTATCGCGGAGCATCGCGCTATATTTCTAAGGATTTTAGAGAGTGTTTTGCGCTTGAATGTGAAGCCATTAAACGCGTGCGAAACGATATGGGTATGACCCATGTTGAAATAATGATCCCTTTCGTTCGAACGGTTGAAGAGGCCTCTCAGGTTATTGATATTCTAGCAGAAAATGGATTGAAACGTGGTGAAAATGGTTTGCGTGTTATCATGATGTGTGAATTGCCATC
>JBFJQB010000030.1:0-22736 GCA_041616855.1 Cognaticolwellia sp. | reverse complement strand
TGAAATACAGCAACTTGCTTTGTACAATAATGAGCAAACAGAGTTATTGTGGGCAATAGAGATTGCTAAAGATAGCATTGGTGTATAAGCGACAAAGCAATTTCAAGCTCAAGCTAATGCTGATTATGAGTTATGGGTAGTGGCGGTTGATGGTCGCCCGCCAATCTCGCTAGGCACACTACCTAAAACCGGAAAGCTGCAATTAACCAAGCCAAATTTATTTGACCAATTGGACATTGCGGCATTGGCGGTTAGTCTAGAGCCGTTAGGCGGCTCGCCTAATGGCTCGCCGACTACTGTGTTATATACCGCTGATTTGATAATTATTTAATATTATTTAATTTAATAAAAACATAGTGTTAAAAAGCGAAACAAAAGTTTCGCTTTTTTTTTACGTTTTTTTGCATCCAATTCTTACTTTTGATCGTTTAACTATATGCACATTAAAAAATTCATACTTAAAAAAGTAACAATCTACAAGGAAATGTCATGAAAAAATTTAAAAGAACACTGATAGCCTCTGTTATGTTGAGTGCTACATTATCTCAAGCTGTTTCAGCGTCAAGCCATCGTGAAGCACCTAATGTTACCCGTATGCCAACAGTCGACTCTACGGATTTTTACGCATTTAACAGTTACGAAGAAGGCCGTGGAGATTACGTGACGTTAATCGCCAATTATATTCCCCTGCAAGATGCATATGGTGGGCCCAACTACTTTGCTATGGATCCTGCGGCAACCTACGCTATACATATTGATAACGACGGTGATGCGGTTGAAGACATCACCTTTAGTTTTAATTTTAGCCAAATGCTTGGCAGCAATAATACGGGTATTGCCTTAATGGTTGGTAGCGACGGTGAAAAAAAATCAGTAGGTGTACCGCTTAAAAATGTTGGCGGCATTAGTATGGCCGATCAAAGCGCAGCTAATTTTTCAGAAAGCTATACCGTTAAAATGACCTCTGGTCCGATGGCAACAGGTTCTAGTGTTAGTGTAACTAACAGCACCTCTGGTGGCGCAAGTTTCGCGAAACCACTGGATTATATTGGTAACAAAACTTTTAGCAGTGCAGAGCAGTATGCAAGCTATGCTAATAGCTTTATCTATTCAGCTGCTATTCCAGGTTGTGATGCAGCAGCGAAAGTGTTTGTTGGCCAGCGTAAAGATGCTTTCACAGTTAACTTAGGTAAAGTTTTTGATTTAGTTAACTTTGTGCCGGTTGAAGGTGATAGTGCTCCTAGTGCTGGCGATGGGGACGGTTTCCCTGGTGGTATTACACAATCAGCAATGAATGATGATTTAGCAGATAAAAATGTGACCAGTATTGCAATTGAAGTTCCTACCGCTTGTTTAATTGGTTCAGGTAATGGCGTAATTGGCAGTTGGACTACAGCAAGTTTACCGCAAGCACGCATTTTAAATCCAAATGCGAGTTTCGATAACACTGAAGTTAATGGTGGTGCTATGACGCAGGTTTCTCGTTTGGGTTCACCATTAGTAAATGAACTTGTTATTGGTTTGGCTGATAAAGATAAGTTTTCAAGTTCACACCCAAGTAACGATGGTCAATTTGCCGATTATGTTACGCACCCAACACTACCTGAGCTGCTAAATATCTTATTTAAAGATGCAGTTAATACGACGTTAGGTACAAATATTGAAACGTTAGCACCGACTAACTTCCCACGTGTTGATTTAGTCACTGCGTTTTTAACTGGTTTCCCTGGTGTAAACCAAATGGCGACAGTTACAGCTGCTGAAATGTTGCGTTTAAATACTGGTATTGCTGCTGTTTCGGCTGATATGCAATCTTCCTTTGGTGTTGCCGGTGATGATTTGGCCGGCTTCCCAAACGGTCGTCGTCCTGGTGATGATGTGGTCGATATTGCGCTTCGTGTCGTGATGGGGCGCTTATGTTACCCAATTCCGGTTAATGGCAACGACACAGACTTAGGCTTGTGTGCGCCTGAAGATGCTAGCGTAGGTAATGTACCGTTCACTGATGGTGCACCAAGTAATGCAGCAATGATGGGAACAAGCTTTCCTTATTTAGCCATGCCATTACCAGGTTCAGAATAAGGGGAGCAATGATGAAACTTAGTAACAGCAACACCATGCTGAAAACCAGCATAAATCGCACTATTAAATGGTTAGCCTTGAGTTTAGCCGCCACGGTCATGCTTTCGGGATGTAATATCTTTGATAGCGACGACGAAGAAGAAAATGTATCACCGGTTACGGTAACAGTGGACTTGATCACACAAACAGAAACCGCCATTACCGACATGTTAAGTGCCAGTGACGCAAATGGTGATAGTTTAACGTTTAGATTAGCGCAACAAGCCATGTTAGGTATCGTAACGGTTAATAACAATGGCGAGTTTACTTATCAGCCAAACGATGAAGTAACTGGCAGTGATAGTTTTACTTATACCGTTCATGATGGTGTAAATGCCGCGGTTATAGGGACGGTAAACATTACGATTGAAGCATTGGAAGTATCTTTTGCCAGTTACAGCCGCGCGGCTTTCAATCAACAAGCTAGTGATAAACCTTTAGCGATTAACGGTCGCGTATTTATTCAAGATGTTGAAGACCCAGCCGCATATGACGATTTACTAGCACAGTAAAACCGAGTATGACTGCGCCAAGGAAGGCGCCCTTTTAGGGAGAGCACTATGAACATACATTTTGACCATCGATATTTCAAACAACATGTAATATACACGCTGTTAATATCTATATTGATGATTTTTACAGGTTCAGTTTATGGCGAAAGTTATATCCCGAAATCAGCACACAGTGTGGTGGCGAAATGGACGGTACCTAAACCTGCACAACAGCCAAAAGTTTTTATTGCACAGCTGATTAAAGACGCAAGTAAACCTGGGTTAGCGAGTCGATATTATGGCCGGGCAAGTGCACTTATTAAACCTTTATTAGCGGCGAATCCTAACGATGTTGAGTTACAGTTTTATTCAGCCACCGTCTTACAGCATTATCATCAGTTCACTCAAGCTCAACAGATACTTAGTCAGATACTGACAAAACAACCCCAACACGTAGCTGCCTGGCTAATGAAAGCTAATATTCACATGGTACAAGGCGATTTAGCTGCAGCTAAAAAGGCTTGTTTACGCCTGCTCGGCCAGAGTAGCTTATTGCTTAGTAGTGCTTGTGTACATGAAGTTAATGCTGAACACGGGCAAGTTGTACAAAGTTACCAGCAGTTGAAAAATATTATCAAACTTGCAGGCGTGATTCCCAAAGAGCAGAACGTGTGGCTAAAGCAAATTTTAGCGGATCTTGCTCAGCGCCAAAAATTATCACAACAAGCACTCGAACATTTAGCCGGTATTCCGTTATCACAAGCCCCTGTTAGTTACTTAGTGCTATGGGCAGATATTCAATTAGCGCAGCAGCAACACCAAGAAATACTTAAAAAGCTTGCGCCTATTGTGCTGACAAGTGATAGCTTTGATGACGCCTTATTATTGCGCTTGGCACTAGCCGAGCAATACTCTACCCCTGCAACGACTCTATGGAAACAGCGTTTAAGCCAACGTATTAAGATACGTTTGCAGCGCAATGACACTGCTCATGCAGCTGATATCGCACGTTATTATCTTGATATTGAGCCCGATGCAAGCAAAGCTTTACACTGGGCAGAAATAAATTGGCAGCAAGCGAAAATGACGGCAGATAAATACTTGTTAGAGCGCGCTAAAGCGGCAGAGCACTCTTCTGACCCTTTAACTAAAGTTTAAGCTAAAGTCGAAAGTAAACTTACCTTAAAAGTAACGAGATAACATATGCACCAGTGGTTAAAAATATGGTTAATTAGCCTAGCATTGATATTAACAAATAATGCTTTTGCTCATCAATTGAGTACAAGTTATATCATTGCTGAAATTGACGACACCGGTCACATTAACGGTGAGTGGCAATTGAGCTTAACGGATTTAGAGTTAGCGATTGGATTAGATGTTAATGCAAACGGAGAATTAACTTGGGGAGAAGTTAAAAACCGCCAAGCTGAAATAGCCAGTTATTTAGCTGAACATTTATCACTTAGTCGCAAAAACCTTAAATGTCAGCTCAGTTTTGACCTTGTAGAGCGTTTACAAGATCATGCAAACGAATCCTTTGCTGTCACTGATTTTTCAGGACAATGTGCAATTTCCGGAGCCCTAAAAATAGCTTACAACGCTATATTTTCTTTAGATAGTAGCCATGAACTGGTGCTTAATATTGGCGATGGACGCCGCATGCATAGTTTCGTTTTAGATGAAAATACACGACAAATCACTGTAGATTTGCAAACAGGAAGCTGGGCAACAACGATTAAGCAATTTGTTTATCAAGGTATTATCCATATTTGGATTGGCATTGATCATATTTTATTTTTGCTGGCGCTATTATTACCTGCGGTACTGCAGCGTAAAGATAAAAAATGGCAGGGCATTAGTGATATTAAAACCATATTAACTAACACAGTATGGATTGTAACCGCTTTCACCCTAGCACACTCCATAACGTTAACCGCAACTGCTTTAAATTGGTTAAGTCCGAGCAGTCGCTGGGTAGAGTTAGGCATAGCGTTATCGGTCTTATTTGCCGCATTAAATAATATTTGGCCCCTAGTAATACGCTTGGCTTGGCTAACCTTTGCTTTTGGCTTGTTACATGGTATGGGATTTGCTGGTGTACTAGGTGAGTTAGGTTTACCCGCAGATCAACAGCTATTAAGTATATTAGCGTTTAATCTCGGTGTGGAAATTGGTCAGTTGGCTATCCTAGTCGTTTTAATGCCAGTATTAATTATCGTTCGAAATACTAAGCTTTATAGTAAAGCTGTAATGCCTGTGGGGTCTTTATTCATTGCACTGATGGCTGTGCAATGGAGTATTGAGCGTTGGTGAATCAGACTAAAGCATCTACATAATAACATTGGTCATAAAAAAAGCCCTCGTTAACTTAATAACTAGGGCTTAATGTTGTAACTTCTTGGTCGAGAATTAAAACTGAGCTTTACGGTACGCTTCGCAAGCGGCTTCGTCTTCACATTCACCATACAAATATAAGCTGTGATTGGTCAGTTTTACTTTATGCAATTTCGCCACATCTTCTTGGCGCTGTTCAATAACATCATCTTCAAACTCAATAACTTTGCCACAATTTAAACACACTAAATGATCATGGTGCTTTTTATGACTCAGTTCAAATACTGACTTGCCGCCTTCAAAATGATGGCGAGTAACAATACCGGCATCATCAAATTGGTTTAATACGCGATATACCGTCGCTAAACCAATTTCTTCATGCTGTTCAAGTAAAATCTTGTATACGTCTTCAGCGCTGATGTGTTGGTTATTTGGATTTTGTAAAATAGCCAAAATTTTAATGCGTGGCAGGGTGATTTTTAATCCGGCTCTTTTTAACTCTTCATTTTGTTCTGGCATTAATTTTAATCTCTACATCTGGCTATCAATTTAGGGAAAATTATAGGGGGTTATGTCTTAGGTTGAAAGGGCTAGTTGTAAATGATTCGCTATTTTTCTGGTTTTATTCACTTAAAACGGCATAATGCTTTGCTGGTCTGATGAGTTTGTAGGCTTAAGCTTTGAACTTTATATCGAGACAATTATTTTTTGTTAGCAGTAAAAGGGAATCATATGTTTAAAAAGGCTTGGCAAATGAAATTTTTGTTAAATATTTGGCCGCCATTTCTATTTAGTGGTATTCGAGTTGTCGATATTTCTAACGATTTTAGAAAAGCACAAGTACGTTTAAAGCTAGGTATGTTCAATCAAAATGCCGTAGGTGTTCATTTTGGTGGCTCATTATTTTCCATGACAGATCCATTTTGTATGTTGATGGTGCTGTCGCGCTTAGGTAGGGACTATATCGTTTGGGATAAGTCAGCGGATATCGATTATATTAAACCAGGAAAGGGCACAGTGACGGCCGACTTTTTAATTACTGATGCATTGATTGCCGATATTTTGGCGCACACTGCTGAAGGTGAGAAATACCTGCCTGAAATTCCAGTATTTGTTAAGGATGCCCAAGGTGAAGTCGTCGCTAAATTAAATAGAACTTTGTATATCCGCAAAAAAAGAACCGCGTAAGCGCTGTTGTAAAATTGCTAGCTAGATAGTTTGATTGAGGGCACAAAAAAGCCAGCGAGTTGCTGGCTTAATTCGGGAGTTTGTTTGAACTAATTAGTCTTCTAATTCTGCTAAACAAAGTTCGTCGTAAATTTGTTTAACCCAGGTATCAACGCGCTCTTCAGTTAATTCAGGTTGACGGTCTTCGTCAATACACAAACCGATAAAGGTATTTTCGTCAACTAAGGCTTTAGAAGCTTCAAATTCGTAACCTTCAGTCGACCAGTTACCCACCACAATAGCGCCTTTTGATTCTACGATATCGCGTAATGGCTCCATCGCGTCACAGAAGTATTCAGCGTAATCTTCTTGGTCACCTAAGCCGAAAATAGCAACGAGCTTGTCAGTGAAATCGATTTCTTCCAACTCAGGTAAGAAGTCATCCCAGTCACATTGGTTTTCACCGTAATACCATGTAGGAATACCTAAAATCAGCAAATCAAATTCTGCGATTTCTTCTTTGGTACTTTTGGCGATATCTTTAACATCGACAAGCTGTTTGCCCAACTTCTTTTGGATCATTTTGCCTACGGCTTCGGTGTTTCCTGTATCACTTCCGAAAAATAAACCTACAATTGCCATCAATCTAACCTTTTTATATCTAACTAAACTTTAATATCGTCGGCATCAAGCGACTGAACTAATAAACATTCTATTAACTCACTTCGGCTCATACCCTTATCTTTTGCTAAAGCGTCTAAGCGTTCAAATACACTGGTGTGTAATTTAAACTCAACTCGCTTTAAACCATTGTTCTTATCACGTTTTACTTGATTACGTTTGTTTATTTTAACTTGTACGCTGCGAGAATGAGGGTTCGTTTTTGGTCGCCCCGGACGCTTTTCATCGCTAAATAAGTCAATGGTTGTTAAATCTGCTACTTCTTTTGCCATTTTTATTACTTACTTATCCAACACCTTGGCTTTCCCAAACAAACTGAATGATGCCTTTTGCGATAAAACCGGCACACCCTAAAAATAAAACAAAATAAACTACGAACTTTCCAAATCGAGGAACTTCGTTTTTTTTCATTACATCATGGATTGTTAACCCAATGAAAATAAAGATAAAAGCAAAAAATAAATTCAGCCCAATGGCTTCAACTAATTCGAAGTGCTCTGCAAACATAATCAACCCTAAAATTTTCAGGGCGCACTATAGCATAACAGTATTTTTAAACACATTAATTTTGTCCAGTACCATTGATTTTATCAGCTGGTTTTAAATAGGGGGGTAGCCACTAAACAAGCCGATAGACGATTTTAAAGCGTTAATTATTCACAAGATAATTGCATGAAATGAATACTTGGATAATCAGCTTTCTAAAAAGCTTATCACGCTACGGTTAAAGGCCGCAGTTTTTTCAGCATGTAGCCAATGGCCTGCACCCTGAATAACGCGAGCACGACTTTGAGGAAACAAGCGAACAATTTCAGTTCTATGTTCTGGCAAAATATAGTCAGAGTTTGCGCCTTTAATAAATAATGTTGGGCCGCTATAAGTATTGCTACCTTGATAAGTTTTCATAATATTTGGGTAGTTTTTAGCGATATTGTCAATATTGCATTTAAATGAATATTGGCCATTTTCATTACTTAAATTACCTAAGAGAAATTGTCGAACGCCGATGTTATCGACATATTTGGATAGCTGATTATCGGCATCTTTACGTTTTGATACTGCCGTTAAATCGATAGACTTTAGGCCGGCTATAATTTCTCGGTGATGCGGTGGATACTCTACTGGCGCGATATCGGCGACAATCAACTTTTCAACCCGCTCTGGCATGGTCAGCGCTAATTCCATGGCTATTTTTCCACCCATCGAGTGGCCAAGAACAATGGCACTGTTGATCGCTAAGTGTTGCATTAACTCGACAACGTCTTGCGCCATGCTAGGGTAGTCCATAACATTATCGTGGAAGGAATCACCATGGTTACGCACATCCACACTGGTAACGTGATAACTTTCTGACAGCGCTTTTGCAACCATATTTAGGTTTTCTAAACGGCCAAATAAGCCGTGTATCAGAATAATGTCTTTGCCGTTACCAAGTTGTTGATAGTTTAAAAGCTTTGCCATAACGGCCTCTTATAAAATGTGCAGGATGATATCAGGACAGAATTGTCCTCGTTTTTACATATTGATGCAATAAAATCTCCGGTTTCTATTAATGATATATCTAGCATATGGCGCTGAGTGTGTTATTAGAATTTCGTCAGTAACCTCTGGGTTATTTGCTGTTTTTTATTAAGATAACTCACTTTTGTAAAAATATTTTCCTGATTTGTTATTCCCCTATAGAGACTTCTGTTTAACGTAAGTATAATCTTGCCGCGATCTATAATAATTTCCCTAGGGTCATCAATGAAAAACATCGAAATAGATGAAGAGCTTTATCAGTACATTGCGTCAAATACCCAGTATATTGGCGAAAGCGCATCGTCGATCTTACGTCGTTTAATTAAATTAACAACGGACAACAACGTTGAGGTTACAGCGGCTGCTGAACCTGAAACTGTTGAGCAGGAAGCAGAGGTTAAAGCAGAGCTTGTTGAAACACAAACACCTAAAGAAGCTGTTGATGCTAATGGCTCCGTATTTAATTACATCAATAAAGAAGAATTAGCGATGCAACGTGGCGCTGTAGGTCGGTTTTTACTGATCTTAGCCGCCTTATATCGCGTGCACGGACACCGTTTTTCTACGGTTTGTCAAATCAGAGGGCGTGACCGTTTATATTTTGCTGCAAGCGAAGCCGAATTAGCAGCAAGTGGTAGCAGTACTAAACCGCGTCAGATACCTGATAGTCCGTTCTGGGTGATCACTAATTCAAATACCACCCGTAAAAAAATGATGCTGACCGAAGTAAGTCGAGCATTAGGCTATGATGAGCAAGATGTAGAAAATATTCGCGATTTACTCTAATTTTCACTAAGAAGTAATAAGCACCGCGTATGACCAAGTTATGACGACAAGGAATTTTAATGACAATTCATCAGCATGCAGGCAAACCCGCAAGACCCATAGATAGAATTAATATTGGCCGTTTAGTCAGTGATTATTTTTTACAGACGCCTAATATTGATATTGCCGAGCAAAAGGTTACTTTTGGTACGTCAGGGCATCGTGGTAATGCCAGTAAGTTAAGCTTTAATCAGCACCATATTGAAGCGATTTGTCAGGCAGTAGCGGAATACCGCCAAGCACAAGGTTTTAAAGGGCCACTTTACTTAGGTAAAGACACCCACGCATTGTCTGAGCCTGCTTTTGCCTCTGCCATTGCGGTGTTAATTGCTAATAATGTCCCTGTGGTTATTCAGGCAGATGATGGGTTTACTCCAACACCAGTGATTTCTCGCTTGATCATCGTGCATAATAAAACTCATGCTAATAAAAACCAGCCAAGCCAAGCTGATGGCTTGATCATCACCCCATCACATAATCCACCAACCGATGGCGGCATTAAATATAATCCCCCTCATGGCGGCCCAGCTGAAGGTGAAATAACTAAAATAATTGAACAGCGTGCTAACGAGATTATTGCCGATAAATTAGTTGACGTTAAGCGTATAAATTACACCCTCGCATTACAGTCACCATTATTATCGCGTGAAGACTTTATCAGCTTTTATGTTGAGCAGCTAAGCCAAGTGATTGATATGGAAGCTATTGCTAAAGCAGGCGTGCATATTGGTGTTGATCCTCTTGGCGGCTCAGGTATTCATTATTGGCCAGTCATCGCGAAAAAATACGGTTTGAAACTCGACGTTGTTAACCCAGTGGTTGATGCCAGTTTTGCTTTTATGCCATTAGATAAAGATGGCAAAATTCGTATGGATTGTTCATCGCCTTATGCCATGTCAGGTTTGATCGCCTTAAAAGATAAGTTTGATATTGCTGTGGGTAATGACCCTGACTTTGACCGCCACGGTATTGTTACGAAAACCGGCGGTTTAATGAACCCTAATCATTATCTAGCGGTGTCTATTCATTATTTAATGACTCACAGAAACTGGCCAGCAGGCTGCAAAATTGGTAAAACCTTAGTATCAAGTTCATTAATCGACCGTGTTGCTAAACTCATTGATCGCCCATTGTCTGAAGTACCTGTTGGTTTTAAATGGTTTGTTGATGGCTTACATGACTCAAGCTATGCCTTTGGCGGCGAAGAAAGTGCGGGTGCATCTTTTATCGCAAGAGATGGTAGCTGTTGGACCACAGATAAAGACGGTTTTGTGATGACACTTTTAGCGGCTGAAATGTTGGCGGTTACCGGTAAAGACCCTTATCAGTTATATCAAGAGCTTGCTGCGCAATTAGGTGAGCCGTGTTATGGTCGAGTTGAAGCTGTAGCTAATTTACAGCAAAAGCAGGTGCTTACTTCGTTAACGCCTGCGGCAATTACTTCTGATATGCTTGCAGGTGAAAAAATTACTCAGATATTGTCACATGCACCGGGCAACAATGCGGCCATTGGTGGTATTAAAGTGTGTACTGAGAACGGTTGGTTTGCTGCTCGTCCGTCAGGCACAGAAGATATTTATAAAATATACGCCGAAAGCTTTATTGACGATACTCACTTACAATTAATTATCAGTGATGCCCAAAAACTGGTGAGTGCTGCATTTGTTGCTGCTGGATTATAAGCAAGCGAAATTAGTATAGTGCTATGCTCTGTCAGTGATCAGTTAAGTGATGTAACGTGAAGAAGGTGCCCAATGGCACCTTTTTAGTTTTAAGTAAAATAACCAATACGCCCGCATTAAGGATTACAATTTGTATGTATAAAAAAAAGCAAAATGCTAAGCCGCAAGTTATCTCTTATGAACGCGTGAAGTCGTATATGTTGTGGATGATTGAGCGCTATGGTGATTACTCAGCTAAAGTATTACTGCAAAAGGCAAACCTGCTGTTTAAGGATGATACTCAGTTTAATGAGCCAGCGTTAGCCTATCTTATCGAACGAGACATTGTGAATGATCTTCGTTATGCAAAGCGATTAACGATGAGCTTTTCAGAAAAAAATATCGGTGCGAACAAAATAAAAGAAAAGTTATATGCTAAAGGCTTCTCATCTCAAATAATAAATGAATCTATCAGTAGCTTAGAAACAACAGATGAAGATTATCTTGAGAAAGCATTAATATTAAAGAGACGAAAATTTGGTGATGAACCGATTGAAGATTTGAAATTAAAACAAAAAGCGTTACGACATTTAATTTCTAAAGGTTTTTCCTATTCAATCGCCAGTAAAGCGCTGAGCTATACAGAACATGATGACTTTTCGCTTCAATAACGCTGAAGCTTTATCTCCTCTGCCATGAGGCACTTAAAAAATACTCTGGACTGCCATCGACAACCAAGATTTTCCGTTTTGACATCATCCCTAATATTAGTAAACAGTTACTTCATGGTGTAGTTAGTCGCATGATAAATGATGTTGAATAGCTCAAAGTTTATTGATAACTTTCTAAATACATTAAAAAATATTTTACGCGGCTGACTTTTACGAAATTGCTGATGGTTAGATATAAGTTAGTTAGTGTAAAAAATCGCGTGCTAAGGTCATAGAGCAAGCAATATATTAAAATTTGTTGTGTTCGTTCCGCGCAATGTTAGTTAGCTACTCTTTAGGGGCTTATGGCATGGTTTGCGTGAATGTTTGCCTACACACGCCTGAGCTTTGGAAGACTAATTTTGAATTTGATAAAAACTATTCTATCTCTCGGATGGCTTATTGCTAGCAGTGCTGAAGCAATAGTTATAAGACATGATGTTGAAGATAAACAGTACTTAGTGTTAGGAGAAAAGTATGCTCAGTCTGTAGCTTATATTGGCGGTTGTGCTGCAACATTAGTCGATGTTAATTGGGTATTAACTGCCGCACATTGTTTAAAAGGAAAAGAGCATAGCCTTTTCTATGTCAAACATAATGATGCACAATATAGGTTAGAGAATATTTTTATTCACCCACAATTCAACAGAAAAAATGATGAAATCTATGATATTGCGCTTGTACAGCTTAAAGATCCTATTGAGACAGGTGAACCTGCTCAGCTTTATCAAGATTATAACGAAAATGGTCAAGCTGTTATTTTTGTTGGCCGAGGAACATACGGTAATGGCAAAGATGGTTTGATTCGAGATGACTATAAACAAAGAGGTGCCACTAATACCGTCGATATGGTGAACGAACATGTAATCGGATTTACATTCAATGCACCACCCAAGAGCACATTGCTTGAAGGAATTAGTTCTCGGGGCGACAGTGGCGGACCTGCTTTTATTGAATCTGCTGACAATCTTTATGTTATCGGTGTTAGCTCATACCAAGAGGGTAAAGGTTTTAAAGAAGGTCATTATGGTGTGGAGGAGTTCTATACTCGGATATCTTCTCATTATACTTGGCTTAAAAGTGTTTTTAACAGTTATCCAGCACCGAGTATACCAGAGCACCCGTTAATTACGGCAATTCTAAATAACGATAAAGCAGCGTTCAGCCAATCGTTAAATAACAAAGTGTTAGAAGATAAAGCGATAATGCGCGAAGCTTTTTATCAATCGGTAGTTTTAGACCGCACTGAACTAGCAAAGCATTTGATTAAAAGTGGCGCCGATATCAACAGCCTCACGATTAATAATGTGTCATTGTTTGAATTTTCACTGCAACAAAAGCGCAAACAATATTTTAAAATGTTACTGCAGCTAACGTCTAGGTTGACTGATGTGCATCGAAAGGAAAGTCGTGTCCTTCCACTTTTTATTGCCCGATTTAAGGATGACAAATACTTGCTCCAAGGGGTTAAAGCGCTACTTCAGCAAGGCGCAAATATTGATGCTCAAACCCACTCTGGAGATACCGCTTTAATTATAACGGGTTGGAACACCAATAACTTTGAGCTCTTTCAATTATTGGTTTCTCATGGAGCGAATGTCAACATTCCAAATAGCAACGGTGATACCCCTCTCATGGATGCTGCTTATTTGGGAAAACTCGATAACCTTAAGTATTTACTTGATAATGGTGTTGACACGACACTGATAAATAAGCGCGGCAGCACTGCACTTCAACTTGCCAAATCGAAAAAGCATGAGAAGGCCGTCGCGCTATTACTGAAGGTAGAAAAGGCTGAATGATATATTCGCACAATACGGGCTGGCAGCATGATCGCTGAGCTGTTATAAATGTTGATTTATAAGTGGGATGTAGTAATAAGAATAGGTTATGGATTATTTAAATATTAATAAAGCCGCTTGGGATAAGCGGACAAAGGTTCATGTTGACTCAAAATTTTACGATATAGAGGCTTTTAAAAGCGGCAATTCATCTCTCAATGCTATCGAACTTGATCAGGTGGGTAATGTTGCAGGAAAAAAACTTTTACATCTTCAATGCCATTTTGGTCAAGATACATTGTCTTGGGCCAGAGCAGGGGCAAAAGTTACCGGTGTTGATTTGTCTACAGAGGCCATTGAACAGGCGAACAAACTGAAAGCCGAACTAGGGTTAAAAGCTAGCTTTTTGGCGAAAGATATTTATCAATTTGGCGATGAAAATACAGAAAAATTTGATATTGTCTTTACTTCTTATGGTGTTCTTTGTTGGCTCCCCGATTTGAACCGCTGGGCGAAAACTATCGCTAATTCATTATCGGTGGGAGGTGAATTTCACCTAGTAGAGTTTCACCCGTTCAATGATTTATTAAGCGGAGCCTCATATTTTCCTAATATTACACCTGATGTAGAAGACGAAGGCACATACACGGAAAACTGTGATGGGGAAAAATCTACACTGGTAACGTGGGCCCATTCATTAAGTGAGGTCGTTAATGCTTTAATTACCGCAGGCCTAACTATCGAATATTTTAAAGAATACCCATATAGTCCCTATAATTGCTTTGAAGGACTTGAGCATGTTGTTGGACAGGGCTATCAAATGTTACACAAAGGGCAGCAAGTGCCACTACTTTATGCCATTCAAGCGCGAAAAACTAGCTAGCAAGCTCTAACGTTTAATGAATCACTTGAGGCCATTATGAGAGTACTAGGAGGCTTTAGAAAATGAGATTAGTTATTTTATTTATTATCTTAATTTCGCATCGTCTTCTTGCTAATTCTGATGTGCCAACACTCAAGGTTATTCAATTAGACGATAATGTTTACCAACATATCTCCTATAAAAAAGTTGAGCCCTATGGCGTGGTTGCTGCCTCAGGTTTAATGGTTGTTGAGGGAAATGAAGCACATATAATTGATACGCCTTGGACAGTGGCAGATACTGAGAAATTGCTTAAATGGGCCAAGTTAAAAGGGCTTATGGTGAAAAGTGCGGTGGTTACGCACTTTCACGAAGATGCCAGTGGTGGTATGTCATTGCTGAATAAACTCAAGATAAAAACTTATGCAACGCCGCTAACAAATCAATGGTTGAAAGTAAATAATCGCGAGCAATCCAGTAATGAGCTATCAACGGAACCTGTTAAGTTAGCTAATGGCCTTATCGAAGTTTTTTACCCTGGACCTGGCCATACTCAAGACAACATTGTTATTTGGTTAGCAAAAACTGAAACGCTATTTGGTGGTTGTTTTGTTAAAAGCCTTAGCAGTAAAACCTTAGGCAATATTGATGATGCGTCAATCGAAGATTGGCCACAGTCGATTAAAAAAGTACAAGATAAATACCCAGATATAAAAACCATTGTTCCTGGTCATGGAAAAGTTGGCGGTAGACGTTTACTTAATCATACTCAGCAACTTGCGTTATCAGTAAAAACGCAAAGCCACACGCCCCATGAGTAACTGAAAAATCTATTGAAAGCTCACCAGCGGATATGCATAAACATGCATAACTGAGATTAAATTGCCATTACAGCGACGTAAAGCAGCAAATCTTGTATAATAGCGCGCAATAATTACTGAGTATTTGAGAAGTTATATCTCAGTTGCTTAAATAAATTCGACTTACATTCGGCTATACATTCGATTCTGATATTCGATAGCATTCGACAATATAATAACAGGTGGAAACGCGTGAACGATTTATCCAATTCAACAACACCCTTAGCAGAAACTTTACAACAAAGCGGTGACTTTTTATCAATCACTCGCACCTATGAATGGTCATTACCAGACGGTGGCTTTAGTTTTGACGTGACGCATCAAGCCACTAAAACACTCAGTAAAGTCACGGTATTAGAAACGGGTTTAATCACTTTTGAACCGATAAATCGTCAAACCAGTCATGATATTGTTTTATCAAGTGCAGTACACGGTAATGAAACCGCGCCCATTGAAATTTGTAGTGACATAATCGGGGAATTGATCCGTGGTGAATTAATGCTAGCGGAGCGGGTATTATTTATTTTTGGCAATCCAGCTTCAATGAACATTGCTGAGCGTTTTGTTGAAGAGAATATGAATCGCTTATTTTCGGGGGGGCATTCACAAGACCAAGGTCAAGGAGCTGGTTTAATTAACAAAGAGCGCCACCGTGCTTTATTATTAGAAAATACCGTGCGAGATTTCTTTGCCGCCGGCAGCAAGTTAAATGCGGTAGATGGTAGCGAACGTCAACGTAGCCATTACGATTTACATACCGCAATTCGTGGCTCAAAGTGTGATAAGTTTGCGGTTTATCCGTTTTTACACGGCGCGCCGCGTAAGAAAAGCCAACTGCAGTTTTTAAATGCTTGTGGTGTTAATACGATTTTATTATCACATTCTCCTACCACGACTTTTAGCTACTTTTCATCCAATGAATTCGGCGCCGACGCTTTTACCGTTGAATTAGGCAAAGTTCGCCCGTTTGGTGAAAATGACATGAGTCAGTTTGTGCAAGTACGTGACACCTTAACTAAATTGGTGTCAGGTCAAGATCTCGCGTTAAAAGCTTACAAGGCAGAAGACTTTAATCTTTATGAAATATCACAGGTAATTAATCGCCAGCATGAAGCGTTTGCGCTAACGTTTGCAGATGATGTGGAAAACTTTACTGACTTTCCTAAAGGGCATGTATTAGCAATTGATGGTGGTGTTGAGGTGAAAACGCAACAAGACGGCGAAGCCATTATTTTCCCTAATGCCAACGTCGCCATCGGCCAACGGGCATTATTAACGGTCACACCAACAACGCTTGCCTAAAGGGACTTAGGAACTTAGGTTATGTCTTGAACTCATAACCTCTACCTAAAGAACTGAGTTTAAAGTAAATAGGGGGCTTAGGTTATGTTTGAAACAAATAAACTGTGGTTAAACACCTGATTTTCAGTGAGCATAACTGTAAAGAAATATGCTCGCTGAAAAGTAAATAAAAGCGCTAACTTTGCTCACTAAACTTGTTTTTAAGTTTACGTAAAGGTAAAGTGCTTGCGATTATTACAACCAACAATTCATAACAACAACATAAATATTCACCTTACTGTGAAAGCTTCTATACTTTCAGTGCTTTATTATGAGTGAATATTCAATGTCACCTTGTCAGACAAGGTTAATAAAAAAGAGAAGGCTATGAACACTGACATATATAACGAAAGCCCGGTCGTACATGAACCCGCTTTTATTGATGGTCATTCAGTTGAAATTCCAATCCTTAAAATATTGAAACAAGATGGTAGCATTTATAAAAATGCTGCTATGCCAAAAATTGATCAAGCACTTGCGACTAAGACCTATAAAACGCTCGCTTTTCATCGTGTTTTAGATGAGCGTATGGTCGCTGCACAGCGCCAAGGTCGTATCAGTTTTTATATGGCTGCACTCGGTGAAGAAGCCGCTAGTGTAGGTGGTGCTGCTGGCCTTAAAGATCAAGATATGATCATGGCGCAGTATCGTGAACAGGGCGCATTAATGTTTCGAGGTTTTAGCCTTGAAAACTTTATGAACCAAATGTTCAGTAATGAAAAAGATTTAGGTAAAGGTCGTCAAATGCCAATCCATTACGGCAGTAATGAATTGAACTATATGACGATTTCATCACCGTTAGGTACGCAAATTCCACAAGCAGCGGGTTACGCTTATGGGCAAAAATTGCAAGGTTTAGATGCCGTTACCATTTGTTATTTCGGTGAAGGTGCAGCCTCTGAAGGTGACTTTCATGCCGGTTTAAACATGGCTGCGGTGCATGAGTCTCCGGTAATATTCTTCTGTCGTAATAATGGTTATGCTATTTCAACTCCATCAGAAGAGCAGTATGTTGGTAATGGTATTGCCTCACGCGGTGTTGGTTATGGCATGAAAACATTGCGTATCGATGGTAACGATATTTTAGCGGTTATTGCTGCCGTGCAATTAGCACGTGAATACGCGATTAAAGAAGGCAAGCCGGTATTAATTGAAGCGATGTCTTACCGTTTAGGGGCTCACTCAACGTCTGATGACCCTTCAGGTTATAGAACGCGTGAAGAAGAAGCCAAGTGGCAAGAGCATGATCCTATTCTTCGCATGAAAAATTGGATGTTGGCACAGGGCTGGTGGGACGAAGCACAAGAAACTGCTTTATTCGAACAATTGCGCGATGACGTTTTAGCTGCAGTTAAAGTTGCAGAAAAAATAGCTAAACCACCAGTTGAAGATTTAATTTCAGACGTTTATGACCAAGTACCACCCTTGTTACAAAGTCAGTTTGATGATCTCAAAGAACATATCAGAAAATATCCCCAAGCTTATCCGTTTACTGCAGGGAGAATTAAGTAATGGCGCAAATGAACTTACTACAAGCGATCAATAATGCGCTTGATACTGTGATGGCAGAAAACGAACGTGCAGTTTGTTTTGGTGAAGATGTTGGTCACTTTGGTGGCGTATTTCGTGCAACCAGTGGTTTACAAGAAAAATACGGCAAAAGCCGTTGTTTCAATACCCCATTAGTTGAGCAAGGCGTTATTGGTTTTGCCAATGGTTTAGCTGCACAAGGCAGTACAGCAATTGCTGAAATTCAGTTTGCGGATTATATTTTCCCGGCCTTTGACCAAATTGTAAATGAATCAGCAAAATTCCGTTACCGTAGTGGTAATGAATTTGATGTAGGTAAGTTGACGATTCGTACTCCATACGGTGGTGGTATAGCTGGCGGTTTATATCACAGTCAATCACCAGAAGCATACTTTGCTCATACCCCAGGTTTAAAAGTGGTTGTGCCACGTAATCCTTATCAAGCCAAAGGCTTATTATTGGCATCAATTCGTGATGATAACCCGGTAATATTTTTTGAGCCGAAACGTTTATACCGTGCCTCGGTTGGTGAAGTACCTGAAGAAGATTACCAATTACCTTTAGGTAAAGCTGAAGTTGTGCAACAAGGCTCTGATATCACGCTATTAGCGTGGGGCGCTCAAGTAGAGATCGTTGAAAAGGCCGCTGAATTAGCTGCTAAAGACGGTATCTCATGTGAAATTATTGATTTACGTACTATTTTACCTTGGGATGTTGAAACGGTTGCTAACTCGGTTACTAAAACAGGTCGTTTTGTGGTCAGCCAAGAAGCGCCTTTAACAGCCGGTTTCGCCAGTGAAATAGCGGCAACTATTCAGCAAGAATGTTTCTTACATCTAGAAGCACCGATTGCTCGAGTTTGTGGCATGGATACACCTTATCCATTAGCGCTTGAAAAAGAATATGCTGCAGATCACTTAAAGATCTATGAAGCAATTAAAAACAGTATGACTTACTAGGATTTTAAAGCATGAGCATTGATTTTATATTACCAGATATTGGTGAAGGTATCGTTGAATGTGAACTGGTGGAATGGCTAGTTGCAGAAGGTGATGTCATTGTTGAAGATCAGCCAGTGGCTGACGTAATGACCGATAAAGCCTTGGTACAAATACCTGCAATGCACTCTGGCGTTGTTGACAAGCTTTATTACGCCAAAGGTGAGATTGCTAAAGTTCACCAACCACTTTTTGCTATGACGCCAGAAGGCACAGCGACAAGTGATAGCGCTGCTGAAACTGAAATAGCTGAAACGCCAATAGTTACCGCGCCTGTTGTAAATGGTGGCACACAAGTAGAAGACTTTATTTTACCTGATATTGGTGAAGGGATTGTTGAATGTGAATTAGTTGAATGGTTAGTCGCTGAAGGCGATTTAATTGAAGAAGATCAACCCATCGCTGATGTCATGACCGATAAAGCCTTAGTACAAATTCCTGCCATGCATAAAGGTAAAGTGGTTAAGCTTTATCATGCAAAAGGTGAGATTGCTAAAGTGCATGAGCCATTATTTGCCATTGAAATAGCGGCTACTGGCCAAACCCCAGCTCCGACGACAACACCAGCAGTAAATGAAGCGCCAAAAGCAGCGCAAACACCTGTTGCAGCAGCGAAATGTGCGGTTGCTGCCAAGGCATCGACGAACGTTACGGCAAAAGTGGTGAATGAAAAAGCCGTTGCTAGCCCTGCGGTACGTCGTGTTGCTCGTGAATTAAATGTCAATATTCATCAAGTACCTGGCAGTGGGAAAAAAGGTCGTGTTTATAAAGAAGACGTTTTGGCCTTTAATGACGCACCACAAGCGGTTGCTAGTGCACCAGTTGCAACGCAAACGGTTGTTGGCGGCACGCGTGTTGAGCCAATTCGCGGCATAAAAGCGGCGATGGCAAAAGCTATGGTGAACTCAGTATCGACCATTCCTCACTTTACCTATTGTGAAGAAATCGATATGACTAATTTGATCAAATTGCGTGGCGAGCTGAAGGAAGTTTACGCCAAGCAAGATATTAAATTGACTATGATGCCATTCTTTATGAAAGCAATGTCGTTAGCATTGAAGCAATTCCCGCTAGTGAACACGCAAGTGAATGAAGACTGTACAGAGCTAACTTACTTTGATGATCACAATATCGGTATGGCAGTTGACTCAAAAGTAGGCTTGTTAGTACCCAATGTTAAACAAGTACAAACTAAGTCTATTTTAGACCTAGCAGCTGATATTACCCGCTTAACTAATGATGCACGCTCTGGTCGAGTACCTGCTGCTGATTTGAAAGGCGGTACCATTACTATTTCTAACATTGGCGCTATTGGCGGTACGGTGGCAACACCTATTATCAATAAGCCTGAGTCGGCAATCGTTGCACTTGGTAAGTTACAAAAATTACCACGCTTTAACGATAAAGGCGAAGTAGAAGCGCGTTCAATTATGCAAGTAAGTTGGTCTGGCGATCATCGTACCATTGACGGTGGCACCATCGCTCGTTTTTGTAACTTGTGGAAGTCGTTCCTTGAAGAACCAAGTAATATGCTAGTGCATATGGCGTAGGGGTTATTTAACTCAAGTTAAACAATAAAAGGTCTGTAAATGCAGACCTTTTTTATATTCGGGATAAATGGTCAGGTTATTAGTTCATCCATTTTGTAAGACAGTACACCTTTTTAAGCTCGAGCTAAATCGATAAACTAAATCGATAAAAAAGTATAAATAGCCAGTTCATCACTTGAATCAGAAGCATTTCCAGCTAATGAATTTGTTGAGGTAAATTGCCACCATTCCTGCTGTCTTAAGTCTTGAGATATTTTATTCCAAGCGTCATCAACGTGTTGTATGACTAGAATTTCACATTGCTGTTGTTTACATATAACCGACACTAAATCGATGTCATTTGCATCATAATGCGTCTGAATAAAGTCGCTGATAGTGTTTTGCATGTTATAACCCCAGTCTGCATCTTCTTCTGCCTGATGGAAGTTATAAATTTGCTCTCGTGTAACACCGGTAAAACTCTTGATAAATTTTTTAAACGGCACATCTACCAAAGCTTCCATTTGGGTTGACGATACATTGCTATCATCAAACTCTTCCAATTTATGTTGCAGTAAGGCAATTTTATTTTTAGCTAATTGATAGGCGGTCTCAAGTTGTTGGTATTTAGACTCGCTACTGTCCTGTGCAGAGTTGTCAACCTCGCTCTCTTCATCCTCATGTTTTTCAATGATGTGAATTTGTGTTGCTGATGGTTGAGGTATGTCTTTATCAATATTTTTTTTTGTTATAAAAACACCTTCAATTTTTCTAGGCTTTTCAGCAGGTATATCAGCAGTTAAACTATTTTGATTGCTTGTGTCTACACTAATGAAGTTTGCCATGACATAACCTATAAATATGCCGACAAACAGCGTGATTAAGATTTTAATGTTATTCATTTTATACTTTAGCTTTTTTAATTTTGTAGATGATTCTTACTATCGCATAATGATTTTTAAAGGTGAAGTTATCAAGCGTTAAAACTTATAAATGGACTTCATCGATTTGATTTTTGATATCAATAATTTATCTGGTTAATTAACCATATCAATTTTGTTTTATATCAATGATAATTTAATAGTATTTGGCCGATAGCTGTAAGGAAATCTAGTGGCGGAAAAAAAGCTGCAACACTTTTATATCGCTGAAGAGCAGTCGATATACCTACTCAATCACGAAGATGCAACCAAATTAAAACAATGGGTTGAGCTTTGTCAGCAGCAACTGACCTTATTGGGCTATCAAAATATCTCGTTGATAGGCAAGGGGGCTTATGGTTTTGTTTTTGGTGGTGAAGACGAACTTGGTCAATCGCAAGTTTTTAAATTTTCTCGTATAAACTTACCTCAACATGTGCAAGACCGGTTAGCCGAAGAGGCTGACATTCAACGACAACTATCTCACTCTCGTATCCCCCAAGTTATTGGCTATTATAAAATTAAACGGCAGTCTATTGTGCATATGCAGCGAGCGCCGGGCATAGATTTAGAGCAACTCTCGCTTAAAAGAGGACCTTTAGGGAGTGAGTTGGTGATTAAAATTGCCATTCAACTTGTCGATATTCTGAGTTACTTACGTGATACCAAACAGCACGAAAAAGGTAAACCTTATGTGCATGGCGATATTAAACCCTCGAATGTTGTTTTTGACCCCGACACTGAGAAAGTTTATCTGGTTGATTGGGGCTCTGCAGTGCACGCACAACTCGATGTTAATGGTCAAACTACCGCGAACAATATTATGGACTTGATGAGTAGTGATCTACAAAACAGTAATGCGCGTTTGGGCGATGTTTACTTTATTGGCCCTGAACAAATAAGTGGTGAAATGTCATCACCGCGTTTTGATGAACAAGGACTCGCTGCCACTTTGTATGCGCTAGCATCTGGTCAATCATGCCGCTATGGTAGTGGGGTGATCACTCCTGCTTCATTGGGTTTGCCGAAAATACTCGCGCAGATATTATCAGGCATGCTCAGTAAAGACCGGCAGACGAGGAATAAAGCCGGTGACTACTTATTCAAACGTTTGGCACTGTTAAAAAACACCGTGATGGCTGAGCCACCACTACCGGTTGAAATAAAGCCTTTAATACCAGTTTGGTGTAAGAGCTATCACAAAGATATGGATACGGTAGTGTATGGCTCGCGTAAATCTTTTTTGCGGGAGTCTTCAGATTTCGAAGAGTTAAGTGATGTTGACGATGTGCAATTAGAGAAATATTTTAAGAACTTTTTGATGGGGATGGGCGATACCGAAAAAGCCTTTATCGCTGCTGTTGGTCGTCTGGCTAACTTTCCAGTGGTTGGCGGCTTAGCGGT